>CALLZN010000425.1 GCA_937858895.1 uncultured bacterium | reverse complement strand
TCAACGAGATGCGCACCGAGCTCAAGGAGAACGAGTACACCGATTTCGTCCAGGGCTACTCGGTTGCCTCCAAGCTCTTCTTCGACGTCGCGGCCGGCAGCGCCATCGGCCCGATCCGTGGGCAGGAGGGCTATTACATCGCGCTCAAGACGGCGATGACTCCGGCCATGGGCGCTCTGTCGCTCGATGACAAGAACCAGCGGGACCTCGTGCGTCAGGACTACTTGAGCACGCGCTTTCTCGCGTGGGCCGGCGAAGTCGCTGCGCGCACGGTCGTGCAGTAACCGCACGGTAAGGTCCAGCATTGACGGGCACGGGCACGGGCAGGGGAGGACCCGCGGGGCCTGCGGGACGTGAGGGCGAGACGGGGGTCCTCGTGCTCTTTCTGCATCTTGGGCGTTCGCTCAAGAAGCAGAAGCTACTGGTCGCTGGCATCCTCGCCCTCGGGATCCTGCAGGCTGCGCTGCTCAAGGCGCCGCTCCTGCTCATCGACGAGGTGGTCGGCAAGCTCTTTCCCGAGGCGCGATCTGCCCATCCCAACGCCCTGACGACCGCGCTCAGCTCGTCGAAGAACGCCTTCTTCGATTTCATTGGGCTCGGCTCGCTCTTGCCCAAGGAAGGCCTCGGTCAGACCGCGGCCCTCGTTGCCTTCCTCGCTGTCCTCGGTGCGCTGAGCGTCTACGCCTTCCGCATCCTCGCGAACCTCGCGACGGTGCGCGTCGTCGTCGACATGCGGAATGCGATCTGTGAGCACCTGATGCACTTGAGCTTGCGCTTCTTCGCCAAGCAGCGCAGCGGGGACTTGATCTCGACGGTCAGCAACGACACGTCGACGATTCAGCGGTCGTTCACGCTCTTCCTCGAGAACGCCTACATCGAGCCCTTGATGATCCTCGGCAACGCGATCATCGCGGGCTCGATCATTCCGTGGCTCTTCTGGTTCGTGCTACTCATGTCGCTGCTGCTGGCGATCCCGATGATGACCTTCGGCCGCAAGGTCCAGAAGGGGTCACGCAAGAGCCTGCACGCCCTCGGGCGCGCGACCGACACGATGAGCCAGATGTTCCAGGGCTTTCGGACGGTCAAGGCCTTTCAGCTCGAGGCGCGCCAGCTCGAGGACCTGAACAAGGACAACCAGCACTTCTTGAAGCGCACGATGCGCATGGTGCAGGCGAAGACCCTGTCGCAGTCGCTGCTCTACTTGTTGTACATGCTCGGCTTCGCGGCCATCCTCATCGGTATCCAAGAGTTGGTCGGCGCCGACGACCTGCAGCGGCTCGGCGAGGCCAAGCTCATGACCGCGCTCGCCGCGATCGGGACGACCTACACGCACGTAAAGCGCAGCGCGCGGACCTACAACATGATCAAGGAGTCGCAGGGAGCGATGGACCGCATCGCGGTCCACCTCGACCAGAAGAGCGACATTCTGGATCGGCCCGATGCCGTCGAGCTCCAGCGGCCGCGCGGAGAGGTCGTCTTCGACCGGCTCTCCTTTGCCTACGAGTCCGAGCCCGTGCTGGACTCGATCTCGCTGCGCGTCGAGCCCGGGCAGAAGATCGCCTTCGTCGGACCGAGCGGTTCGGGCAAGTCGACGCTGCTCAATCTATTGACGCGCTTCTATGACCCGACGGCGGGGCGCATCCTCATCGATGGTCACGACTTGCGCGACCTGAAGCTCTCGAGCTACCTGCGGCACGTCGCGACGGTGGACCAGCAGCCCTTCCTCTTCAACAGCTCGATTCGTGAGAACATCCTCCTTGGGCGCGCCGGAGCGACCGAGGCCGACATGGTCGCGGCGGCGCGCGCTGCCCTCGTCGATGAGTTCGTGGATGGGCTGCCTGAGGGCTACGACACGAATGTGCACGAGCGTGGCTCGCGTCTCTCCGGCGGTCAGCTCCAGCGCATCACGATCGCGCGCGCGATTCTGCGCGACCCGACTTTCTTGCTGCTCGACGAGGCGACGAGCGCGCTCGACTCCGAAGCCGAGCGCGGCGTGCAGGAGGCCCTCGACAATCTGATGGTCGGGCGGACGTCCTTCATCGTCGCGCACCGCCTGTCGACCGTGCGCAACGTCGATCGCATCTTCGTCCTCGACAAGGGGCGCATCGTCGAGAGCGGCACGCACGAAGAGCTCATGCGGCGCGAAGGCGGTGCCTATCGGCGCCTGCTCGAGATGCAGTCGCACGTTTGATCGGGCAGCCTGATCAGGCGGCTTGGGGCGTGCGCGTTCTCAAGCGCCGCTGCGCAGCGCGATGAGCAGGGCCACGGCCGTGACACTCACGACTTCCGTCGCAGCGTCGCGCGTGGCCTCATAGGTCTTGCCCTTGATGTTCACGCGATCGTGTGGGAGACCGCAGAGCTCGGCGATCTTGCTGCGCAGCGCGACGCGACGCGGCGCGATCTTGGGTCGGTCGCAGTGGATGACGACGTCGAGAGAAACGAGGCGCAGGCCGCGCTCGGCGACTTGGCGCCGCGCTTCGAGGACGAAGTCTTGCGACGCGCGACCGAGGTTGGTCGCGGCATCATCCGGGAAGAGCGTGCCGAGGTCGTCGAGGCCTGCTGCGCCCAGAAGCGCGTCGGTGATGGCGTGCAAGACCGCGTCGCCGTCCGAGTGTCCATCGGGCCCGACCGGGCAGTCCGCGAAGACGACGCCGCCGAGGACGCAGGGGCGACCCTGTACGAGGCGGTGGAGGTCGGTGCCGAGGCCGATGCGCGGATACGAAGCCCAGTCAGCGAGGTCGCGCGTCATGACGAAGTGCCTTCGTCGTCAGCTCGGCCGCGGCGAAGCAAGGGGGTGAGGGCGGGCAGCAAGAGCATGTCCTCGGGATAGGTGATCTTGATGTTCGTGCTCGGCGCCTCGACGGCTCGGACGTCGATCGAGCAAGCCTCCGCGAGGCCCGCTTCGTCGGTTCCTTCCACGCCGTGCAGCGCGGCGTGTTCGAGCATGGCTTCGAAGGCGTCGCGGCGGAAGACCTGAGGCGTCGCGGCATGGAAGACCGACGAGCGATCGATCGTCGAGTGGATCGCTGCGCCGTCGACGAGCTTGAGCGTGTCACGCGCGCGATGCCCGAGAATGGCGCCGCCGTGCTGCCACGCGGCAGCGAGGGCACGTTCGGTCGCTGCGATGTCGAAGAAGGGCCGCGCCGCATCGTGGACCAGAACGAGGTCCGCCTCGATCGCGCGCGCGGCGTCGAAGGCGCGCTGGCACGATTGCTGGCGCGTCGCGCCGCCGACGATGCGTAGCGTCACGCCGGCAGCGTCGAGGTCCGCAGCGACCTCGGGCACGCGCTCCGCGAGCGCCGCCTCGTCGCTCGCCAAGACCGTAGCCACGTGGCCACTGACCTGAGCGAGGCGGCGCGCGCTCCAGACCAAGATCGCTGCGCCGTCGAGCTCGAGCCAGGTCTTGGGCTGGTCGACGCCGAAGCGCGTGCCCTTGCCGGCGGCAAGCAGGAGTGCGACGAAGGTCTTCGCGGCCATGAGAACCGCGATCCTACGAGTTCGTGGCCGGAGACGCATCAGCTTCGCGTGAGCCCTTGCTATAACGCCGCGATGCGAGTCCTCGGCATCGATCCCGGAACGCGCGTCTGCGGCTACGCTTGTGTCGAGCTGCAGCAGCGCGAGCGCGCCGGCCTTGAAGCGCGCCCGGCCCTCCAGGTTCGCAACGCGGTTCATCGCAGCGGAAGTGGCAAGCCCCGTTTGATCGGCGCCGGCGTCTTCGATCTCGGCGGTTCGCGCAAGCCGCCCGAACAGCGGCTCGCCGAACTCCCGACCGCCCTCGAAACCCGCGTCGATCGCTTCGAGCCCGAGTGCGTGGCGCTCGAAGAGGCCTTCTTCGGCAAGAGCGTTCAATCGGCGCTGCGCCTCGGCGAGGCCCGCGGCGTGGTGTTGCTGGTCGCTGGACGTCGCGAGCTTCGTGTGCACCAGTACGCGCCGGCGACCGTAAAACTGCGCGTCGCTGGGCACGGCGCTGCTTCGAAGGAAGCGCTGACCCGTATGGTCGAGCAGGCCCTCGGCGTCAGTTTCGAAGACCTGCCGCGGGACGTCGGCGACGCGACGGCGATCGCGCTCTGCCACACATCGGCCTTGCAGGCCTGCTACGGTCTTTGAGGTCGATTCTCAGATCTTGGAATAGAGCTTGACCTGGCGCGGCCATTTGGCGCTAATACCGACGCTTCCAGATCACGCGACTCCAACCAAGAGGGCGAGAAACCGGCTAGCAACCGGTTCGAAGGACTGAGGAAAGGTGGGTGCGTCGTTACGGCGACGCGAACGACAACAAGACCTGCTCTTCGACGGAAGGGCGTCTTCGAGGGCGGGCACCCGCATGGGGGTCCGTGACGATGCCTATGATCTCCGGTCCGATAGCTCCGCATCCGCGGATGATTCTGCACGCTCTGCTCGAAAGTGGTTCGCAACGGAATGCTGCGCCGACGATCGAGAGCGGCCTCTCCTTGATCGAGCGCGACGTCAGGGTCGGTGACGACTTGCGCGTCGACTTCTTGGCTCGTGACGCCGTCGGCACGCCGGTGCTCATCCTCGCCTTCGACGAAGAAGATGAAGCATGGGCGCCGCTGCACATCGCCGATCTGCAGCTGTGGTTCAGCGAGAATGCCTACCTGCTCGAGCAGGCAGTCAGCGATCGCGACACCTCGCTCGGCTTGTCGTGGGCCGAGGGCTTCCGCATCCTCGTTGTTACTCACGGCGTGCCCCAGCGCTTCTATCGCCGGCTCGAGTTGCTGCGTGGCCTCGACCTCGACGTCTACGAACTGCGCTCGGTCTTCGTGCGCGGTGAGACGCGTTGGCTCTTGCGCGGAATCGCGCCATGGGTCGTCGACGAAGAGCCCTTCCTCGCGACCTTGCCGAGCGGCCTCGCCGATCCCGAGCTCGGCGAACTCGCGAGCCGTCTCCTCGAGCGGGCCACGAGTCTCGATGAAGGCGTCGAGCTCCGCGGTGATCGCTACGAGCGCGATCTGCGCTACGGCGGCCAGTCGCTCATGTCGCTCGAGGTGCGGCAGGACGGCATCCGAGCGCGCTTCCCGCTGAGCGGTGAGGTCATTGCCCTGCGCAGCGACGTCGATGTCGATCGCGTCCTCGATCGCTGTTTGCGCATCATCTTGTCGTCGCCGCATGGCGCTGCGCGGGACGCTGCTGCGGCGCCGCACGCGACCGAGCCTGTGCGTCTGCCCTTGGCCGGACCCGGTGCAGCGAG
>CALLZN010000424.1 GCA_937858895.1 uncultured bacterium | reverse complement strand
CTGTCGCGGCCTCCGGCTTCGATGGCGACATGGGTACCATGTCGGCAGGTCGACATTCCTGACTCGATCGATTCTTTCTGCGACTCTTTCTGCGACGGATCGACCGCGTCGTTGCCTATGAGTGCTGCCATGCCTGCTCCCGCGCCCCATCCCACATCCACGACGAGCCCTCCCAAAAAGCGCCGCAAAAGTCGCCTGCGACGCTGGCTCGTCACGGGCCTCGTCGTTCTGGTCGGGATCTTCGTCCTCGTCTACTTCCTCACGCCGACCCTCGTTTCCTCGTCGTGGATGCGCGACAAGATCACGGCGAGCGTGCGGGACAAGATCGATGGCGAAGTCACGATCCCCGGTCTGCGCTTCTCGTGGAGCAAGGGCGTCGTCATCGAGGGCCTCGAGGTCGCCAATCCACCAGGCTTCCCACCGGGACCCGCCCTGAGCATCGATCGCGTCGAAGCTGGCCTTTCGTGGAAGTCGCTGCTCATGGGCAAGATCGCCGTCCAAGCGCAGGTACGCGCCCCGCGGCTGCACGTGCACGTGCGCGAGGACGGCAAGATCAACCTCGCCGAACTCCAAAGGGCCGAGCGCGAGAACGACCGCGCGAGCAAGGAGCCGGGATCCGGCGACCAAGAAGCGAACAACGAGCGCGGGCGCGACTTCGACCTCAAGCTGCGCTGCGAAGTCAGCGACGGCCTCGTCGAGATCGTGGATGCGGCGCGCGGCATCGAAGAACGCATCCAAGCCATCAACGTGACGATCGCCAACCAGGACTTCGGCGCCGCGGTCGCCCTCGCCCTCGACGCGGAACTCGCTGGTCGCGACGCCGGCAAGAAGGGCGGCATCACACTGCGCGCTCAGGTCGATCCGCGGCGAGAAGAAGCGCTCGACTTCGCGGCCTTCGAGACGAGCGGCTTCGACATCGCGGACTACGCGCCGCTCGCGGCTGCCTTCATGAAGGAGGCTCCCTTCGAGACCCTGCGCGGCAAGCTGCGCGGCAAGCTCGCGGTCAAGGCTGTCGACGCCAGCGTCGGAGCCGACGTCGGTGCGAACGCCGAGACCGGCAGCGGCAGCGGCTACGCGCTCGTTGGCGACATGCTGGTCGAGGGCTTGGACGTGCGCGGCGGGCCCTTCGGACCTGGTCGAGGTCTGGTCGGCGAACAGTGGACGCTGCGCCCCAACCTGCGCTTCGATCCGCGCAAGCTGTCGGCCTCCTTCGAGGGCAGCGACCTCGACTTCGGTTTCGCGACCGTGCGCCCAGCGTCGCCGACCGCCGCCGACGCCTTGCTGCACCAGGACAACGTGGCTGCGGGCGCGGTCGGCCTGGTCGTCGACGTCGACCTCCAAAAGCTCGGTCAGCAACCCTTGCTCCCGAAGGGCGAGTATCGCGGGTCGCTGCGCATCGAAGTCGCTCTCGTGCCGACCGCTGCTTCGGCGGCCCAGGCGCTGCCGTGGGGTCTCGTGGTCGAAACGCGCGACGTGGACGTGCGCGGGGTCCTCGGCGCAGGGCCGCTCGTGGCCACCGAGGCCATGCGCTTCGAGAGTCATGGCGACGTGCAGCTCGCGACGGCGGGCGACGATCCCGGGCTCCCTTCTGCGCTACGCGGCAGCGGCGCCTTCACGCTGCGTGGGCAGGGCGTCGACACGAAGGGGCGCTTCGCCCTGCTCGAAACCCAGGACTTCGAAGCGAGCCTGAGCGGCGACCTCGTCACCGAGCAGCTCTCGTCCATGGTCGCGGCCTTCTTGCCCAAGGGCCTCGCGCTCGTGGGCAAGGGCAGGCTGGAGGCTGCGGTCCGCGGCCGCCTCGAGGGTGATGCGCGGAGCGGCGGCCTCCTCGCTTCGAGTCCCTTGCGGGGCGAAGCGAGCTTCAGCATCGACGCCCTGAACTGGCTCGGTTCGAGCCTGCGCGGCCTGCGCAGTGACATCGTCTTCGACGGCAAGAACCTCGACGTCAAGACCGCCGACGGCGCGCAGCTGAACGCTGGTCCCTTATCCTTGACCTTGCAGGCCAAGGACCTGCTCGGCGACGCGAGCACGCTCGACTTCCGCTTGTCGTGGAGCGGTGGCCAAGCCAACGCGGCCATGGTGCCGGCCCTCCAGTACGTCGTCCCCCTGCTCGCCGGACTGCCGACCCAGAGCCTCGAGTCGCTCGCGGGCATCTCCTTCGACGCAAGCGCGGGCCTCACGCTAGAAGGCAGCGGTCCGCTGCCGAAGAGCGGTGCCGACGTTCTCGCAGCGCTGGACCAGTGGTCGGCCAAGGGTGCGCTCAAGCTCGCCAACGGCAGCTTCACGCCGAGCCCGCTGCTGAAAGATCTCTTTCGCTTTTTCGGCGACCAAGGTCGCGTCACCTTCCGCGACATCAGCTCGGCGATCCGCATCGAAGGCGGCAAGGTCTTCACCGAAGGCTTCGAGCTCGGCGGCAAGGACGGCATCCTGCGCCTCGCGGGCAGCGCGACTTTGGGAGGCAAGCTCGACGTGCGCATCGATCTGAGCGACATCCTCGCCAAGCACAAAGACGGCCAGAAGATCCTCGCGGTCCTCGGCGGCAAGCTCACGACCGAGCTCGCCGGCACGATCTGGCAGCCGCGCCTCGACCTCGGCGCCACCCTCGATCAAGCGCTCCAGACCGCCGTAAAACAACGAGTCGAAGGGGCCGCGAAGGACGCCGCAAAAGACGCGCTCGACAAGCTCCTCCAAGGGAAGAAGCCGGACCTCGAAGGCCTGCTCGACAAGCTCAAGGGCAAGAAGTAGAGGTCCGAGTCCGCAGCGCGCGCGCGGCGAGAACGACCGCGGCCGCCGCGTAGCCGGCATAGATGCGGTCTTGCCCGATCGGAAAGAGCAAGAGCTGTAGCAGCGCCGCCACGAGCAGGGCGAGCAGGAGCGCGACTTCGCGGTCGTGGTGGCGCGCACCGCGGCGCAGCCCAAGGACCAAGACAACGAGCAGCGCAAAGAACGCGAAACCTCGCTCCCAAGCCAGCACACGCGGCAGGCGGTGGGCCAGGACCGCGAGGTACTCCGAAGCCGAGAAGGACGGCACATCGACGAGCGGTCGCGGATTCCAAGCGACGAAGGTATGGCGGAAGCTCGTCCACCAACCCACGTGCGCAGCCTGCGTGTGGACGAAGACGAAGGCCCCGACCGCCAGCACGGAGTAGGCGACGGCCAACGCGAGCCTCACCCGCGAACGCCCCGCCCCAGGCCACGACACGGCGACTGCCAGGAAGGCGCAGATCACGACCGCCGCGTTGTTGCTGCGCACGAAGATCGAAGCGAGCAGGACCACGACGCCTGCGCGAACGACGAGCGCGGAGCGCGCGGCCAACAAGACCACGCCTGCAAAGAGCAAGAGCGCGTTGAGCGCGTCGGGCGTCGCCGCACGCGCGACCGGCAGGATGCCGAAGGCCGAGCTCGCGAGGAGCGTGAGCAGAGCCGCGACCACCGCGCCGAAGAGCTGCTGCAAGCAAACGAAGAGCAAGAGCACGATCAACGCCATGGCGCAGACGCCCACGATCACGATGGCCTGGACCGGGTTCACCCCGAGCTTCGTGAGCCCGCGCAAGGCAGCGATGTAGAGCGGCCGCACGCGGTAGAAGGGCAACTGCATTACGAAGGCCTCGGCGTCCGTCGCCATGCGTGCGCGGTAGTCGATCGCGCCTTGGGCATCGCCGCCGCCGTCGGCCGTGAGCCGCGCGAAGAGCTCGTCCGAGGCCTGCGCCCGCACAGCTTCGTAAGCGGCCGCGTGGATGCGCTCGGCATCGGCTGCTTCGTCCTCGAGCGAAACGACAGCACCGACGTAGGCGAAAACGTCCCAGCCCGTGGTGCGCGTCAGCCCCCGGCTCTCGTAGAGGTAGAACGCGAGGTAGGCGAAGACAGCGACGACGACAGCGAGGCTCGCGACGCGACGCGAGCGCCCCTCACTCGAAGCTGTGCAGCCCACCGAAGGACAACGGCAAGATGTGCTCGAGCCGCTTGCGCGTAGCTTCTGGAATCACGTCCTTGGCGGTCATGATCGCGTGCTCGAGCGCCCTTCGACACGAACATGCGCGCGCGAGCGGCAAGCGCCCGGCGAGCGCCGCGATCGTCGCCTTGGCCGTGCTCACGTTGTTGCGGATCACCTCGAGCACGGCCTCGACGCTCACATCTTCTTCGCTCTCGTGCCAGCAGTCGTAGTCGGTCGCGAGCGCGAGCGTCGAGTAGCAGAGCCCGGCTTCGCGCGCGAGCTTGGCTTCTTGGAGGTTGGTCATGCCGATGACGTCGACACCCCAGGACCTGTAAAGGTGCGACTCGGCGCGCGTCGAGAACTGCGGCCCTTCCATGCACACATAGGTCCCCCCTTCGTGCACGGTCGCGCCAGCGTCTCGCGCCGACGCGAGCACCGAGGCCGCGAGGCAAGTGCAGATCGGATCCGCGAAGTGCACATGCCCGACGATGCCGTCGCCAAAGAAGGTGTCGGGGCGGTGGCGCGTGCGATCGATGAACTGCGACACGACGACGAGGTGGCCGGGCACGATGTCTTCGCGCATGCTGCCGACGGCCGAGATCGCGAGGACCGCCTGCACACCGAGCATCTTGAGCGCGTAGATGTTGGCTTGGAAGGGCAGCTCGCTCGGCATGAGGCGGTGGCCCCGGCCATGGCGCGGCAAGAAGGCGAGTTCGCTGGCACCGAGCCGCCCGGTCGTGATGACGTCCGAGGGCTTGCCGAAGGGAGTATCGACTTCGACCTCGCGCACGTCGGTCAATCCTTCCATGGCGTAGAGCCCGCTCCCACCGATGACGCCGAGCTTCGTGATCTGCATGCGCCGCACGGTAGCAGGCACGCCGAAAAGTCCCAATGCCAGGCAGGCCGCGTCTTGCGCTCTGAGGCGCGCTCGGCTGTCCTAGCCGGCATGTACGGAAGAACCCGCGAGCGTCTCCAATCCGAGCTGGACGCGATCCGCGACGCCGGCCTCTACAAGGCCGAGCGCGTGATCGAAACGGCGCAGGGCGCAACGATCAGCGTCAAAGGCAAGAAGGTCCTGAACTTC
>CALLZN010000423.1 GCA_937858895.1 uncultured bacterium | reverse complement strand
GCTCGTCGCGAGCGGCGAGCGCAGCGTGCGTGCGCTCGCCGCCGTCGTCCAGGTGCTGCGCGTCGACGAAGCCGAGTTCGCCGAGCTTGGCATCGCGGCCGAGGCCTTCTGGAACATCAACCGTCCCGAGGATCTCGAGCGGCTGCGGCCGCGTCTGGACCGCTCCTGACAGCGATCGCGTCGCGCACGATCGGCGAGCGGGCGAGTGCGGCTTCGGCCGCCGCCAGGGTCGAGCCGCGCGCATGCAGGATGGCCCGTGGCACGATTCCGGGTCGAGCTCGCTTCAAGTGCTCGTGCACCGGCCAGCTGACGAGGTCTGCGGCGGGCGCGTCGCTGCCGTGCAGAACGGCGACGACGCTGCGCAATGCCCTCGCTTCGGACACGCCGGCGACGGCGGCGACGATGCGCACGGCCCGCTCGAAGAGCTTGGCGTTCGTGAGCGCGACGTCGATCATGCGGTTCTCGTAGACCTTGCCGGCGCGCACGAAGGCCCCGGTCGAGATCGCGTTGAGGGTGAGCTTGGCGTCGAGCAGCTCCGCGGCGACCATCTCGACTCGCGTCGCAGCGCTCGCAAACGCCCGTCTCAGCGGTCCTGGTCGCCCCTCGCTGCGGATGACGAGGAGGCAGTCGCGCGCTTCGAGCCGTTGGAGGTCTTCGAGCGCCGCATCGAGGTCGACGCTCGGGCAAGCGAAGACCCTGACCTGCGGGCCGGCGACGAAGGCGCGAACTCGACCGGCGTCGACACCGAAGGTGGGCTGGCACTCGCTCGCATCGAGGACGGCGGCCAATCCTGGCTCGCCTTCGCCGACGACGCGTACGACGCCACCCGCGCGCAGGGCCTTGGCCATCGCTTCGATCGCTGCGATGCGCTCACCGCGGCCGCTCTCGAAGCGCCGCTTCCACAGGGCTCGCCCGTGATCGAGGCGCTCAGCAATGCGCTCCGCGCAGCGACTTGCGGTGTGCGAACGCAGCGCCTCGTCGAGCGCCACGAAGACCGCGTCGAAGCAGAGCCAAGTCGCGCTGCCGCCCTTCATGCGACTCGATCCGGTCAGGGGCTCGAAGCCGACGTCGGGCGTGACTACGACATCGGCCAAGGCCAGCGCTTCGAAAAAGCCACCGGGCAGGCCGACCAAGGGGACGCGGCGCGCAGTGGCGACATCGTTCGTGCCGAAGACGGCGCAGCGCGCGCCGCGCGCCTTGGCTTCGACGATGCCCGCCGCGACGCACGGAGCCGACAATCCGCAAGAGATACCGATGAAGGCGGTCGCCGCGTCGAGCTGCGTCGCGAGTTCTTCGCGGATGGCCACGACGTCGTCCTCGGCGCCTTCGACCGCAGAGAGAAGGGCCCTGGGGCCAC
This sequence comes from uncultured bacterium, assembly GCA_937858895.1. GTDB lineage: Bacteria > Planctomycetota > UBA1135 > UBA1135 > JACKHW01. Next base: position 17,990 of record CALLZN010000423.1, on the reverse strand, counting down.
CCGCGATCCACGGCACGACTTCGATGCCGTGCTCAGCGAGCGCGCGCCCGTGGCGGGCAGCGAGCAGGTGCGCAAGCCGACCCGACGTGCCTGCGCCGGCGAGCACGACGCGCCTCAGCCCTGCAGCGCGCGCGTCGTAAAGGAAGGTCGCTAGCGCCGCCAGCTCGCGCCGCGTCTCCGCAGCTTCGAGGCCATCGAAGACCTCGGCGTCGCAGGAGTGCAAGAGGTCGACGAGGTCGGCGACAGTCGTGCGATCGAGGCCAAGCGTCCGCGGATGCGCTGTCTCGCTACGCGGCAACACGATGCTCGACGTCAGTTGCGCTCGGGGCCGACCTCGAAGGTATCCGGGCCGAGCTTGCCGCCGTACGGATAAACATCCCAGAGCCACTGGAAGGGGAAGGTCACGACGTCCCAGGCGAAGGCGACCGGCAGCACGATGACCGTGCCCGCAGGCCGGACGAAAGACGCCTGCTGCTCGAGGGGTTGGTGGTACATCGAGTGTTCCCCACGAGCCCAGCGGAAGAGATGCTGCGTGGCGCAGCTCGGCAAGGTGCACGCCGCAAGAGTCAGCAGGGCTGCAGTTCGAAGTCGCAGGCTACGCATGAGGTCCTCGGACGATATCCCGACGGGGATCCTTCAAGTCAAGATCGCAAAACTTGGTCTCGGTAGACAAAGTCACGAGCCGAGACGATAGCGAAGATCGCGATCCGGTCGCGGACTTTCTCGGTGCTGGCTTCGGGTGCTGGCTTCAGGTGCTGGCTTCAGGTCTCGCCGCCCTCGGTCGCGGGACCGGTGCCACTGGCATCGCCCCCGCCATCGAAGAGGCGACGGATGACGGAGCGGCGTCGACCCGGCCGGACCGGAAGCGCCGAGCCCTTGCCCGCTTGGCCTTGCTGGCCTTGCTGGCCTTGCTGTGGGTTCGAACGTGCCGGCGCAGTGCCCGCCGTGCCGGACTTGTCTGCGTCCGACCCGCGAGGGGTATCGCTCGGTCGGTCGACTGGGGATTGCGGCGGCGGGACCGCTCGAGGTGCTTCGCTCGCAGCCCCGCGCTGCTCGGGAGCAACGTCTCGCGGCCTTGGCGGCTGGGCTGGCTTCTTGCCTGGCGTCCGTTTGGGCTCGTCTTCCCGTCGAGGTCCCGGAGTCGCGCGATCGTCACGCGCGTAGGGTCGCTTGCCCCGGGGAAGATCATCGCGGCGCCGATGATCACCACCGCGTTCGTCGCGGCGATACGAGTCACCGCGTTCATCGCGGCGCTGCCACGGCCGCTGGTCACGCAACTGGTCGCGGCGCCCGTCACGCCCCTGGTCACGCCCCTGGTCGCGGCGCTGCCACGGCCGTTGGTCACGTTGCCCGAGGTTGCCCGGGTGCTGGTTCGCGCGCTGGCCAGGCCGCCCACGATCTCCGCGCTCTTCACGGCCGTACGGCGAGCCCTGTCGCTCGCGCCAGTCCCGCTGCGCCGGACGCTCGCGGTCGTCGTTGCGACGCGGTCGCTCGCTGCGGCCACCGCTGTCGCTGCCGCCCCGCGCGAAGTCCCGCGGCTGTCGGTTCCAGCCGCGGTTCAAGTCATTGCCGCGCTGTCCCGGTCGAGCACGCTCGCGCGTCCCGTCACTCGCTTGGCGCCGCGCGGGATCCGCGAAGAGCCGCTTGACGACGAGCGTCGCGTAAGCGCCGCGCGGGAGCGAGAAGCGCAACTCCATCTTGAGCCGACCTTGGAACTCTTCGTCCGGCGTCGGACCGAGGATCTCGAGCCCTTGTGGCTGCAGCGCGAGCGGACGCATTTCTTCCTGGAGCCGCATCCCAGAAATGTCGCGCGTTCGCAGGTCACTCTGGCGGAGTCCACGCCGCGCGAGGACTTCGGTCATGATCGCACCAAAGTCCTGGTCCTCGTAGGTCGTCGCGTGGTCGATCAACGGGAAGGACTTGCTGCGCAGGGCCGCGGCGAGCTCAGCGTTCGGGTACTTCCAACACGTGAGCGGACCGCAGAGCGACGGTACGTCGAGACGGTCCCGTCCACTGTCGTGCTCGCGCACCCAGCGCGCGACCGCGACGTTCCAGAGGAAGGACTGGTAGGCGAACAGATGGATGAGCTTGAGCCGCGTCGGGATCACGTCGAGCGCGGCGACGAAGTCGCCCGGGCGCTCCATGAGCACGCCGAAGAGGCGCTCGTACATCGGCCCACGCGCGATGTTGCGGCAGGTCTCCCAATCGCGCCAGTTGTGATCGAGCAGGCGGCGCAGCTTCGTGTCGCCGCCGCGGTCGTCCTCGGGTGGAGCCGCGATGAGCCAGCGCAGCGCGAGCTCGGGGTCACCCTTGGCGAGCGCTTCGAAGACGAAGCCCTGGCCCTGGGCCAGGTTGCCGAAGCGCTGGTCATCGAAGTAGTTCGGCAAGCCCGCCGCCTCGACGGCGGCTCGATTCCGTCGCAGTCGCGCGACATCGAAGAGCGACACGTCCCGCACGACGATCTGGAAGCGGTTGCCGCTGCTCTGCTTCGAGTCGATCTTGGTCGCGCTCTTACCGACGAAGCGCACCTTGAGGTCGGGCTCGCGGATGTCGACGGTCTCGCCTTCGATCGAGATGTACTGCTGCGTGATCGCTTGTCGGTCCTTGAGGCCTGCGTAGGCGATGGCCGTGCGCGGCACCGAAGCCGCGCGCGCAATGCGATCCAGGGCCTCGGAGGTCGTCATCTTCTCCTTGATGACGCGGTGCACGTGGAAGGGGCCGCGCGGATCCGACTCGAACTCGAGCTCCTCGAAGACACGGAAATCACCGGGGCTGACCTTGAGCCTCACGCTTCCCTCCCGTCGGGCTCGTTGGTCTCCTGGCGCTGAGGCGTGTCGAGCATCGCGAAGCGGCGCAACTTGTCGAGCGTGATGCGGAAGTCCTTCGGCAGCGGACATTCGACGCGCAGTTCGCGGTCGGAGTCGGGCGACCGGAACTCGAGGGCATGTGCGTGGAGCGACAGGCGCTGCATCAGCGGGTGCTCGACGCGGCCACGGTGGCGACGGTAGTCAGGCTTGATCTCACTCAAGAGGATCTCCTTGCCGCCGCGGTAGAGCGGATCGACGGCAAGCGGTAGCGCGAGCCACGAGAGGTGCGCGCGGATCTGATGCATGCGCCCGGTCTTGGGACGCGCGAGGACGAGAACATAGCCGCGATAGCGCTCGAGGATCTCGAAGTCGGTGTGGGCCTCACGCGCGCCCTTCGCCTCACCGATCTTGACGCGTCCACCGCGGATGGTCCGCCCGATCTTGACGCTGCAAGAGAAGGTCGAACGAAGTGGACCGCGCCCACGGCTGAGCGCCAGATACTCCTTGGCGATGCGGTGCTCCTGGAACATCGCATCGAAGGCACGGGCCGCTTCGACCCCCTTGGCGACGATCAAGACGCCCGACGTGCCCTTGTCGAGGCGGTGCACGATGCGCAGGTCTTGGTCACCGAACCAGCCGGGCAAGCGGTCGTGGACACTGTCTTGTCCCTCGCGCTCGGGTGTCGTCGCGAGCCCGCTCGGCTTGGCGATCACGAGGCAGGCCGCATCTTCGTGCAAGATCTCGGGCTTCGTGATGTCGTCTTGGCGGTGACGGGGCAACGCCTCGGGCTCGTACGCGCTCCAGGCGAGCACGGCGCCGCCCCGCAGCTTGTCATGGGCACGCACCGGTCGACCGTTGCGCGCGATCTTGGCTTCGCGAATCAGCAGGCGAATGGCGCTGCGCCGCACGTCCGGCCAGAGGCGCGCGAGGACGTCGCCCGCGCGGTAGCCGCTGAAGGCATCCGGCACGATGAGCACCGAGGAGTCAGGCATGACGTCGTCGTCGACATCGAAGTCCTCCTCCAAGTCGTCGTCGTCTTCGTCGTCTTCGTCGCGGTCTTCGGGATCGTTTCTTGTCATGCGACTGCCATGCGACTGCTATGCGGCCTGGGGCTCAGGACTGGACCGCGACGGCTCCTCGCGCCACGGCGGGCGAGTCGCTCACAAAATCGGGCGAGGATGATAGCGCAACGCCATGCCTTGCCGCCATCGCTGATCGCCTGTCGCCTACTCGGACCCGCGCAGGGACTTGGCCGGCGCAATCGCGGTCGCCCGCAATGCCGGCACGATGGCTGCGACGATCGATACGACGAGGCCAAGGACAACAACAAGTGCGAGGGCACCGTAAGGCAGGACGAGCGGCGCCTGCAGCCCACTCACGATGGAGAGCCCGTTGACGAGGACGAAAATGAGAATGAGCCCAGCCCCAACCGTCAGAACCGCCGTCAAAAAGCCGATGACGAGGGCCTCGACGACCAGGGTCATGACCCAGTCGCCGCGCGTCATGCCAAGCGCACGCAGGACTCCGATCTCGCGCGAGCGGGCGATCGTCGACAGCGTAATGAGGTTGATCTGCCCGACGCCGGCCAGGACCAGGAGCAACCCGAGCAAGATGTCGAAGAAGCGGAAGTCACGACCGACGTCTTCGCGGTGAAAATCGCGCACAGCGGCCCCGGTCTTGGTCCAAACCGCTTCAGGAAGCACGGCGCGCACCGACGCCATCACGGCCTCAGCGTCGGCGCCAGGCTCGAGCCGCAGCGAGAAGCGCGAGGCCGACGCCACATCGAGGCAGAAGTCCTTGCGCAGCCAGGCGCGGTCGGTCAGAGCAAAGGTCCGTTCATCGGGAAAGAAGCCGCTCCCGTCGCCGATCGCTCGGACGACATAGTCGACGCTGCCCCGGTCGGTCGCGACCTTGATGGTCGAGCCGAGCGACAAGCTGAAGAGCCGCGCGAGCCGCGTACTGATGACGAGGCCGCGCTCGTCGCGCAGGGCCGCGACGACGTCGTCCTTGCCCTCGAGCACGGCCCCCTTCGCGGCGAGGCCAGCGACATCGGTACCGATGCAGCGAAAGGGCAGCATGACGGTCGCCGACAAAGGCAAGACCGAGCGCACGTTCGGCACGTCGCGCAGGCGCGACCAGCGCTCTTCGGGGATGCTCGCGTCGCACTTGACGAAGAGCTTGTCCTGCAAAGCCACCGCCGCGAAGGCGTCGACCTCGCCGACGAGCGAAGCCGTGAGGCCACGCAAGCCCAGAATCGCGAGCCCGACGAGCGTGATGCCACAGACCGAAGTCGCGATGCGCCCCGGCGCGCGCAGCAGGTTCTTCTGGACGAGCCAGGTCGCGAGCGGGGCGCGCTTGCGCACGAGGCGGAGCGGGAAGGCGCCCAAGAAGCGCACGAGGCGCGGCGACAAGAGCAAGACCGCGAAGAAGACCCCGACGACCGCAATCGCCTGCAACAACACGATTCCGGCCCCACGGCCCGCGTCCGAGAGCAGCGGCGTCATGGCCAGGTAGGCGAGCGGCAAGGCGACGACGAGCAAGAGCAGGAGGAAGACATTGACCCCGCGCATGAGGTCCGTCGGCGGCGCGAGGTCGCGGACATAGAGGATGCGCCGAGGGCTCAGCGAACGTACCTTGAAGAGCGGAAACGCAGCCCCGAGCAAGGTGACGAGCGTGCCGAGCACGAAGATGACGACGAGGGAGCGCCAAGGCATCTCGAAGGTCGTGACCGCCTTGCCGAGACCGAGCGTCGTGATGTTCTGGTCTGCGAGGATCTTCGCGAGCCCGGTGCCGAGCAGCAGGCCGAGCAGCGAAGCCACGACCGCGAGCAAGAGCGCATCGACGAGGAAGACCATCGTCACCTGCGACCCGGTCGCTCCTAGGGCGCGCAGGATGCCGACGCGCCGGATCTTCTCGGCGAGCGCGTGCGCCAGGGTATGGAAGATCACGAACATGCCGAGCACGAGGGCGAGGCAACCGAGGATCTTCACGCCGTTGCGGAAGGCAGCTTCGTCGGCGTTCTCACCGAACATCGCGGCGCGCTCGTCGATGCGCGACCAGTCCTCGCGGAAGCTCGCGGCCAAGGCGTCGGGATCGACGCCCTCCTTGCGCGAGACTTGAAAGATCGGCTGGAGCACGGCGGCGAGTTCCCGCACGAGACCGAAGCGCGAAATGACAACGAGGCCACCGTCGCGTCGCGCGAGCCGCACGTTCTCGAGGATGCCTTGGACGCGAAGGCGGCGTTCGCGCGGCGCTTCGTCTTGCGTCGCGGCCGCCTGACGAACACCGTCGACGCAGCGCGTCTGAGTCGTCTTGGGCAGGGCCCGCAGGATGAAGTCCGAGCCGATATCGACGCCAAGCTCAGCGGCCATGCGCTCGGTGATGAGCACCGCGTCCGCGGCGTCGGTCGCCGCGAGGTCACGCCCGCGCGCGACGCGCCAGTGGCCGAAGCGGACACCACCTGGAGGCGTCTGGCCATAGAGACTCACGAGGTGGCGCCGCCCGTCGCCGCCGACAGCCTCGACCGGTGTGTTCGCGAAGATCGCGACCCGTTCGATCTCGGGTCGACGCTCCAAGGCTAGGAGGCGCTCTTCGAGCGAGGGCTGGTCCGACACCGGGCGCAACTCGAAGTCGACGCGTCCGTAGTCCTTCCGCGTGCGCTCGATCTGACTCAGGATCGTGTTGTGGTCGAGAACGTGGATCGAAGTCACGACCGCGACGCCGAGACTCACGCCGATCAGCGTGAGCACGACGCGCAGCGGGCTAGATACCCAGCTCTTCCAGACGAGAAAAAACAAGAGACGCATCGATCCCTTCTCCCTCGAGTTCGGCGCCTTGGACGAGACTTCCGTCCTTGAGGAAGAGGACGCGCTTCGCGAATGCGGCATCTCGCGGGTTGTGCGTCACCAACAAGATCGCGGTGCCGAAGCGCTCGTTGAGCGAGCGCAAGACCTGCATGGTCCGCTCGCCGGCCGCGCTCGCGAGGTTGCCCGTCGGTTCGTCTGCGAAGAGCAGGTCCGGTCGAACCGCGAGCGCACGCGCAATGCTAGCACGCTGCATCTCACCGCCCGACAGCGCATGGGGTTGGCGATGACGCAAGGCGTCGAGCTCGAGCGCCGCGAAGACTTCCGCGAGGCGCTCGCGGTGAGGCGCCGGATCAGCACGCGCGATCAGAAAGGGCAGGAGAACGTTCTCCTCGACGGTGAGGTCGGGCAGGAGATTGAAGAACTGGAAGACGAAGCCAGTGCGGCTGCGGCGCAGCAGAGTGCGCTTGCGCTCCGACAGAGCGCCGAGCTCGTGACCGCAGAGCGTGATCGTCCCTCGACTCGGGCGCTCGAGGCCGCTCAAGCAATGCAAGAGCGAGGACTTGCCACTGCCCGAAGGCCCCATTACCGCGACGAACTCGCCCTGGTGAAGCTCGAGGTCGACGTCGGGCAAGATGGGCTGGGTGGCCTCCGCGCTCGGAACGTCCAGACCAATGCCGCGCGCGGTCAAGAGACTTGCCATGGGGGCCGGAGCTTAGCAGCGGGGACGCGCCTTGACGCCTACTGCTCGCTTCTCAGTATCGGGACAGTCTCAATATCGGGAATCATTCCAGAGCACCGACCGAAACTCGGCGGGCATTTGCGCTCGTTTAGATTTGGACAAATGCCCCAATGACCACGCAAGTTCGGTGACAGCGCAGCACTGCAGCGACAACCGATGCGCTTGAAGAACGGCACGCGACTTGCGAGGAGAAAACATTACACAAGATTTTGTCCCACCTACGTACCGAGCAAGCACGCTCCACTTCGCGCGCGTAAGTAGGCCGTGAACTCACGATGACCGCACCACCAAACTGCGATCCGCCGATCTCGAGCAACGAAATGAGCCTGCCAGAGGCGTCGGCTAGCAGCTTTGAGGCGCATGGAAGCGCCACCCACCGCGTACTGGTCGTGGACGACGATCCGACTCTCCGCGATCTGCTCTGCAAGCGGCTCGACTTCGACGGCTTCCGCTGTGACGCACGGGGCAGCGGCGAAGAAGGGCTCGCCGCCTACCTCAAGGCCCACTGCGACGGCGACCCCTTCGCCATCCTGCTGATCGACATCGGGCTCGGTGCGACCTCGGGCCGGGATCTGCTCAGCATGATTCGCGCCGGCGACGAGCGCACGACGATCGTCATGATCTCGGCCCGCGAGAACTTCCCGACCGCGATCGAATGCCTGAGCATCGGAGCCGACGCCTATCTCGGCAAGCCGATCAAGTTCTGGGACATGCGGAACCGCCTGTCGACGGCCATGCTCAAGCGCCGCACGATCTTCGAGCGTGAACCCGCGATCGAGAGCTTCGGGATTGCCTTTGGCATCCTTACGCAGGAGAGCGCCCGGCAGAGCGGCCCAGATCAGACGCAAGCAGAGAGCACGGCCGATTCAGGCGTCGAGCGCGCCAGCTCGCCTGCGCAACAGATTGGTCATGCGCGCCAAAGGCAGGCGGGACTGCAACTCGGCGGCGCAGCCGGAGCTGGGTCGATGCGGCCAATCTCTCCGCCGGGCGCCCTCATGCACATCGCGTCGAGCCTCGACCAGAAGCATGGCAAGCTCGAGATGATCGAGTCGATCACCCGACGCGTCGTCAAGCTCGCCGCCCACTTGGCGGTCCCGCTCGAATTGACGCCGGTCGACCTCGAAGCCGTCTGCATCGCCGCCCGCGTCGAAGACCTGAGCCTCGCACAAGCCGGCTCATCGGCGTGGGATCCAGTCTTTGCGTCGCGCTTCGTGCGCGCTGTCGCCGCAGTCACGAACGTCGGCACCATGAAGCACGCGGTCGAGTTGGCCGCGGATACCCTGGGCGCTTGCGCGATTCCGAGCCTCGATCCTGGCTCTGCCAAGCGCTTGGCGAGCCTCCTGATCGCCGCCCGCGAGTCTTTGACCCACGAGTCGATCGCCGCGCCCGACCTCGATCGCGACACGTACGAGCTCGCCCGCCGCGCCCTCGAGAAGCTCTGAGCCCGCTCAGAGCTCGCGCAGCCCCTCGATCGCCAACAGTGCACGCTTGAGCCCCAAGCCCACGTTGCCGAAGCCGCCGATGCCGTTGCTAGCGACGACGCGGTGACAGGGAACGAAGAGCGGGGCAGGATTGAAGTGCATCGCCGTGCCGACCGCGCGCGCGGAGCGTGGCGAGCCGCTGCGCCGCGCCAGCTCGCCGTAGGTCACGACTTCACCGGGCGGCACCGAACACAACGTCGCCCAGACACAGCGTCGAAAGAGCGTGCCGCGCAGGTCGAGTGGCGGCGCGCGCCAGAAGAGCTCCCAAGCAGTGTCGCTGCTCCAAGCCGCGATCCACGCTTTGTAGAGAGCGAGCTGGTCGCTGGCTGGCCTCGTCGCAGGCGCGAACGAGGGCTGCATGCGCAACTCCTCGACTCGGTCGCGGAAGGCCGCCTCCGTTCGTCCCGCTGTCGGGAGTTCGGACAGCAGAAGGCCCGCTTCCGTGCACGCGAGGCGGTAGACGCCGCCGGGCCCGTGGGCCTCGCCCAACGCAATGTCGTCGGCACTCGTCACCGCGGCAAGGATAGCCCCACACGTTGGCGACCGCATGCGCCCGATAGAGAAGAGACTGAGGTAGGAGCCTTGTCGTCTTTCCCCCCTGATCCCAGCCCGCGCGCCGTCACGGTCGTGGTTCCGACTTGGAACGGTCACGAGCGCGTCCGGCGTTGCCTCGAGTCCCTCGTCGACCCGGCGTTGCGCGAGGTCATCGTCGTCGACAACGGCAGCGAAGCGCCGATTCACTTGCGCGACATGGCGTGGCCGCGCTGCCGCGTGCTGCGCATGCCGCAGAATGAGGGCTTCGCCGCCGGGTGCAATGCCGGCATCCACGTCGCGACTTCGCCCTTCGTCGCCATCCTCAACGACGACGCGCGGGCGGGCCCCCGGACTTTCACGAAGCTGGTCGAGCACTGCGAACGACAGGCGCGTGTCGGCTTCGTCGGTCCGCGCTCGAACTATGTCAAGGGTCGCCAGTGCTGGACCGACACAGCCGGGCTCGACGTCGAAGACGTCGAAGCGATCGAAGCGCGCTTCGAAGCGCGCTTCGCCAAGCGCTGCGAGGACGTGTCCTACCTCGCAGGGCTCTGCCTCCTCGCCCGCCGCACGACCTGGCTCGCGCTCGACGGCTTCGACGACGCCTTCGGCCTCGGCAACTTCGAGGACGACGACCTCTGCCTGCGCAGTCGGCTGGCTGGCCACCGCCTCCTCGTCGCGCACGACGCCTACGTCTGGCACGAGGGCTCGGCGACCTTTGGCGAGAGCGGCATCGACTACGGCGCTCTCATGCGGAAGCAACGCGAGCTCTTCCTGCAGCGCTGGCGCGAAAGCCCGCTCGCGCACGCCGAAGTCGCCAGCTTCTATGGCCAACACGAAGAAGTGTTGGAGCGCGCCCACGAGCTCCGCGCCCTCGAAGGCCACGCGCGCGCGTGGGCCGCAGCGCCGCTCGCGCGTGCCCACGAAAGCGTCGGCGCGAACGATGCGGCAGCAGCGGAGTGGGCTCGCGTCCTGAGACTCGCACCCTGCCACGTCGAGGCTTGGACCGCGACAGCCCTGCACGCCCTCGCTGGCGACGAGGATTGCAAAGCGGACGAGCTCTTCGCCTTCATCGAAGCAGAGCTACCGATGGATCGCCTCGAACGTGCCCGCCTCGACACCGAGCGCGCGCGCTTGCATGCGATGCGGCGACGGCCGGCCGACGACGCCAGGGCCGACGCCCTGCTCGATCACGCCTTGGCCTGCGTCGCCGACTACCTGCCCGCGCGCGAAGTCTCTGCCGCCCTCGCGCTCGCGCGCGGCGACCTTCGCGCAGCACACGCAGCACTCGAGGCTTTGGCCGACAGTCAAAACCCCGATGTGCTCCACAACCTCGCGGTCGCCCGCCAGCTCTGCGGCGACCTCGTCGGGGCGCTCGAAGCCAAAGAACGCGCGCAGCGCGCCGCTACGCGCTGACGCAGAGTTTCGCTCCTTCATGCGCCGCGGATCGCAAGCAGGCGCACTTCGGTCATGTCTTCGATCGCGAAGCGCGGGCCTTCGCGCCCGAAGCCGCTGTCCTTGACCCCGCCATAGGGCATGTGGTCGACACGCCACGATGGGACATCGCCGACGATGACGGCGCCGACCTCGAGTTCGTCCCAGGCCCGCATGGCCGTGTCGAGGTCCTTCGTGAAGATGCCGACCTGGAGGCCGAAGCGGCTGCGCTCGACCTCGGCGAAGGCCTCGTCGATGTGCGCGAAGCGTTGGAGCACGCAAACCGGACCGAAGGCTTCTTCATCGACGATGGCCGAGCCCGTGGGCACGTCGGCTAGGACGGTCGCCTCGAACATGAGGCCGTCGCGCCGGCCACCGCAGAGGAGGCGGCCGCCGGCGGCGATGCCGGCTTCGACCTGGGCTTCGAGGCGCGCGGCTTCGCCCTCGTCGATCATCGGACCGAGGAAGGTCGCTTCGTCGTGAGGATCGCCGAGCACGAGCGCCTTGGCGGCTGCGACGAGGCGCCGCTCGAAGTCCTCGGCGATGCTCTCGTGCACGAGCACACGCTGCACGGAGATGCACGACTGCCCTGACTGGTAGAAGGCCCCGACCACGACCCGCTCGACCGCATGCGCCACGTCCGTGCCGGCATCGAGGATGCAGGCCGCGTTGCCGCCGAGTTCGAGGATGACCTTTTTCTTGCCTGCCGTGCGCTTGAGTTCCCAGCCGACGTCAGGGGAGCCCGTGAAGCTCAGCAGCTTGATGCGCTCGTCGGTCGTGAGCTGCGAAGCGGCATCGCGACGCATCGGTAGGATCGACATGCCCCCCGCTGGCCAGTCGGTCTCGGCCAAGACCTGGCCCATGACGAGGGCCGAAACGGGCGTCGCGCTCGCGGGCTTGAGGACGAAGGGACAGCCCGCGGCGATGGCCGGCGCGACCTTGTGCGCCGCCAGATTCAGCGGGAAGTTGAAGGGCGCGATCAGACTGCACGGCCCGATCGGGACGCGCTTCCACATGCCGCGGTACCCAGAGGCGCGCTCGCTGATCGCGAGCGGCAGGACCTCGCCGCTACCGAGGCGCAAGCAGTCGTGGGCGGCGACCCGGAAGGTATCGATGAGGCGAGACACCTCGCCGCGGCTGTCGCGGATCGGCTTGCCCGCTTCGATGCAGAGGATGCGCGCGAGCTCTTCACGGCGCTCCTCGAAGCGCCGCACGCAGTGGTCGAGGATCGAACGGCGCTGCCAGGCTTCGAGGTCGGCGCAGGCCCGCCGCGCGTCGACGGCGCGGTCGATGGCCTCGGCCAAGATCTCTGGACCTGCCCGCGAGACCGTGCAGGCTACGCTGCGCCGATACTTGTCGACCACCGGGAGCTGGTCGCTTTTGAAACGCGCTTCGCCCGCGAGCCAGAGTGGGTAACGTTCGTCGAGTGGTGGCATCGAGACAAGCTAACCGCTTTCTTGCGCGGACTCGATTCCGGCCCACAAAGCAGGCGATCCTGATTCTTCGCACATGACCAACAGCGGCACCTCTGACGCGGGCGAAGCTCGCCTTTCCCTCATTCGAATGCGGCTCGCCGAGGTCGAAGACCCGGTCTTCGGCAAGGACGTGCTGCAAAAACGCATCGTGCGCGACTTAGCACTGCACGGCGACAAGCTCAGCCTGACCATTGCCAAGCCGACGCCCTTCCACCCGGCGGACGAAGTCGAGCGGCGCATCCGCGCGGCGCTGCGCGAGAGCGGACCCAGCGACATCGCTGCGCGCGTCATCCTCGACGTGCCCGAGGCTCAGGCCCTCTTGTCGAAGAACCAGATCCCCGGCGTCAAGAACGTCGTCGCCGTGTCCTCGGGCAAGGGCGGGGTCGGTAAGTCGACGGTCGCGGTCAACCTCGCCTGCGCCCTGGCCCGCGCCGGAGCGAGTGTCGGCATCCTCGACGCCGACGTCTACGGACCCAACGTCCCGATCATGCTCGGAGCGAGCGGCACGCCGACCGGCGAGCAGGGCAAGATCCAACCCATCCGAGCGCACGGCATGCAGGTCATGTCGATGGCCTTCCTCGTGCCCGAAGAGCAGCCGGTGATTTGGCGCGGGCCCATGCTGCACTCGGCGATGAAGCAGTTCCTCTTCGACGTGCAATGGGGACAGCTCGACTACTTGCTGGTCGACTTGCCGCCGGGCACGGGCGACGCCCAGCTGAGCCTCGCCCAGCAATCCCACTTGATGGGCGCCGTCGTCGTGACGACTCCGCAGGACGTGTCGGTGCTCGACGTGCGCAAGGCGATCAAGATGTTCGAGCAAGTCAACGTGCCGGTTCTCGGCATCGTCGAGAACATGGCCGGCCTCGTGCTGCGTGGTCGCGCCGAGGGAGCGACGGCCGGTCTCGAAGTCGACGGCAGCGACGGTCCACAGCGCGTCGAGGTGGACGCTGAGGGTCGCTTCGAGACGACGATCGACGTCTTCGGCGTCGGCGGCGGCGCCAAGATCGCCGAACGTTACGGCATCCCACTGGTCGGCCGCGTCCCCCTCGACCCCGCCTGCCGTGTCGGCGGCGATACGGGCAAGCCGATCGCCCTCGAGAACGAAGATCGCGCCATCGTCGGCCGCTTCCGCGACCTCGCCGCTGCGGTCGCCAACCGCATCGCCGCCCTCGACTTCGAAACGATGGCGGCGATGAGCGTCTGAATCTATCGAGGGCCATGGAAGGCAACGGCACAGCGACGCAACGAGCAGGGCGCGCGAAGCATCGGGGCTTTGCGCGCCTCTGGCCGTACATCGTGCGCCACAAAGGACGCGCGGCGCTCGGCCTCTTGCTCGTGCCGCTCTTCACGGCCATCCAGCTCTGGATCCCGCGCATCTGGGGCGACTCGATGCGCGTGCTCGAGGCCCTCGATGTCGCGCGCGAAGGAGGCGCGTCGGTCGAAGCGACGGCGACTTGGTGGACCGGGCGCATCCTCTTGCTCTGCGGGCTCTGGCTCGTCTACGCGACGCTGCGCTGCTGGGCGCGGTACCTGCAGATCGGTCTGTCGCGCTTGATCGAAGAAGACCTGCGCAACGACATGTTCCAGCACTTGCAGCGCTTGCCGGCCAAGTTCTTCGATGGCGCGCGGGTCGGTGACCTCGTCTCGCGCACGACGAGCGACGTCGAGCTGCTGCGCTTCATGGCTGGGCCGACGCTGTTCTTCGGCTTGCAAACGTTGCTGCTGTTTCCGGCTGCAGTCTTCTTCCTCGCGCAGATCTCGGTCGTACTCGTCGGCACCGTGCTAGGGCTCGTAGCCTTGATCGGCCTCGGCATGTTCGTGGCGTTTCCCCGCCTCGCGAAGGCCTCGCGCGTGGTCCAGGATGCGCAAGCCGACATTGCCGCCAAGGCGCAAGAAGACTTCGCTGGCATCCGCGTACTGCATGGCTTCGCGCGCGAAGCCGACGAGGTCACGAGCTTCGGCGAGCTCGCGCGCAAATGCGAAACGGCACAAGTCGAGATGGCGCGCGCGCGCGGCATCTTGCACGCGAGCTTCGTCGTCGGTGGCCAACTGGCGCCGCTCGCGATCGTGATCATCGGCATGGCCGGGGGCCTTACGATCAGCGAGGTCTTCGAAGCCTTCCTCTACATGCAGATGCTGATCTGGCCGCTCATGATGACCGGGTGGCTGCTGCAGAGCTGGCACCGCGCGCGAGCAGCCGCCGATCGCATCGATGAGATCTTCGACGTCGAGCCCGAGGACGACGCTCACCTGGCGAGGGTCGAGCTCGATGAGTACCCGAGCATCGAGGCGCGCGGGCTCTACTTCGAGTACGCCGACGGCAAGCGGGCGCTCGATGGCGTGACCTTTTTTGCGTCGGGACGCGAGGTGCTCGGCATCGTCGGACCGATCGGGAGCGGCAAGAGCACGCTCGTTGGTCTCTTGACGCGGCTCTACGAGCCACCGCCTGGGACGCTCTTCGTCGGCGGCGTCGACGTGACGACGGTGCGGCGCGACCAACTCCGAGCGCGCTTCGCGATCGCGACGCAGGAGCCGTTTCTCTTCTCGGACACGCTCGAGAACAACGTGCGCTTCGGCCTCACGCGCGAAGAGAGCGTCGACCTCGAGGAAGACGCGGCCCGCGCGGCTTCAACGAGCGCTTCGAAGAGCGTCCGCGACGACGCCCTCGACGCGGCGCTCGACGACGCGAGCCTGTCGATCGACGCCGATGTCTTCCCGCGCGGTTTGCAGCAGCTGGTCGGCGAACGCGGAGTTTCGCTGTCGGGTGGGCAGAAGCAGCGCGCTTCGCTCGCGCGCGCCTTGCTCGCCGACCGCCCCATCCTCGTACTCGACGACACGCTCTCGGCGGTCGACGCCTCGACCGAGCAGCGCATCCTCGAACGCCTGCGGCGACGCAAGCGCCGGCAGACGACGATCGTCATCGCGCACCGCCTCGACGCGGTGCGGCACGCCGACCGCATCCTCGTCCTCGACAGCGGCAAGCTCGTCGCCCAGGGTTCGCACGACGAGCTCGTCGCACGCGGTGGCTGGTACGCTGACACGTGGGCGGCGCAGCAGCGGGAGCAAGTGCGATGAGCTGGACGCCAGAAGAAGACGACGCGACGCGCTGGCGGCCGACGCGCAAAGAGTGGTCGCGACTCGCGACCTTCGTGCGCGGATCCTGGGGGCTCTTTGGGGTGAGCATCGGCCTGCTCTTCGTCCTCTTCGCCATCGACATCGCTGGCCCCTGGCTGCTGAAGAACTTCATCGACGGGCCGCTG
The DNA here is from genome assembly GCA_937858895.1 of uncultured bacterium. Lineage (GTDB taxonomy): Bacteria > Planctomycetota > UBA1135 > UBA1135 > JACKHW01. The sequence continues at coordinate 2,457 of CALLZN010000423.1, read as the reverse complement.
ACGACGAGTCTGCGTGGCGCCGCGGTCCCGAGCTCGACCTGGACATTCTGGATCGCGACCTACTGCGGGCTCCTCGCCGTGAGCTTCGTGCTCAACGCAGTCCAAGTCATCCTCGTCACGAAGGCGGGACAAAGCGTCGTTCGCAACCTGCGCATCGGGCTCTTCTCGCACTTGGTCTTCATGTCGCCCGACTACTTCGAGCGCACGCAGACCGGACGACTCGTCACGCGCATCTCGTCGGACTGCGAGAACTTGAGCGAGCTCTTCACGACCGGCATCGTGTCGACGCTCGTCGACCTCGTGAAGATCGTCGGTCTCCTCGTAGCCTGCCTTCTCGTGAGTCCGGCCTTGTCCGTGGTCTTGCTCGTAGCGGCACCGCTCCTCGTCGTGCTCGCGATGGTGTTTTACGAACAAGCACGTCGTGCCTACCGCGCCGTGCGCGGCAACGTCTCACGGCTCACCGGTTGGTTCGCAGAAGCAACCACGGGCGTGCGCGTGACACGCATCTTCGGGCGCGAAGACCTCGTCTATCAGCGCTACGCGGCTCTGAATGCGACCACGCGCAAGAACTGGGTGCGCACGATCATCCTCTTCGGCCTCTTCTTCGCGTTCCTCGAACTCGGAAGCGGCGCAACGCAGGCGGTGCTCCTTTGGCCGGCCAGCGACCGCCTTCCCGATGGGGGCCTCACCTACGGCCAGGTCTTCCAGTTCTGGGCTTACTTCGCGCTCATGGTCGGACCGATCCGTGAGCTCGGCGAGAAGTACAACGTGATCCAATCGGCCTTCGCTTCGGCGGAGCGCATCTTTGGCATCCTCGACCAGAGGCCTTCGATCCAAGAGACGGCGACGCCCGCGGCGATCGTGCCGGGTCCTGCGGACATCGTTTTCGACGACGTCGAGTTCTCCTACGTCGCGGGCACGCCCGTGCTGCGCGGCATGAGCTTCACGATAGAAGCCGGCTCGACGGTCGCCATCGTCGGCAGCACGGGTGCCGGTAAGACGACGATCATCCAGCTGCTCGCGCGCTTCCGCGATGTCGCATCGGGACGCGTGCTCGTTGGCGGTGAGGACGTTCGCGACCTCGACCTGCGCGAGCACCGCAAGCGCATCGGCATCGTGTTGCAAGACGTCTTCCTCTTCGCCTCCGACATCCTCGAGAACATCCGCCTCAACGATGCTTCGATCAGCGAAGAGCGCGTCGTTCGCGCGCTCGAAGCCGTGCAGGCGACGGACCTCGTCGAGCGCGCCGGCGGCCTTCGTGCCAAGGTCGAAGAACGCGGCGCGACCCTGTCGCAGGGCGAGCGCCAACTCCTGGCCTTCGCGCGTGCGCTGGTCCATGACCCACAGATCCTCATCCTCGATGAGGCGACCGCCAACGTCGACACGCCGACCGAGCGCAAGATCCAGAACGCGATGGAACGCGTCATGCGCGGACGCACGACGCTCGTCATCGCCCACCGCCTCTCGACCGTGCGTAACGCGGACCGCATCCTCGTGCTCGAGAAAGGGCGCCTCGTCGAGGCCGGCACGCACGACGACCTCATGGGCCAAGGTGGACGCTACGCCGAGCTCGCCGCTGGCCTGGCTCCGCAGCACGAAGCATGACGGGCATGCGCGACTTTGTTTTCTGCCACTACGCGTGCGATGCGGACCTCGCCAAGATTGTGATCCCCTTCGTAGCCTCACATGGCCTTGTCCCGCGCCTCGACTTGCGAGCCATCCCGGACAGCGAGTCCGTCCTCGATCGCCTGCGCGCGTCACCCTCGACGGGCGACATGCACGCCATCCTCGTGACCGAGGCCTCACTCGCGCTCCCTGGTTGGGAGCGCGTCGTCGACGTCGCGCCTGCGGAGTGGGACCGTATCGTGTTGGTCGTCTTCGTCGACCACGACACGTTGCCTGCAAACTTGACCCAGCTTCGCAGGGCAGACTTCGAGCGCAACGAATTGGTGGGCATTCGCGACCTCTGCGTCTTCGGCGCACCGGACTGCGCTCGCGTCATCCCTAGCCCGGTTTCTGAGCCGAAGGACACGACGCTTCGCGAACAACTCGTGACGAGGTTCGAGCTGCGCCGAGCATCGGAGCCTCGGGCTGTTCGCAACTTTGTGCCCATCGAGGGCCGCGTCGAGCGCTTGACAGCACGTGTCGAGGAACACAAGCAGGAGATCGAGGACCGCCACGCACGAGCGATGAAGTCCGTCGACTACTCGAGGCAGAGCTGCGGCCGCTACGGCGTCAAGGGCTATCGCAATGTCCTGCGCGACGACCTCGAGAGCGAGCCGATTCAGGCCTTCTACCAGCTCTACTGCGCGACAGTCCAGAGCGTCCACTCCTCGGACTCGGAAGACAAGGCGCGCCGCAAGCGCGACTTGGCCGAGTTTCGCGCGCAGATCGCCGCGGCCGATCCCAACTTCGCGCTCTTCGGAGCAGACCTCGCGATCGAGATCTTCAGAGACG
>CALLZN010000422.1 GCA_937858895.1 uncultured bacterium | reverse complement strand
CTGTCAGGCACGCTCGAGTTGGGTGCTGCGTGAGATTGCGGCTCGAACTTGACTGGGACGCAGGCGAATCGCGTGCCAACTCGGGTCCGGAACCGCAAGGTCGACAGCGCGCGATCGTGCCGCAGCGGCGACTCGACTCAGCGCAAGTCCGTCTTCGATGCGTTCGCCAGGGCTCCCGGCCCGAAACGACGCTCGAGTTCTTCGAACACGACATAGGCCTTACCCGACGCGAGGTCGCGCGGCGCGTCCGTCGCGAGTGGATCGATCTTCGTCAAATCGGCATCGAGTTTGCGTGCCTTGGCGATCTGGCGCTCGAGCGTCTGATCCGCTTCGTCCATGCCGAGTCGCTTGCCGACTTGGATGCCGAGGTCGGTCGCAATCGGCTCGTTCCAGAGCGGCTCCGGAGCACGTCGATAGCGCTCCAACTGCTCGATCTGTGCCTCGTCGATTCCGTAGTACCGGAGTCGCGCTCGAACGGCATCTGTCTTGGACGCGGCATCGGCGGCGTCGCTCGGACTCCGACTGCGGTGAGTCGCGCGAGTTGCTCATCGAGTGCGACGTTCGGGCGCTCTTGAACGTGCCTATGATATGCACCAGCGACCGCGTCTTCGCTCTGGATCTCTTGTTGCGTTTCCGTCAGTCGTGATTCCCGCCGGGGTAACAGAGTCAGCCTGCGAATCAAAGGGCGCGATGCGATTCGCGAGGCGATGGAGCCTGCTTCTCATCACTGAGGAAGAACGCCTTCACCAAGGTAGCGGGCAAAGATCCGGAATCCGTCTTCGGTCTCGACCGCAGAAACGTAGACCTCACGCAGCCGCGCGAGAACCGCTTCTCTCTGACATTCGGATTCGATGAGAATCTCGACCCACCCGATCGAGTCGTTGCCGCCCTTTCGAAAGAGCTCGTGCCAATCGCCATTCCAATGCGAGACATGACCGCTTTCCACGTTGTTGGTGCGCCAGCGAGGGCTGAGAACGCCGAGGCCGTCCATCGCGATCCAAAGCTCATCCCACTTGGTCGTGTTCCTGCAGGACTCCAGCTCCTTGGCCTTATTGACACGCTGGCTCGCATCGGAATCGTCTGCTTGACGTGCGGGTCCGAGAATGCGGGCTCCTTTCAAGCTCTGGCCGAGTTTGAAGAGCCTTGCCGCAGCACGAAGACGTCCTGCAATCGCATCCGGTGACATGTCGACCCCAGATCGTTCAGGAATCGGCGGGCGGATCATCCGTCAGTCCTAGTTGTTGAAGATCGAGTAGATCTCGCGGACGGCCACTCATGCGCTTCATAGCCGCAAGTCCCTCGATGGAGACCACGACGATTTCTCGGTCACCAAGGGCGACGCGTACGGCCGTGTTCCAAATCGACTCGTAGGCCGGATAGACCAGTATCAAGTCGACCGTCAACAACTCTGCGCCCGCAATCTTGGAGACTCGTCGAATCAACGTTTCGGTGGGCGTCCCCTGGCGCAATGGGATGCTCCCGGCGTCGTGTGAGAAACCGAGCGATTCGAGAATCCGCAACGCTTCTTCCTGGTCGGATCGCTGAATCAGCACATCGATGTCTTCGGTCGTTCGCGCAAAGCCGTGAATCGTCACTGCGAGGCCACCGCACAACGCGTAATCGATCCCAGAACGATCGAAAGCCGCGAGGATCGCGAGAAGCTCAGTCTCCAGGTCCACGGCCGTATGATATCGAGAGTGCTTGGACCACGCTACGCCAGGATGTCTCCGCGGACGAAGCTGAATATGCACGCCCGACGTTGGCGCGGCTGTGGATCGTATCGGTCATGCCAAACGAGTGTCCATCGTATCGGCGATCTGAAGATTGTCGCGCCAGGCTTCTCGGCCTGCTCTGCGAGCTTCCGTCGACGAGCTTCCGTCGACGAGGCTGCGCGGCAGCGAGTCCACTCACAGTCGCCGCCGTCGGGCACAATTTCGTGCGCTTCGCTATCCTCGCTAGCCGAACCCGACCCGACATGCAGACAACCCTCGCACGACTCGCGCTCTTCGCCGCCTCTTCGATCTCGCTCCTCGCGCTGGGCGCCGCCCAATCCGAGCCTGCAGGCGCGGAGCGTACTGCGATCCTCGGGCGTGTCTCCACGTTCGACGACAAGCCGTGGGCGAACGCCGAAGTGCACTTCTTCTCGCGGCCGCTCGGCGCGATCGGCTTCGGCGAGCCTGACCACGTGAGCTGCAAGAGCGACGAGCGAGGGACCTTCCGTGCGCAGTTGATCTCGGGGCGCGAATACTCGGCCTGGGCGATCGGCACCGGCGAGGATGCGCACGAGGCGAGCTTCATCGCGGAGGGCGTCTACGCGGGCATCCCGCTGCGCCTCGAGCAAGACCCCTTCCCGCGGCCAGCGACGCGCCTGCGCATCCGCGCGGCGAAGGAGTATCGCGAGCGACTCGACAAGTTCCGGCTTCGCTTCGTCGCGCCCATGCGGAACCAGTTGACGGTCGAGGTCCCGATCCAGGGGAGCGAGTGCATGGTGCCGACCTTGCCGGGTCGCATTGCGATCGCCGAGGTGCTCGACGGGGAGCGCCGGCCGATCCTCGCCTACCGATTCTTGTTGACGCTCGACCAGGCCTTTGGCGACTCCGGTGCGACAGCTACCGGCTGGGGCAACAAGGTCATGGAAGCGATGGCGCGCGAGCAGAGCTTGTCGATGATTCAGCGCGGCCGCGTCCGCAACTTCGGTCTCCAACTTCTCGCGCCGCTGCGCAAACGCGTTCGCGTGCTGACGATGGATGGCAGCAAGCCCGTGCCCGGCGCGCGCATCTCCGGCCGCGTGCAGTACAGCACGAGCAGCGTGCGTTGGGAGTACGACAACACGCGCCGCGTCACGTGGGTCGAACTCGGCGTGACGGGTGAGGACGGCAGCGCCGAGCTCGACATTCCCGACGCCGTCCTGCGAGCGTCGTATTGGAACGACGTCGTGCTGAACGCGCAGGCTGACGGTTTCGCGGCCACGCAGATCATCGTCAAGGACATCGTCCGCAAGAACTCGACCACGCGCCTGGCGAGCATCCTGGGCATGGCAGACGACGAAGAAGAAGCAGCCAAGGCCGACACGCCCCTCGAGTTCCGGCTCGAACCCGTGCCTCCGCTCACGCTCCGCTTGCGCACAGCGGACGGCGCGCGCAGCTCGGTCGCGAATCGCGTCCTGCGCTTGATCGCGACTAAGAACATGAACGGCGACGAGAACGAAGTCTGGTCCTTGACCACGCTGCAGCACCGCGTGGAGACGGACGGCGCTGGTCGCCTCGTGATCCCTGGGATCCTGCCCGAGCGCCAGTTCGTGCTACAGATGGCCGTGGACAAAGCGCTCCTCGCCGACCTCGGGATCACCGACGCGCCGGCGCCGCTGCCGACCGCGCTGCTCTTCGTCAAGGACAGCTCCGAACTCGAGTCCCGCGACCTCGATCTCGCGTCCCTCCGCTGCGTCGACCTGGAGCTGACGCGTCCGGACGGCAGCCCCGCGCGCGGCGCGCGCGCCGTCCTGTTCCCTGCTTGGACCGAGCGCCTCTGGGACCTCACCGGAACCGAGCTCACGCTGTCGAGCCGCGCGGACCGGCGCGGGCGTGTGCGCTTCGTCGTCGGCGCGGGCGCGTGCGAGTTCGTCCTCCTCGACGAGGACAGTAAGTCCTTTGCGCACGTCGAAGTCCCTGAAGCGGGCGCCCAGCGCACGCCGCGCATCGCGCGTGGGGTCGCGATGCAGCCCCTGCAGGAATACAGCGGCGTTGTCCTCGACGCGAAGCGCCGCCCGGTTGCCGGCGCACGCCTCGGCCTGCGAGGCCAGACTCGGAGCATCGAGAACAGCGCGCTTCAGCAGTTCGTGTCGGACAGCATCCAGGCACACACGGAGTCCGACAGTACGGGACGCTTCGCCTTTCACGTCCTCCCGATCCGACTGCAAGGGCTCGAGATCGAAGCCGAGACCCCGGACGGTGGCCACGAAGTGGAGCTCGACTTCGCGCCGAACGACGCGGGGAGGAAGGACCTCGAGCTCGAGTTCGAAGTCGAAGTGCAGGCAGGGCCCACCAAGAAAGGCGGGTAGACCTCACAGTTGCATGAGATAACTCGTGCTGGGTGGGTGCGCACACGCTGTTGCGCTGCCTACCTGTCAGTTCGCGCGCGATCTTCAGCTCCTTCAGCGTGTCGATGCCACGAGACGCGGTCGGAAATGTCATCCCCGCACCTTTCGACACGCCGTCGATCGTGACGAGCGGCCGACGGCGCAAGACCGCAAACGGATCAGCACGCGAACAGGGAATTTTTGCCGTAGCGTAGAGGCTGCATGGCCCCTGGCGCAATCACTTCACGCATGAAGGGTCGAACATCGATCAGAACTCAGCTTCCGCACGACACGACCATGAGCACCACAGCTTCCTTGCCGATTCGCAGTATCTTCGCGCCGCTCGCCTTGTTCGGCCCCGGCGTCCTCCACTTTGGCGCGGACTTGACGGCCGCGCCGCTCGCGCGAGCGCTGCAAGACGAGCGCCCCGAGCCCCTCGGCGTGGGCGCGCGCTTTGATGCGCAGTACGGCGGCGTCGTCATCACCGACGTCGACGACGGCAGCCTCGCGGCCCGCAGCGGCTTGAAGAAGGGCGACATCGTTGCTTCAGGCGTCGACGCCGGTGGTCGCGACTATGCGATCCAGGACCTCGAGGCCTTTGGCCGCCTGGTCGTCATGCAGCGCTTCTCGCTGCTCGTCTACCGCGCGGGGGTAGCCGAGGAGCAGGCCATGAAGATCGAGGTAACGCGCGGTGGGGGCGGCGTGCGCGATGTCCGCGGACGTGACGCGCGCGGTGGTGACTTGCGCAGTGGTGATGCGCCGCGTGAACAAGCGCCGGCCGGGACCCTCGTCCTCGAGAAGCGTCAGTTCGAGGATCCGGGTCTCGGTATGACCTCCCACACCATGCTCGTGCCCAAGGGTTGGCAGGGGAATATCCAGCCACTGTGGACACCGACCGAGACAGCCTTCATGCACATCGTCGGTCGCGTCGGCGGCGATGGCATGGAGATCTGCTTCGACCGCGGGCGTAGCTTCAGCTACAGCGAAGACCCGATGTTCGTGCAAGCCATGCGCGCCCAAGGGCCTGCGGCGATGCAGAGCTTCATCCGCCCGCCGTCGCGCGTCGGCGAGGCGACACTGCTCGCGCTCATGCCAGCGCTTCGACCCCAGGCTCAGAACGTGCAGGTCATCAAGGCCGAGCGCATGCCCGAGATCGAGAAGATCATGAACAACATGCTCGGCAACATCGCCGAGCAGTCGCGCCAGAACGGCATGGGCATCTTCATGGCCGTAGAAGACGTCCGCGTGCGTTATCGCGAAGCCGGTCGCTCGTTCGATGAGTCGTTCTTCTACATCTGCCAGATCATGACCATACCGAACTTGATGGGTGGGCCGCCGACCGTGACTTGGATGCTCGCCGGCACGCGCAGCGTTCGCGCGCCGAGCGAGGTCTTCGATGCAAGGGCGAAGGACCTGTGCATGATCTCCGGGACCTTCCAGCCCACGCCGCGCTGGGGCATCTGCAGCAGCGAACTGCAGCAAAAGCTCTCGGCGATCCGCCACAAGGGGAATATGGATAGATTGCGCATCATGAGCGAGTCTTCGCGCAGCCTCGCCAAGACCTACTCGGACATCTCCGATTCACAGATGGCGTCGTGGAAGCGCCAACAGGCTGACAAGGACGCCGGGCATCGGGCCTTCACGAACTCGATCCTCGAAGTCCACGACTACAAGTCGCGCGATGGTGACTCGATCCAACTGTCGAACCACTATGACCGCGTCTTCCAGGATCCGCTCGGCAACGTGATCCTGACCAACGATGTGAACTACGACCCGACGGGTGACACGAGTCTGCGCACGAACGACTGGCAGCAGCTTGGCCGCATCGGCCGCTGAGCGCCTGTTGCTTTTGCGCCCCGCCCCGGTTGCTATTGCGCCCCTGTCACTTTTCCGGCGGCGCGCCTATGATCGAGGAGTCGCGCGGCCCTTCGCCCGGTGGTCGCTTCGTCGCTTCCGAGTTGCATGAACGAAGTGCCTGAGACCCCGGCGGCAAGCGCCGACAACCGTGTCGCCTGGCTCGAAGTCAACGGTGAGCGCCGCTACTTCGACTTACAGCATCGGCTCCTGGTCGGCTGCGCGACGCAAGCGGACGTGCGGCTCGAAGGTGAAGCGGTGCAGCGCCTGCATTGCAAGGTCAGCCTGCAGCCCGACGGGTCCTTGCTCGTCGTGCCGATCGACCGTGCGAGTTATCGCGTCGACGGGGAGCGCACGACGCGTCCGCGCACGGTCCAGGGCGGGTCGTCGATTGGCATCGGCCTCAGCGAGCTCGGCACGGGCGTCGCGCCCAAGTCCTTTGCGCACGATTTGCGCTTCGCCTTCGACGACCTGCGCCGCTCGCTGCGGCGCGCGGCCGAACACGCGGCCTGGGTGGGCATCTCGCTGCTCGTGCACTTGCTGCTGCTCTGGATCTTCTTTCATCCGCCGCGGCAGCTCATCGAAGGCGACCGTGTCGGCAACGTCCTCGAGTTTTCTCGCGAAGCGACCGGCGACGACGAGGTTGCCGAAGAGCCCGAAGAAGTCGAGCTGCGAGAGAGCTATCCCGAGCTTGCGACTCCAGAGGTCCCGCTCGAGATGATCGACGACAAGGCCGAGGACCTCGAGAGCGCTGGCCTTGAAGGCGAACTCAGCAACGACTTCGATCGCTTCGGCGAGGGCCTCGGCTCGGGCGTCGACGAGTCCTTGCTCGCGCGCTTCTCCAAGCGCACGCCGCCGCCAAAGGACGCAGCGGCGAGCGACGGCGACGGGCCTGGGAGCAAGGACCGTCCGATTCCGCCCGAGCTGAGCAAGCCGGTTCGCGAGACCGTCGCCGACCTGCGACGCACGGGCCTCGAGATCGTCTTCTGCTTCGATTCGACCGGGTCGATGGGGCCGGTCCTCGACGATGCGAAGGACGACATGCTCGAGCTCTTCGACCTCATGCATGAGCTCGTGCCGACGGTGAGGCTCGGCATCGTGACCTACCGCGATCGCGGCGACAGCTATGTCACGCGTGAGACGCGGCTCGGCATCGGCCGCTTCGAGGCGCTCGCCTTCTTGAGTTCGGTCACGGCCGACGGTGGCGGCGACTATCCTGAGGCTGTCGAAGAAGCGCTGAACGTCACGCGCAAGCTGCCTTGGAAGGCGGGGTCGCGCAAGGTCGCGATCCTGATCGGCGATGCGCCGCCGCATCGCGAGCACATGAGCCGAGCCGTGAGCTTCGCGCGGGCCATGACCAAGAAGAACGGCCAGGTCCACGTCCTCGTGAGCGGCAACGCCGCCCATGCGAGTCCGCTCAAGTCCATCGCTTCGGCTGGTGGCGGGCGCTTCTTGCCCCGCGAAGGGCGCTACCAGCTAGCTCTGCAACTCCTCGTCTTCGCGCTCGGCCCCGAAGCCCAGCAGGACCTCGAGAAGCTCTTGCTCGGCCGTCGTGAACAAGCCAAGCGCTTACGCCAGGATCGCGTGGCAGCGACCCTGCCCGACGTGCGCATCCTCGCTCGCAACCTCGAGCGCGACGAACCCGACCCAGTCATCGTCGAAGCATGGTCCCACGCCTCGCCGTCCGAGCTGCGCCTCTTGGAGCGCGGGCTCACCAAGGCCGAACTGAGCCGCGAAGGCATGCTCGCTTTGCACTACCTCGTCAACCGCGTTGCCGAACGCAGCGGCTCGACGCAGCGCGCCGAGCCGCCGAAGCTCCCGACGGCGTTCAAGGGCGTGCCGCGCAGTGTCAGCGACCTCGTGAAAGGCTTGGGCAAGCGGCGTCGCTGAGGGAAGTCGCCCGCGCGTCGTTAGCGCAGGGTTGTCCGTGACGGATCCACGTCAAAGGCGAGCGACCGGAACCAAGGAAACAGGTCCGCGCCGACCGCCCGACTCCAGACCGCGACGCAGTCGTCCATCGTGTAGCTCTTGCGGCCGCGCTGGATGAGCGAGCGCTTGGTCTTGAAGTACTTCGCGAGCGCGCCTTTGCCGTGCATGCGCTCGAGCTCTTCGAAGACGAAGTACGACTTGCCCCAAACGAGGTCGCGGGCGGCGCCGTCCGTGAGCGGGTTGACTTTGGTGAAGTCCGGGTCGTGCTTGCGGCCTTTGTCGATCTGCTCGCGCAAAGTTCGCTCGGCGTCCGGCATGTCGAGGCGCTTCCCGACTTGGATGCCGAGGTAGGTCGCGATGGGCTCGTTCCAGAGCGGCTCGGGCGAAGGTAGAACCCACGAGTGGCCCGCTTCGTGGCCGATGAGCTCGACCATCGGATAGCGGCGTTCGGGGTAGTCGCCCCAGAAGGCGCCGATCGCGATGCGGTCGCCGCTGCTGAAGCCGCCGCCGCCTGTTGGCAGAATCAGAAGGCGCTTGAGCATGCCGGGCGCTGGGTCGACGCCGGTGATCGCGACGAGGTGGGGATAGACGAGTTCATATTCCTCGGCGATGCGCGCCGCGAAGGGTGCTGTGCCGTCGTTGTATTCGAGGACGAGGGCGCCGAGCTTCTTTTCGTGTTCGGCCCAAGTCGAACGATGGGGTTGGTCGGGGTCGATGCGCTTCTTCGTGGCGAGGTCTTCGAGCAAGGGGCGTAGCCAGGTGCGGTTGATGTCGTCCTTGGCGTCGGGTCGCTGTCCGAAGAGGCCGCGTGCGCCGAGGAGGACGTGTCCGCGCTCGAAGGCGCGCAGCGCGAGCAGTGGTTGGTCGTCGGCGTCGACGACGAGTTGCGTCCAACCCGCGCTGGTGTCGAGCTGGAAGGTCGTGCGTGGTTTTCCTTCGATCGCGCTTCCCTCGAGGCGTGCGCATGCGCGCAGCGGCTGCTTGCAGGGTGCTTGTGCGAGGCTCGCGCCGAAGCGCTGCATGAGCGGCACAAGGGGCGGCCGTTGCTTCGCTCGCTCGACCAAGAGAACCAGTGTGCCGCCCTTCGCGACGTAGCCTTCGATGTGTTTGAGCGAGGCCTCGCTGTAGGGGATGCGCGGATCACCGCCGGTCAGCACGAGGAGGTTGACGTTGTCGAGTTCGAGGCGATGGAGGCTGCCCCAATTGCGTACGTCCTTGGCGATGCCCTGTAGGTACTGAGTGAAGAAGCGCCCATCCATATAAAATGTGAAGTCTTGCGAGATGTCGCAGACGGAGTGGATACGTGGGGTCTTCTCTTCTGGACGCTCGCTTTCTCCAGCTTGGGATCGCGCGCTAGCAACAACGTGTACAGTCGCGATCGCGGTGAGGAGCGAGCGCAGAGCGAGGGCGCGCCATGCGTGGGTCTTGGTCATTCTGTTCATCGTGCTGGCGGGTCTAGTTGGTACCGCTTCGGTACAGCCTTCGCGAAGCATGCAGCGTCGCAGCATCGCCGTCTCGGTATGGTTGTCTCCATCTCGATCGAGGCGGCTCGACTCTCGGAGGTAAGGAATGATGCGTCTCTTTAGCTGTGTCGCAATCGCAGCGCTCACTACTTTTTCGTCGCCCCTTCAGGCGCAGCGGCGCTCGGCGACCGAACTCTGGGACTTCTTCGCCGCGCGTCACGACAAGAACAACGACGGCGTGATCAGCGTCGACGAGTATGGACGGGGTGAAGCGCGCTTCCGCGACCTCGATGTCGACGGCGATGGCAAGCTCACGTCGAAGGACTTCGCGCGCACACCAGCCCGCCGCCGCGGCGCGCAGCGACCCCAAGCCCGTCTTCGAGGCAGCCAAGCACCCAGCGCGACCGAGCAACGTCCCCACTGGGTCCGAGCCTTCTTTGCAGCCGACGAAGCAGGGAAGTCCGACGGCCTGTCCGACGGCAAGTCCGACGGAACGGCCGACGGCATCGTCAAGCGCGCCGAGTGGGACGCCTACTGCGCTTCCAAGCTCAATGGCGGCGCGATCGTCGTCGACGGGATCGGCAGCATGGACATCGCCGAGGCCAAGGCTGTCTTCGCGCGCTTCGACACCGACCGCAACGGCGAACTCGTCGGGCATGAACTCGAGGTCCTGTCGACCCGGCAAGCTGCGCTCGCGGAAGGCGACGTAGCACCCGACTTCACGCTGCCCTACGTCGGCAAGGTCAAGGCCAGCGAAGGAGGCAAGGCGACCCTGCGACTTTCGAGCTTCCGCGGCAAGCGTCCGGTGGCCCTCATCTTCGGCAGCTACACGTGACCGCCCTTCCGCAGCTCAGCTGGTCAGCTGAAGCGTCTCTTCGAAGAGTACTCGTCCGAAGTCGCCTTCGTCCTCGTCTACATCCGTGAGGCGCACGCCACCGACGGCGCTTCACCGATGTGGAACGGACCCCTCGTCGAAGAGCCGATGACGATCGAGGAGCGCGACAAGGTCGCGTCCAAGTGTGTCGAGGAGATGGGGCTCGACATGATCCCGGCGGTCATCGACCGCCTCGACAACGCGGTCAACGCTGCCTACGCAGCGCACCCCGACCGCCTCTACCTCGTCGGCATCGACGGCAAGCTTCGCTACGTCGGCGGCCGAGGCCCCTTCGGCTTCAAACCGCAAGAGCTCGAAGTCGCGATCATCGAAGAGCTGTCCATCCTCGACGAAGCGCGCGCGCCCAAGAAGCGACGCTAAACAGCTAGCGAAGATCCGCGTGCGTTCGGCGGCGCGGCATGCCGCTGCGGCTCCGGCGCCGGCGCCACGTCGACGAGCGCGTCGTAGAACGTAGCAGCGTTGCCCATGTCGGCGAGCCGCTGCGAGGTCACCTGATTCGCGTTCGTGCCATCCGGCGTGAGCTTGCGCCCCCAGAGCGACACCGCCACGACACAGCCAGGCCGTGTCTTCTCGTTCACGCGCGCCCTCGCGCCGAAGGCGCCGCGGTCGTTGAACACCTTCAGCCACATGCCATCGGTGATGCCGCGCGGTGCCGCGTCGTCCGGATGGATGTCGAGGTGCGGCTCCTTCTCGGCATCGAGGAAGAGCGGCAGATTCGCGAAGCTCGAGTTGAGCAGGTGGCGCTGCGGCGGCGAGAGGATGGCAAGCGGATAGGTCTTCGCACGCGCCGGATCGCTCTGCACGGATTCGATGGGCGGCGTGAACGTGGGCAGCGGATCGAGTCCCATCGCTTTGGCCGTTTCGCTGTAGAACTCACACTTGCCCGAAGGCGTCGGGAAACCGCCCTCGGCAAAGGGCGCGTAGATCTCCGGCACGTTCAGCCGCTGCCAGCCCTGCGCCTGCAGCGTCTCGAACGTGATCCCGGCCATGCGCGGATGCGACGTGTTCAGCGTCTGCCGGACGAGCGTCTCGTCGTCGTCGAAGAGCGCCGGCTCAGTGAGCCCCATGGCCTTCGCGATGCGCCGGAAGACCTCGGTGTTCGGCAAGGCCTCGCCCAGCGGCGCAATCGCCGGCTGGTTGAGCAGCACATAGAGGTGCCCATAAGACTTGTGGAGATCGAGGCACTCGAGCTGCGTGGTCGCCGGCAAGAAGATGTCGGCGTAGTCGGCCGTATCCGTGATGAAGACATCGTGGACGACGGTGAAGAGATCGGGCCGCGAGAAGCCGCGCACGACCTTCTCTGAATCCGGCGCCACGCAGACCGGGTTCGAGTTGTAGACGAAGAGCGCCTGGATCGGCGGCGTCGCCTCGAGCAGCGCGTCGCCGATCGAACTCGTGTTGATCGTGCGCGGACGCCGCCCGGCCAGCAGATCCGGACGTTCGAGCGCTGTGGTGTTCATGCCGTAGAAGTCGCCGGTGCTGAGCAGCACGCCGCCGGCCGGATCGCGCCACGCGCCGACGAGCGCCGGCAAGCAGGTGATGGCGCGCACCGCCGCGCCGCCGCCGAAGTGGCGCTGCAGGCCGTAGTTCAAACGAATGGCTGCCGGACGCGTCGTCGCGTAGTCGCGCGCCAGCTGCACGATCGTCGCGGCAGGAATGCCGCAGATCGCCGCTGCGCGTTCCGGCGGGTAGGCCATGACGCGCTCGGCGAGCTGCTCGAAACCGACCGTGTACTTCGCGACGTAGTCGGCATCGTGCAGGTCTTCGCTGATGATGACGTGCATCATCGCGAGCGCCAGTGCTGCATCCGTGCCCGGCGTGACGGCGATGTGGTCGCTGCCCTTCTCCGCAGTGAGGCTGCGATACGGGTCGATCACGATCACGCGCGCGCCCTGACGCTTGGCCCTCTGCACCCGCGACCAGTAGTGCAGGTTCGAGGTGATCGGGTTCGAGCCCCAGATGAGGATGAGCTTCGCGCCGTCGACCCGTTCCGGGTCCATCCCGACGCCGCCGCCGAGCGTGATCTGGATGCCCACCTTGCCAGCTGACGAGCACAGTGTGCGATCGAGCAGCGACGCGCCGAGGTGGTAGAAAAAGCGGCGGTCCATGCCGGCATAGTTCAAGAGGCCCATCGTGCCGGCGTAGCTGTAGGGACAGATGCCTTCGGCGCCCTCCGGCGAGTCGATGATCGCCTGGAACTTCGCCGCAATCGTCGCGACGGCCTCGTCCCACGAGATGCGCTCCCACGATCCCTTGCCCGGTCCCTTGCCGCCGACGCGGCGCTGCGGGTGCACGACGCGATCGGGCGCATAGGTGCGCTCGAGATAGCGCGACACCTTCGTGCAGAGCGAGCCGTCGGTCCACGGATGGTTCTTCTGGCCCGCGACCTTGATGGCGACGCCATTCTGCACCGTCGTTTCGAGCGCGCAGGTGTCGGGACAGTCGTGCGGGCAAGCGCCCTTCACGACGCGGATGTCGGCGGCTCCGTTGCTCATGCTCAGAGCATATACCGGGGCTAGCAACGGTTAGTCATCAACGCGATGGAGGCGCAACTGCTTGCCGAAGACCTCCGCCGGCATTGCCTCGGCGACCCGGCCCGGACTCATGCGCTCGAGCAGCTCGCGCCGCCGCCGCTCGGGCCAGGCGACCAAGGTCCATGCTTTTCCTGGCTCGGGACGCTCGATGGCGTTGCCGATGCGCACCATGCGACCGCGCACGCGCTTGGCCGCGTCCTGCAGACTCTCCGTTACCCACCAGAGCTTCGCGCCCCGTGGGAAGGCATCCAAGACTGCGTGAATGCGCACCCACTCGCGATGGAGGAGGCATTCACCCTCGCCGAGCATAGCCAGCAAGGTCGGCGACTGCCCGGGATCGCGGATGTAGCGCGTGATGTCGTACGTGAAGTACGGCCCGGCAACGCCGCGAATGTTCGCGCGTCGGCTAGAAGGGAAGAAGCGCTCCATGACTTCGACATCTGCCGCGCTGGTGCCGGGTCCATGCAAGTAGGCGAGTTGCTCGCGCTCGATGTCGCCGAAGAGCGCGATGCCGTCGATGTAGTCGCGGAAGGACCGCGTCTGCGCTGCCTGGGTCATGAGGTCGGCCAAATTGAAGACGCTGCGATCGACCATGAGGTCGATCGAGCACGCCTCGGGCCCGCGCGCTTGGTGGAGGACCGGCGCCGCCGGGAACTGGGCGCGGATGTCGACCGCGACTTCTGTCGCTGGGACGGCCGCTCGCTCTGCCCACAGTGGCCAGGCGATGCTCCAGCCGTAGGCGACGAGGCCTGCTGTTGTCATGGTCGACCAACTCTTTCCCAAGCGCTGAAGGGTGTGCGTCGCGGCGATCGCGACAGCGGGCAGGCTGTAGTACAACCAAAAATCGTGACGAACTGCGTGCCAACGAAAAATCAGAACGTGCAGCGCTGCGGCGCCGAAGAACGTCCAAGCGACGAGGCCGATCTTGCGCCATGCCAGCACGACACCGACCACCGCGACGACGATCCAAGGCAGGCCGAAGCCGAGCCGTGCGTGCTGCCACTGCGAGACGATGAAGTCGACGAAAGAAGGCTGTAGGTCGCTTCGCGAGATTGCATCCCAGATCTTCGCTTGGATGGACTGGTTCCACTGTCCGGTCAGCCCGCCATCCAAAGACGCGATATGGGCAAAGTGTAAACCAATTGCCATGAGCCCAGCGATCGACCACACGAAAGCGCTGCGCAGGGGAAAGAACCGACCCTTGCCCAATGTGTAGCGCGTCCGCAGCTCCGCAACGACCAAGGCCGGCACCGTGTAGATACAAGGAAAATCAATGAGGCAACCTACAAAGATCAAAGGCGCCAAGCGTAAGCGCCAGCCGCGCTCGTAAGCCACGAGTACAGCGAGCATCGCCGCCAAACAAAATGGCTCGTAGGACGGAGTGCCGCCGTGCCAGACGAAGAACGGCAAGCCGGCGAGGCACGTCACGACGAGCGACGCCGGGTGGCCGCCGCGCCGCGCGAGTCGAGCCATGAGGGCGAGACTCACGAGGGACGCCAAGAACGGCAGGAGCCGGTGGGCCCAAGGCGCGCGCGAGCCGGTGAGCCAGAACACGGCAGCGACCGCGAGCGGCACGGCTGGTGGGTGGCCGCGATAGACGATCGCCTCGTCGAGGCTCTCGAGCGGCGCGACGTCGAGGACCTGCGCGCCCGCGCTCTGCGTGAGGCCGTAGCGCACGTAGTTGTTCGCGAAGACGCCGATGCGACTGCCGACCCAATCGCCCAGGCCTTCGCGCCGAGTGAAGCCTGCATCAGCGAAATGGAGCCACAGCCCGCAAAGCGCAACGACGACCGCCAATGCGAGCAAAGTCCGGGGCGTCCGGTGCAGGGTCCAAGGCCATGTCGCAGGGCTGCGCCGCGCGCCGCTGGGCGAGGCTTGGTGCTGTCCATTTTCTGGACCGTGATCCACTTCTTGGTCGTTGGGCGTCGAAGGACAGGTCCGTAAGTCCATTATCTATAAGATCTTACGAGAATTCGATTCAAGGCATGCAGCTTGCCTATGCCGGAGCGGGGATCGACGCCGCCACGAGGGGCGCCTTCACGAAAACGCTCGTAGAGACCAGGAAGCCATGATGCAAGCACGGACCAGCGAGCGAGGTCGCCTCGCCCTTCACCACCTACTTCTGATCCTCTTGCCGATCTTCGGCGCTTGCTCCGGCGGCGGATCCTCGAACTCCGCGGCGCCTGGCGCGCGCTCGATCCAAGTCTTGATCGACACGAGCACGGGCAGCCAGGACCTCGTCGAGGCTCGCGTCGACATCGCGACGCTCGAGACCAGCGGCGGGGCCTTCACCGAGAACCTCCTCGATGCGCCGCAGACGCTCGCTTGGTCGCATCCGCTCGCGAGTCCGTCTGGCCTCGACCTGAAGGACGTTCCGGCGGGTGTCTACCAAGCTCTGCACCTCGTCGTGGGACAAGCGAGCCTGCGCGTGCGGCACAGCAATGGACAAAGCGAGAGCGTCGTCGTCCCGAGCGTCGCCCTTCGCATTCCCTTCGAAGAGGTCCTTGTCGCGCCCGCTTTCTGGCTGCACGTGCGGCACCGTGTTCCGCTCGCGCTGACGCGCGACAGCGCTGGCCAGGCCATGTGGCAGCCAGACTTGGTCGCACGCCGCGGCGAACTCCAGCCCGTGACCGAGGTCAGCGCCACGTCTCGCGGAAGCGGCAGCGGCACCATGCTCGCGTCGCTCGACAATGCCGGTGGCATGCTCGTCGTGCTCGGTTTCGACGATTCGTCCAAGCTCTCGAGCGACACGCAAGCCGGCTCGCTCACGCGAGACCGCTTCCTCGAGCTGCACGGCCGCAGCGGTGAGCTCGAAGTGAGCGGCGACATGCGCCGCGATGGCAGCATCCTCGTGCGTTCGGCGCACGGACGCAGCTCATCGTCCAGCGGCAGCGAGAGTAAGGTCTATGGCAAGATCACGAGCCTCGACGCCGGCACGAAGAGCTTCCGCTGCCAAGTGCAGTGGATCGAGCGTGGGGCGACTGGCTTGCAGCGCGATCCGCTGCCCGAGCTCAACGTCCTCACGAGTTCGGCGCGCATCCACCGCAGCAGTGACAAGCTCACGAGCCTGGACTTCACGGTCCTCGGCATCGGCCAGATCGTCGAGGTCGAATGGAAGGGCACCCAGAACGGTCCCGACATCAACGCTCACGAGGTCGAAATCGAGGATAGCTCGAGCGGCGGCGGCAGCACCGGACCTGAGATCGAAGGCAGGATCGGCTCTGTGAACGTCGGCAAGTCCGAGTTCGTCGTCGTGCGCCGCAAGGATGACCCGCTCTGGGTCAATGGCAAGCAAGTCGCTTCTGCAGACGTCGTCGTCGGCTCGATCACGCGCCTCGTCCGCAAGACCGACAACGGCCTCGTGAGCATCGGCCTCGGTGACATCACGACGACGGACCGCGTTTGGATCCTCGGCCGCGCAGTATCGGACACGCGCGTCGAAGCATCGCTCGTGCGCGTTCGCGACGAGAGCCGCTGAGCGCTCGGCCAATCGCGCTCGAGTCCGACTCTTCACTTATTGCTGTAGCTTGCTTGCACGATCTCGTGGAGTGCATCGCGCTCGCTCGAGAACAGGGCATCCTTTGGGTGTCGTGAACAGGCAAAGTTCGCAGCTTGTAGCGCGCGTTCGGAAGCCCCGGCTCGTTGCGCGCTCCAAACGATCTCGAACCACAGTGGACGGTAATCCAAGGTGTCGGCATACGCTTCGAGCGCGATGCTGAAACGTTTGGAGTCCAGGAGCGGCGCCGTGGCGCCGAGGGCATCCACCGTGCCGTCGATGTAGAACTTGTCGCCATCGTCGCGCACGCGACGCAGGATGCTCCGCTGCGCAGCTGCATCACCGCTGATGAGGGCGACTCGGTAGCGACAGGACTCGACACTCGTTCGCAAGCGGTCAGCAGCAGGGAAGAGGCGGCGCGCGTGTTTCCACGCAGTTTCGATGCGTGCCAGCTCGCGTTGCAGATCGCTCAGGAGCGCTTCATCTTCGACTTGCTTTGCGAGATGCTTCTTGGCCTCGCCGATCCTTCGTTGGAAGCGTCCCAGGTGCCATGGAAGCGACACGTGCAACCAGCGAAGGTCGTCGTCGAAGCACTCGCTCAGTGGCTTGCGTGGCTTTCGGCCGTAGCGCCCGTTGAGCGCGAACGCTTGTTCCGGCGCCTTGACCGTGTCGATCCTGCTCTCGATCTTCTCTCGCTCGGTGACCATGCGGTAAGCGCCGATGAGCTTGTGGCGATCCAGCAGGTCTGCTGCTTCGTCGAGGTCCCACGGCAAGATCTTCTCGAAGTAGGTCTCGATCTCGTTGCCCCAGCGCTCGCGCCGTCCAGCCCAGCGTGGGTCTGTCGCCGCGACGCAGTCGAGGAGCTCGGTCGCGAGCTCGACCCAGTCGCGTTGACAGGTGCGGATCTCGTGGTGGTACGGCGAAGCGAACCACATGTCGGCATCGAAGCTTCGGCTCTGCAGCCAGCCGCCTGTCGAGAGAATGCCTTTGCGGATGGCCGAGACTTCGTTCTCGGCCATGTCGAAGCAGACGTCGATGCAGCCTTCGACATCCCGGTTGTGCAACAAGATGTTGGTCAGGCCGAAGATCGTTTCGGACAGGTGGTTTCCTGTCCGAACGATGCGGCGGAGCGGACCCTCGCGGAAGTCGCGCACGGCAGACAGAGCTGCTGCTGCATCGCCCGCTTCGAATCGTGCTGCAATCAAACGCAACGCGACTTCGCCACGCGCATCTTCGAAGTCGCGCAGGATGGCCTCGTGCTGATCCGCGGCTTGCTGCCAACGCCCTTGTCGCTCGAGGAGCCCTGCATACTCGAGGCGATCCGGGATCGAAGCGTCACCCTGAACGAGCTGCGCTTGCATGGTCTTCGCCGCGGTCGCATAGGCGTGCAGATGCCAGTATCGCTGCACGTCGATCATGGTCTTGGCGTAGTCCGTGTTCTCGAAGATGCGCGAGCCCAGCCGCCAAGTGCTCCTTTGATTTTCGCCCGAGAACCTCAGGAGAATCGGCAACTGAGCCGCCTCGATTGTCCTGCCCGGATCGAAGAAGCCATAGAGACGCACGAGCGCGTCGTCGAGCGTGCGAGCGCGGAACCGCACCGCGTCGTACGTGTGCAGCGCCTGCGCGTACCAGAGTCGCCCCTTCTTTTCGGCAAAGCCGTAGGCCGCATGACCAGGAACGCTGAGGACATGTCCAAGACCACCTTGCGCAGCATGGAGGGCCTGGAAGACTTCGGCGAGGTCATCGCAATCGCCGCACATGCGACCACCGAGCGAGCGCGAGATGGTCTCATCGACGGTCTGATGAATGTCGCCGTAGATCTCGCGGGTCCCCAGGATGCTCGGGTAGCGCGCATCGGGGCTGTCGTAGACGTAGCGAAAGAACCACGCACGAACGAGGTCGAGATGCCAAGCATCTTGCAGCTGCGCAGCAGTGCGTTGGATCCATTCCTGCCCCGTGCACTCGACTCCCGGTGCCTTCGTCACGCCGAACTTCGTGACGAGGGCGTGGACGCGATTGTGCACATCGACGAGCGGAAGATGGGGTGGCAGCCTGCCAATGAGGTCTCGTGATTCGGGTTTCGTGAGCGCGTCCCAGCGTGCTCGGTCCGTGACGTGCAGCGCTTTGCCCTGTTCGTAGCGAAGCACCTCCACGCCTTCGTTGTAGAGTCGTGCGACCAGAGACTTGTCCAAGTCATCGGGTGCCGCTTGACTGGGCAGTTCGATGACCAACTCGCAGTCCGACACATCGTCTTCGAAGACGATCGGTCTCGCGACGAGACAGCGGTCGCGGTCACGCAGGATGCGAATTGCCGCTTCCGTGGATAGAGCATTGTCGAGGTGCACGAAACTGCGCTTGTCGTTGCGCCACGCTCGATCCGTTTGGAACTGCATGGCGCCGCGAAGCGCGACTTCGATGCGTAGCACGAGTGGATCGTCACCCAACAACGCGCGCAGTTGCCCTTGGAGCACGAAGTCACGAATCGCTTCGACGGGCAGGAGGTCGCTGTCCGTCTCGTTGTCGTCTTCTTCCGCGTTGTCGTCCTCGTTGTCCGAAGATCCGAACCACGACTCGCCAGCATTCCTCAGTTGATCCAAGAATGACTTCTTGGCTGTTGTCGAGAGATCGGACTTCTCGACTTTGTCGAGCAGCTCCTTCCAATCTCGAGTCAAGGACTCTGGCAACGCGTAGTCGGCCGCACAGCGCATTGGGTGGAGTACGTCGCTGCGTGTGTGAAGCTCGTGCTGGATGAGTAGGGAGGTGCCGAGCAGCTCGTCGTAGTCGGCGGTGGCGATCCACCCCCTATTGGCGGGAGCGCGGATTGTTGCGGCGATGTCGATGGCCTCGTCGAGGATGGCAGCGCGACCCTCGAGCATGTAGGCCCGCTCCGCGATCTTGATGACGCGGCGGTCGGGCAGCACGACGAGCGGGTCATAGTCGTCGGAGCCGACGATGCGTAAGAACCCGCCGCGCGCGCGTTTCAAGTAGAGAGCGCCGTCGCGGGCGATCAGGTCAGGAACGTGATCGAGGTCTTGGGCCAGTTCGCTGAGTCCCTTGCGCAGAGCACGATGAGGCGCAGGCGGGCCGATGGACTGTGACGAGGCGAAGCTCGCGAGCAGCCACGTCGCGATGAGGCCAC
>CALLZN010000421.1 GCA_937858895.1 uncultured bacterium | reverse complement strand
GTCCACCTCAATCTGCCGTTCGAGGGCGAAGACGAGTTCGGACGCTTGATGGCCGCTGTGCGCATCGTCTTGCCGCTGATCCCGGCGCTCGCGGCGAGCACGCCGATCGTGGAGGGGCGCACGAACGGACGCCTCGACAACCGCCTCGATCACTACAAAACCAACGCCGAACGCACGCCGTCGATGGCCGGGGACATCATCGTCGAGCCGATCTTCGAGATGGAGCGCTACGAGCGCGAGGTTCTCGCGCCGATCACGCGCGAGCTCGAAGAGGTCGGCACTCTCACGTCCATGATCGCGCGCGACTGGACCAATGCGCGCGGCGCTATTGCGCGCTTCGAGCGCAGCGCCATCGAAGTTCGGCTCATCGACGCCCAAGAGTGCAACCACGCCGACGTCGGCGTCGCAGCGCTCGTCGCCGTCGCGATCCAGAAGCTCTGCGAAGAGCAGCCCTCGTCGACGAACACACAGCGCAGCGCCCGTCAGTCGTCGCTCATCGCCCAGCTCGATCGCTGCGTCGCCGAGGGACCCGACGCACGGCTTTCTTCGACGCTCGTCGAAGTCCTCGGCAACCGCGCTTTGCGCAGCGCGGGCGACTTCTGGTCCATGGTCACCGAATCGTGGTTCGATGGCCCCGCGGAGGTCGAACCCTACATCGATGTGATCCGGCGCCACGGCACCCTCGCCCAGCGCATCCTCGCCGCGACGCAGACGGCGACCGGCGCAGACCCGGAGCGCGCGCAGCTCGTCAAAGTCTACGAACGCCTCTGTGACGCCCTCGAAAGCGAGACCTCGTTCGTGGCATGAGCACCGGCCTCGTCATCTCGTGTGAGCACGCAAGCGCTGCGATTCCGGCGCCGCTGCGCGGCGACTTCCTCGACGCGGGGGATGCCTTGCGCAGTCATCGCGGATCGGACATCGGCGCCCTCGCGCTCGCGCGGCGCACGGCAGCGAGCCTCGGCGCCTCGCTGCATGCCACGCGGGTCAGCCGCCTCGTCGTCGACACCAACCGCAGCCTCTCGTCGCGCAGCCTCTTCTCGCCGTGGACGCGAGACTTGCCGCGAGACGATCGACAACGACTGCTCGCTCGCTTCTGGTACCCCTACCGTGCAAGCGTGTGCGAGGCGATCGAGCAAGCCCTGAAGAGCCACGACCGTGTCCTTCACTGGAGCGTGCACAGCTTCACGCCGGTCTTTGACGGCGTCGTGCGCGACGTCGACATCGGCCTGCTCTACGACCCGGCGCGCCACGACGAGAAGGCCTTCGCCGCGCGCTACCGGCAGGTGCTGACCGCTCTCGATGCGAGCTTGCGCATCGCGATGAATCGACCCTACCGGGGAAGCGCCGACGGCTTCACGCGCTTCTTGCGCACGCGTTTTCATGCCGCGAGCTACGCGGGGATCGAGCTCGAGGTCTCGCAACGCTTCCCGCTCGAGGGCGGGCCTCGCTGGCGTCGCTTGCAAGCCCACCTGATCGAGGCGCTGCGCACCTGCATCGCTCCAGTCTCGTCGCGACGAAGGTCGATGAGCTGACCTCAGTGATGGCGACCCTCGACGAAGCGACCGACAAGGACACTGCCTGGCCGATCACCACGGTCGCGCTCGACCGTCGCGTCGACCTCGCGGCGCTCGTCCCGGCGGCGACCTGGCGTGAACTGCGGCGCTATGCGTACGGCATTACCTACGCGATCGACGCGCAGGGAAGCGTCGACGTCGTCCTCCACGTCTTCGCGTGTGGCGCGGCGGTCTGCGAGGGTATCGAGCGCTTCGGCCCCGCGCTGCGCTTGGACATCGAAGCGGCGACTGGACGCAGCTTCCTCACGCGCACCGAAGAGACCTACACGATCGCTGTCGACCCGGAGCGCGCCGAGGTCAGCACACGCGTCGCCTGGGACCGCGTCGTCATCCCGGAGCGGCGCAACGAGCTCGTTTCGGCGGTCGCCTTGCTCCTGGGGCAGTCGGCCGCGCTCGAGCGCTACGAGATCGAAGCCGATTCGATCATCGAACGCACCTTGGCCCTGTCCCGCGAGCTCGCGCAGCACGGACGCTTGCCGCGTTCCCTGAACGCGCTCGTCGGGCGCATCGGCAAGATGTTCGAAGACCGCCTCGAGCTCGCGCGTTGGTTCTTCCTCGTCGATCGGCCCGAAGCGACTTGGGAGAACCCCCGGGTCGCCCAGCTCTTCGACGCGCTCTTCGCAAACCTCGAGCTGCGCCAGCGCCACGACGCGATTCTGCACAAGCTCGGCGCTGCCGAGCACGTGACGCAGATGGCGATCGACCTCTGGCACGGTCGCCGCTCGAACGCGCTCGAGTGGGCGATCGTCATCCTCATCGTGATCGAGATCGTCTTCGCCTTCGCCGGCATCCTGCACTGACGGCGCTTTGGATCGCTGCGTAGCTCAGCTCTCTTCGCGGTCCTGCCGCATGGCCTCGCTCAGCTTCTCGCGCAGCTCGGATGGAAGCTCTTCGGAGGATCGCAGGGCACGGCAGACCTCTTGCGAGAGGTCGAGGGTCGCGAAGACGGCGAGGCAGCGTTCGCAGATGATGGCATCCGCATTCGGCATCTCTGTCCCACGGTCCAGCGCTTCCTGCTTGGCCTCTAGCAAGTCGAGGCAGACCTGCTTGCTGTAAGCAGGAGCTGCCAACTCGCGCTGCGGCAGCCCCTTGGCGAGGGCATCGCGAACCTTGAGTCGCGCGCGATGTAGGCGCGTCTTCACGGTGTTCTGCGGGATGCCGAGGATGGTCGCGACCTCCTCGACCGAGAAGCCGACGATCTCCTTGAGGACGAGGGCCATGCGGAAGTCGTGGGGAAGCGTGAGGATGGCCTGGCCAACGACCTCCTGCTGGTCGCGGCGCACGTGCTCTTCGAACTCGTCGCTCGAGTCCGGAACGACCGCGATGCGCGGCTGTCCGAAGGGGAGCAGTTCGTCGAGCGAAGCCATGCGCTCGGGTTCGCCGACGCGCTTTCGGTGCATGCGCTGGCAGGCGTGGCGCGCGATCGTGAAGAGCCAGAGGCGCGGGTCGGCTTCGCCGCGGTATTGGTGCCACTTGCGCCAGGCCTGGAGGAAGACCTCCTGCACGAGGTCGTCCGCTTCATCCGCGTTGCCGCAAAGGCGGCGCGCGAGGCCATAGATGCGCCCGCCGTGCAGGTCCAAGAGTCGAGGCACGGCCACCTCTCGCGGCACGGCCCAGTCGTCATCTGGCAGAGCGGTCATGGGTGAGGCGGCGCTGCTTCGCGCGGCGGGAGAAGATCCTGCAACGAGGTCATGCTGCGAATGTGGAGGTCGCGCTGGGGAAACGGAATCTCGATACCGTGCTCCTTGAAGACCTTGTCGATCGCTGAGTTGATCTCGTTGACGAGCTGGGGATAGAGGTCACGGTTCGGCATGAAGACGCGGAGCTGGAAGTCGAGCGAACTGTCACCGAAACCGAAGAAGATGGCGTGCGGAGCCGGCTCGTCGAGGACGATCTTGTTGCTGCGCGCGACGCCTAACAAGAGCTCGCGGACGAGGGCCGTGTCGCTGCCGTAGGCCACGCCGACCTTGAAGGCGACGCGCGTGATCGCGTCGGTCAAGGTCCAGTTGACCAGGCTATTGGTCACGAACTCCTTGTTGGGAACCACCATTTCACGGCGATCGAAGTCCACGATCGTCGTCGCGCGCATGCGGATGCGGCTCACGTAACCGTCGATGCCGGCAACCGTCACGAGGTCGCCGATGCGGATCGGCCGCTCGAAGAGCAAGATGATCCCGGACACGAAGTTCGCGAAGATCTCCTGCAAGCCGAAGCCGAGGCCGACCGAGACCGCCGCGACGAGCCACTGCACCTTGCCCCAGCCGATTCCAATCGACGAGAAAGCGAAGACGATGCCAAAGCCCACGATCGCGTAGCGCACGAGCGTCGTGATCGCGTAGCGCTCGCCGGCCTGGACCTCGAGGCGACGCAGGAGCGAGAGCTCGAGCAGCCCTGGCACGTTGCGCGCGCTCGCGAAGGTGATCGCGAGCACGAGGCAGGCGAAGAGCAAGGCGCCGAGCGTGATCGGCACGAGCTTCGTTTCGGTCGTCCCGCCTTCGCTCGAAGTCTCGACGTTCGTCTCCCAAAGGGCGACGCGGTCGAGCGCGTTCAGGGCTGGCAACACGTCGATCCAAATCCCCCAGAGGGCGACCAGCACGAGGGCCGCGAGTGCCCCGCGAAGCAGGGTCTTGGTCTGGGCGTCGACGGCCGCGAGGTTGATCTCTTCGTCGGCCGTGACGAGTCCGACTTCGCGCGCTGGCTCCTTCGCGACGTCGCCGCCCGCAGCGCTGCCTGCCGCCCGCTCCGCCTCGCGCGCCTTCTTCGCCGCCTCATAGCGCGTGCGCGCTTGCTCGATCGCGATCTTGCGCTTGACGAGCAGCATCCATCGCACCGCGAGTCCGTAGACGAGCACGCTCGCGAGCACGACGCCGAGCGAGCTGATCAAGCGCAAGCTCAACTCGAGGGCCGTGAAGTGGTAGCCGGCCGCCGCCGCGACGATGATCGACGTCGGCACCAAGAGGGCGACGACGAAGAAGAAGCGCGGCCAAAAGGTCCTCGGTCGCTTGGCCGCCTGCGATGTGAGCGCGCCGGTCGAAACATCGAGCGTGAACCACGAGAAGACCGCGATCAGCCCCAAGAGCGCGATCAGGACGATGCGGTCGAGGGCCTGACTCCAGGGCACGTAGTTGTAGGCGGAGAGCGTGCGCAGCAGCGCCGTCAGCGGTACACAGATCGGCACGAACCACACGAGGTGGCGGCGCAAGAGCCGCGTCCGTGTCGGCTGCCAACGATAGTGCGCTTCGCCGAGGCCGCCCGTCCGCAGCGTCACGCGGAAGAGCGCGAGGCCATACCAAAGCTTGGCTGCGTGCGCGACGCCCGTCGCAACCGCGACCGTGAAGTCCCCGCCCGCGCCGTTGGCCTGGATCGCCGTCGCGACGTGCCAAAACGCAAAGGGCAAGCCCAAGGGCGCCAAGAGCGTCAAGACGAAGGCCCAGAAGGTCGGCAGGAAGCGCGTGCAAGAACCCTTGCTCGCAGCTGCGCCGTGGACCTTGATGCGGCCGAGCATCGGCCGCTCGAGCAGGATCAAGAAGAGCGCCAGGAGCGCGCCGAGGACGAAGCCGACCGGCGACCGAGCCAGCGCCCGCCCGATCGCTTCGAGCACGGCCTTCCAGCGGCTTGGCTCCAAGAAGAGCACGACCGACTCGCGCAGCGAGTCGAAGCTCGTCTCCCAAATCGGCGTCGTGCTGCGGATCCACAGCACGCGCTCGTTGACGAAGGTCGCGTACTCGAGCGACTTCTGGACGAGGACCTGCTCTTCGGTGTCGAGCTCGACCAACTGCGAGATGAACTGCTCGCGGTTCTTGCGCAGGCCGTCGAGGAAGTCGGCGCGGGAACGCAGCAGGCGCTGGGCCTCCTCACGCAGCAAGGCGATGGTCTCCGCCTGCT
Organism: uncultured bacterium; assembly: GCA_937858895.1. GTDB lineage: Bacteria > Planctomycetota > UBA1135 > UBA1135 > JACKHW01. Next base: position 1,150 of record CALLZN010000421.1, on the reverse strand, counting down.
CGCCGGCCTCGCCGGCCTCGCTGACCTCGCTGACCTCGAAGTTCGCGAGCAAGGCGGGGCCGGTCGTGGTCTCGAGCTTGGCGATGCGCTCTTCGATGTCGATCTGGGCGAGCTGCTCGTCACGCAAGATCGCTTGCCGCTCTTCGATGCGCGCCTGGTAGGAACGCACGTTCGGGAAGCGACTCTTCTCCTGCCGCAGTAGCAGACCGATCGCCTCGGTCAGCCGCGCGATGTCGATGCGCTTTTGGATCTCGCGGAAGCGCGCCTCGAGGTTCGTGCGCAACTTCTTGGCGGCTTCGAGGTCGGCTGCGGTTCGCGACACGCGACCTGCGAGCCGCTCGGCGGTCTTCGCGAGCTCGGCGTTCTCGGCGGCGAAGGATCGCAGCGTCGGGTTCTCGCGCACCGCGGCGCGCCCAGCCTCTTGCGCTGCTTGTTGCGCGGCGCGCTGAGCCTCGAGCTGCCGCTGCGCCTGGACACGTTCGCGCCAGAGGGTGAGCTCCTGGTTCTTGTTGGCGAGCTCGCGTTCGAGGATCTGGGCGTCGACGACGAGGAGCTCCGACTCGGCTTCGTAGCTGGCCTTTTCGCCTTCGAGCGCGCTCAAGGTTGCCTCCAGCGCCGCGAGCTTGGCGCGCGCGAGCATGGCGCGCGCGGGTGCCAGGACCTCGGGCTCTTCGCGCGCTTCGGCGCTTTGGCTGCGCTCCTTCGCGAAGGCGTCACGCGCTTCTTCGATGCGCCTCGGTAGCTCGGCGAGGCGCGCCGTACGACGCTGCCGCTCGGCGGTGTTTGCGCCTTCACGACCGCGCAGCTCGGTCTGCTGGGCTTCGACCTCGGCGAGCCGGCGACTCAGCTCCGCGAGTTCGCTGATGTTCGGAAGCTCTTTCTTCGGCTCTTGGGCCTGCAGCTGGGCGAGGCGCGCCTTGGCGTCCTGCAAGCGGGCGGGCGCCGACTTCACGGCGGCGTCGAAGTCCGCGACGCGCGCGCGCTCGCTCTGCGCAAGCTTGGCCTGCTGAAGCGCGGCACTCAGGACTTCGGTCAGCGTCTTCTTCGTGGCGGCGTCGACGCCCGCGAGACCCTCGACTTCGCCCAGTTGCTTTTCGATGGCCGCGACATCGACGCCGGGGTCTAGGCCGGGGCGCTGCCCCTGGGCCGC
>CALLZN010000420.1 GCA_937858895.1 uncultured bacterium | reverse complement strand
GCCGCAGATCGTCGGGCGCTCGCTGCGCTCGCGGCAGAGCGCCGCGAGGTCGGGGTAGAGTTCGACGCCGACCGAGTCGCCGTAGCGAACGAGGCGGCGCAGCAAGCCGCCGGCGCCGCAGCCGATCTCGACGATCGAAAGGTCCTTGCGGCCTTCGAAGATGTCGTCGAGCAGGGTGAAGAAGATCGCGCGGCGACCGCGGAACCAGAAGTGCTCTTCTTCGAGCTCCTCGAATTGTTGGTAGGCGCGTAGTTCCATGCTTCAGCGCGCGCGCTTCTTCTTCGCCACGACGATCATCTCGTCCTTCATGTTGACGTAGAAGCTCATCTTGTTGAGCGGCGCGAGCGGCAGCAGCGCCCACTTCATCGCGCCGTGCACGCGCACCGCGCGCTCGCGCACGAACTCGACCGACACGTGCTTGCCGCCGAACTTGGGCGTCAAGTGGACGACCTCCATGCCGACGCGGTCGAGCAGGCGTTCGATGGTCGCGGGCGAGAAGTGATAGAGATGCTCGAGGTGCTTGTAGTGATGCCACTTCGGGCCGAGGCGCTTCGCGAACTTGCTCTCGACGTTCTGGGTCTCGAGGATGAACACGCCGTCGTCCGCGAGCAGCGACATCGTGTGTTCGAGGAAGGGCAGCGGCTCGGGCACGTGCTCGACGACGTCCCACATCGTGATGAGGTCGAAGGAGCCCTTCTCGTAGCCAGCGGACTCGACCGGTCCGACGTGCACCTGCTCGAAGCCATAGACCTCGCGCGCGTGGCTCGCGATCGCTGGCGAGAGTTCGACGCCGTCGACGGTCCAACCAGCGTCGTGGAGGATCTTCAAGAAGAAGCCCGCCGCGCAGCCGACGTCGAGGGCGCGGCCCTTGTGTTTGCGGAAGCGCTCGACGAGGGCGAGACGCTTCTTGAAGGTCTTGAGGTAGAGCGGCGCCTGGCTGCGGTAGTCGGCGTAGCCGCGCTCTTTCGGGCTCTTGGACGACCAATACTCTTCGTTGTAAACCTGCGGCAGGACCTCGGGTCGCAGGCGGGGTGTCACGTAGACGAGCGTGCAGCCCGTGCAACGTACGACGCGGAAGGGACCGTCGCGGAACTGCTCCGTGCGCTCGCTGCCGCCGCAGAGCGTGCAGCGCTCGACTTCGATGAAGTTGGACGGGTCGTCGAGGACGGGACTTTGGGGCAGGTCGCTCACGGGTTGGACTCGCTGTCGTTTCTTCGGCCTTGCATCAACGGCCGCGCAAGCGTTTCCGCGTGATGATCTTGAACATGCCCCAGGCCGTCTTGGCGACCTTGAAGAAGGTCTCGCTGTGCTTCGATTCACCGCCGAGGCGCGGCCAGTAGTTGATCGGGACCTCGACGCAGCGGCAGCCCTTCATCAGGGCCTCGCACATCATCTCGGGGGAGAAGGCCGGGCCCGCGGCCGTCAGCGAGTTGTCGATCTTCTCGAAGGTCGCCCGCGTCAACGCGCGGTAGGTGCAGCCGACGTCGGTGAAGCGCGGTTCCTGGCTCAAGTACCAGCAGAGCTCGAGGTACTTGGCCATGGCGACGTTGCCCCAGCGCAGCATCCAACCCATGTTGGCGGCCTGCTGGACCATCTGCCGCGTCGTGCGCGTGCCGACGACGAGGCCCGCGTCTTCGAGGTAGACGATGAGCTTGATCAGGTCCGCGCTCTTGAAGCTGCCATCGGCCTCGGTCAGGACGAGGTACTCGCCCGAGGCCGCCCGCATGCCCGCGAGCAGCGCCGAGCCGTAGCCGGGCTTGCTCTCATGGATGACGCGAGCCCCGTGCTGGGCCGCGATCTCCGCCGTGCGGTCCTTGCAGTTGTTGTCGACGACCAGGACCTCGTCGCAGAACTCGTTCTGGACGTAGTCGGCGACGACCGCGCCGATCGTCTCTTCTTCGTTGTAAGCCGGAACGACGACGGTGACGCTACGGCCGCGGAACATGGAGCAAGTTCAAGAGGGGCTCGCGAGAAGGGAAATGGCCGAGAAGCATAGCCTCCCCGCCTGCACTTGCGAGCCATGGTCGCCATGAAGGTTCGCGGACCGAGGGAAAGGCTAGCGCCGCTGGGCCCCCGGAAACGCGTCGAGAGAGCCATCCGACGGCCCTTCGCCACGCAGTTCTTCTCCCGAGTAAAGGCGCCCCCGCTTGAGCACGAAGCGGGGCTCTGCCAAGGCTGTGACATCTTTGCTTGGGTCACGATCGAGGACGAGGAGGGTCGCCTCCATGCCTTCGCGAAGCGAACCCGAGCGTGCGGCCGTGCCGAGGACACGAGCACTGACGGATGTGGCGGCCTCTATGACCTGCGCTGGGGTCCAGTCGGCATCACGGACGAGGGCTCGGTACTCGAGGTGAATCCCCGGTACTTGGTCGTCGCCTTTGTGGTCGCTGCCGGTGGCGATGAGGACGCCGGCTGCTCGCGCCGCGCGCAGCAGGTCGATGGCGAAGACTCCGGGCTCGACCCATCCTGGGCGACTCGGTAGACCCTGTGCCGCGATCAGCGTCGCGTCGAGAATCGTCCCGCGGGTCGCGAGCTCCTCGAGCAGCGCATCCGCTTGGATGCCGCTCAGCGCGCGAGCGGAGGAGACCCGATCGTCGGGAGCTGTATCGAGCAACGGCAGGTGCACGTGCGAGACGACATCGACGCCGGCGCGCACGACTTCGAGCGCTCCGGTCCGGCGCGGCGTCACGACCCAGTGTGCCCACACCATGAGTCCACGTTCCTTCGCCGCGTCGATGGTGCGCCGCAGAAGCTCGGGCGAGAGGTCAGCGTAGATCTTGACGCCACTCGCCCCCGTGCCACGGATCTCGTGCATCAGTGCGCTGAGGTCCGTCTCTTCGCGGATGCAATGCGCCCAGGGAGCCGTGCCCGGCGGCACACCGAGCGAGCAGTCGCGCAGGCGCGGATCGCCGAGCAGTCGGGAGCCTCCGACGACCGCGGCAAAGTGGATGTCGGGTCCCGGAAGGTCACCGAGGCCCGTCTGCCGCGCGAGGTAGGCCAGGACGCGCGCATCGCCTGCCATGTCTCGGACCGCCGTGACGCCACGTCCCAGTAAGTGGCGTAGTTGCTTTTGCACCCGCTCCGTGTAGCCCGCTGCGCTCGGTGAAGTCGCGAGGTGCGTGTGCACGTCGTGCAGTCCGGGTACTGCAAAGTGCCCGCTCAGATCGACCCACTGTGCGTCCGGCGGCGCATCACCAGGCGGACCATCGGTGATGCTTCGGATCGTCTTGCCCTCGAGTACGACGGAGACGCCGGCGCGCGCCGGCGCATCGGTTCCATCCAGCAGCGTGAGGTTGGTCAGAATCCAAACCTGTGCATCGGCTGCGGCGCGCGCGGTGGACGCCGTCCTGTCGGACGGACGACTGTCCTGGGCGGTCGCAACCAGCGGCAACAAAGAGAAGGCGGCGAGGAGGGAAAGCAACGAGCGGAGAACTTGCATGCGCACGGTCGTTCCTCTGGAACAAGAACCACGTCAGTCGTGATTCGCGGTGACGGGGGCTGGCCTTGGTGTCCGATGAACCCGCAGCGACTCCATGGCGACGGGCACGCCTGCGATGGCTTGCTCTGCCTATTCCGAGACGGGCCTCATTGCGCGAGAAGGGAAGTGGCCGAGATGACAGCGTGCCTCCTTACACTTGCGAGCCATGCTCGCCAGGAAGGTACTCGGACTCAGGGAGACGCTCGTCGCCGTTGCGCTCAGCTTGGCGCTCGTCTGTGCGTGCTTCCCGCAGGTCGTCTTCGCGGGTGCGTCGATCTTGTCGACCGACGCGATCTTCGCGGTCGAGCCCTGGGCGAGTGAAGCGCAGGCGCCGCCGGGTCGGCATCCCTACAACGGCGACCTCGGCGACCATGACTTCCAGTTCTTCCCGCTGCTGGTCGAGATCCAGCGCCAGCTCCACGCGGGCGAAGCGGCGACCTGGACCCCGCATGCCTACGCCGGCGCGCCCCTGCTCGCGAATGTCCAGCTCGCGCGCTACGACCTCTTTCACTTGGCTCTGCCGTTCTTCCAGGACCGCGATGCGCCCTTCAGCATCGCGGCGGTGGCGCGGGGGCTCTCGGTCACGGGCTTGCTGCGCTTGGCGCTCTGTCTCTTTTTTGCCTATGCCTGGCTGCGGCGCCTGGGCGGAAGCGTCTTGTCGGCGCTGCTCGCGGCCGTCTTCATCGGCCTCGGCCCCTATGCCTCGGTTTGGCGCCTTCATACTCCGGAACAGGTCTTCGCTTGGTGGCCGCTCGCGCTCTTCTTGCTCGAGACCTTCTTGCAGCGCGGGTCCTTCCTCGCCTGGGGGGGCTTTGCGTTCGCGCTGACTGCCTCGCAGTTGGGCGGCTACCCGCAGACTTCGATCTTCTTCGGCCTCTTTTGTCTTGGCTATGCCGTGCTGCGCGCACCGAGCGGGGGCGCGAAGGTGGCGGTGCAGAGCGTCGTCGCCGCCGGCGCCGTCGCGTTGTTCCTCTGCGCGCCGGTCTTCGTGCCTTGGTTCGTCTACGCGTTGGAGTCGGGTTTCCAGCTGCAGCGCGAGGGCCAGCCGCTCGTGCCGCGGCACAGCGGCTTCGGTTCCGGGTCGCTGGTCGCTCATGTGCTCTGCGGCGCCGCGGCCACGGCTCTCCTGGTCGCGGCCATCTTCCTGCGCATGCCGGCGCTGCTGCGCGGGGCCTGCTTCGCGGTCGCTGCCTCGGTCGCGTGGGTCGCAGGCGCGGATGGGCAGGGGGCCCTCCTGCTCTTTGGCGAAGCGCGCGGGCACCCGCTGCACGGCCACGTCGATCCGGTCCCTGCCGGCAAGGCCTTCACCGAGATGGTGCAGGATCACATCGGGGCCTTGCTCCTATGGATTCTTGGCGCCTTCGGCTCGCGGCGGGCGCTCTTCGCCCTCGTTGCTGTCCTCGCTCTTGCCTCGGGCTGGCCCTTCGTGAGTCAGGGCTTGCGCTTTGTCCTGCCTTGGCTCGAGGTCTCGCGCGCGGCGTCGCTCGTGCCGCTCCTCGTTGGGTGCATGCTCGTGACCGCGTTGCGGCAAGCGAGCCTCGTAGGCGCGGAAGCGCGCGCCGCCCGCCTCGTCGACGCAGCGCGCGGCCTCGTCGGTGCTGTCCTCGTGTTCTCTACGCTCGCGCTCGCGGCGGCGCTCCTGCGCGACTCGCCCGCAGCTGCGTGGATCGTCGAGCCGTTCGCGTTGCGTCTGCCCTACGCGAGCTCCCTCGTCGTTCTGGGCCTCGTGTGCGCCGTCGCCTCGAACCCGGCCTGGCTCCGCCCTGTGCTGCGCGCGCTGCGCTTGCCGCACCTGCTCGCTGGCTGCGGCGTGTTGCTGGCCTGCAATCTGACGCGCGACTTCCAGCCGGTCCTCGAGCAAGGCGCGATCTATCCGCGGACGGCGACGATCGACTTCTTGGCGGCGGCGCAGCGCGCGGACCCGGATGCGCGGGTTTTCGCGGTCGCTGGCGATGGCTTCCGTGGCAACGCACTCCAGACCTACGGGATCTCCGACGTCTTCGCGCTCGACGGCATGGAGCCGCGCCGCTTCATGGAGTGGCTGCTCTACCTCGATTATCCCGACGCCTTGAAGCCGCGTGGGTCCTTCCGGGCCAGCGAGCTCGCGATGCTCGGCACCCAGGTCTTCGACCTGGTCGGCGCGCGCTACGTCGTCGCGACCAAGGGCGACCGCTTGCCGGACCACTTCGCCGTCGTGCACGAAGGGCCGCGCCTCGTCGTCGCCGAGAACCCACGTGCTGCCCCGCGCGCTTGGCTGACGGCGACGCGCTACGACCTCGATGCCTCGCCGATGAGCATCCTCGCGCGCGCCGTGACCGAGCACGTGGGCTTGCCGGTTCAGGTGGCCGAACTCGAGGGTGCCCGCATGCAGCGCGGCCGAGTGACGGTGACCGAACGCGGTTCCGATGTGCTCGAGGTCGCGGTCGAAGTCGATGGGGCGGCTTGGCTCGTCGTGCGCGACTTGGCCCATCCTGGCTGGGAGGCGACGAAGCGCACGAAACAGAACGATGGCGGCGAGGCAGCGTCGGAGCTGGTGCCGATCGAAGTCGGCTTCGCCGGCTACCGCGTTGTGCGCGTCGACGCGTCGACAGAGGCCGTGCGCTTCGCCTATCGTCCTGTTGCTTCGCCGCGCCTCGGCCTCGCGGCGAGCCTCGTGGCCATGATCCTCGCCTTCGCGATGCTGCTGCTCTTTTTCTTTCGCGTCGCGCTCTGGCCCTTCGCGGCGATCGACGACGTCAAGAAGGCCTATCACGCGGGACGGAGTTCATCGTGAAGCGAAGACAGCGACTGCCGACCATGCTGGTAACGACATGTGCGCTTGCCGTCGCGAGCGCGACTGCTCAGGAGGCGTCGAGCGCGCGGCACTGGGCCTTCGCCCCGCTGCCGCCCAATGTCGCCGTGCCGGTGATCGAGAGCACTTGGCCGCGCACGGACCTGGACCGCTTCGTGCTCCGCGCCATGAGGGCCCAGGGCCTCGAGCCCGCGGCAGAGGCGCCGCGCTGGCGCTGGTTGCGCCGCGTGAGCCTCGACCTCATCGGCTTGCCGCCGACTGCCGCCGCCGTCGCTGCCTTCGAGGCCGATGCTCGCGAAGATGCCTATGAGCGCGTCGTCGACGCCTTGCTCGAACAGCCGCAGTTTGGCGAGCGCCGCGCGACGCCGTGGCTCGACGTGGCGCGCTACGCGGATAGCTACGGCTACCAGAGCGATTTGCTGATGCCGACCTGGCCCTACCGCGACTGGGTCGTGCGGGCCTTCAACGCGAACCGTGGCTTCGATGTCTTTGCGCGCGACCAGCTCGCGGGCGACCTGCTGCCGGATGCCAAGCGCGACGAGAAGCTCGCGACGGCCTTCCAGCGCTTGCACCGCATGACGAACGAGGGTGGCTCGATCGCCGCCGAGCTGCGGACCGAGTACGCGGCCGATCGCGTCGCGACCTTTGGCACGGCCTTCCTCGGCCTGACCCTCGACTGCGCGCGCTGCCACGACCACAAGTTCGATCCGATCTCGCAGCGCGAGTACTACTCGCTCTTCAGCTACTTCAACTCGATCGGTGAGCACGGGCTCTACCACGACTCGGCGCGGGTGCCGACTCCGTCCTTGCTCTTGCCCGACGAGAAGCAAGAAGCCCAGCTCGCCGAACTCGAGGCGCGCGTGCGCGTCGCCGACCAGGACCTCGAAGCGGCACTGGCTGCAGCCGAGAAGCGTGATGCAATGGCGCGCACGCGGACGACGCTCGAAGAGCTCCAACAACGCATCGAGGTCGAGGCTGGGGCTGGCCTCGTCGGTCACTTTCCGATGGAGGGCCCGTCGGGCGACGCGGCCTCTGCCCGCGAACTCGCGAACCTCGTCCCAGGTCGCAAGCCTGGGAAGACGAGCGCCGGCAACCGCTATTGCGCAGGCAAGGTCGGCCAGGCCCTCGAGTTCTCGGGCGACGATGTCGCGTCCTTCGCGGAGCTCTGCGGCGCGCTGCGCCTCGACGAGGCCTTCACGATCGCGTTCTGGTATCGCCATGCGGGACAGGTCGACAAGGCCGTGGTCCTGCACCGCAGCTCGGGGACCGACGTCGGCTACTTCGGGACTGAGCTCAGCCTCGATAAGGGCCGGCTGCGCTTCGCGATGCAACGCCATGCGCCTTCTAACGCGATGGCGGTGGTCACGCGCACGGCCCTGCGGCAGGACACTTGGGTTCACGTCGCCATCACCTACGACGCGAGTCATCGCGCGCGCGGCCTGCGCATCTACCTCGATGGACGCCTCGCCTCCGAGGTCGAGCGCGACACGCTCACGAAGCGTCCCCAGCACGGTGGGTCGGGCTTCGACTTTGGCCAGCGCTTTCGAGATCGTGGGCCGCGTGGCGATGCTGTCGACGAAGTGCGGGCCTATGAGCGCGCGCTGTCCGGCGCCGAGGTCGCGGCCCTCGCTGGGACCCTCGCCACCGATGCAAGAGGCCTCGATGACAGGAGCCTCGCGGACTTCTTCGTCGACCGGGACGCCGAAGTCACAGCTGCCCGCGCCCGCGTCACCGCGGCCCAGCGCGCGCTCTTCGAGCTGCGGACCGGCTTCCAAGAGATCTCGGTCATGGCCGAGGCGGCGCCGCGCGAAGCGACACACGTGCTCGCCCGCGGAGCCTACGATGCGCCGCGCGACGAGGCCTCGCGCGTCGCGCGCGCCGTGCCCGCTTGCATCGCCGGAGATGTCGGACAAGACGCGAAGGCCATCGACGACCGCCTCGCCCTCGCGCGCTGGCTCTTGCGCGACGATCATCCGCTCTTCGCGCGCGTCGTCGTCAATCGCTTCTGGCAGGACTTCTTTGGCCGCGGCATCGTCGCGACGGCAGATGACTTCGGCACGCGGGGCACGCCGCCGACGCATCCGGACCTCCTCGATTGGCTCGCGCGGGACTTCGTCGCTTCGGGCTACGACGTCAAACGCCTCTGTCGCAGCATCGTCTTGTCGGCGACCTATCGCCAGAACAGCCGCGCGCGCGAGGCGACCCGCGAGCGCGACGCGGACAATGTTTGGCTCGCGCGCTATCCAGCCCGTCGCCTCTCGGCCGAAGAACTGCGCGACAGCGCGCTTGCCGTCGCCGGGCTGCTCGATCGCAGCGTCGGTGGGCCGCCGGTCTCGCCCTACCAACCAAAGGGACTCTGGCGCGAGAGCAACTCGATGTCGCCTGCCTACCAGCAGAGCGTCGGCACGGCCTTGTATCGGCGCAGCCTCTACTCGGTTTGGAAGCGCACCGCGCCGCTGCCCAACATGCTGCTCTTCGATGCTGCCCATCGCGAGTCTTGCGTCGCGCGACGCGGCGAGACGAGCACGCCGCTGCAGGCCCTCGTCTTGTTGAACGACGTCCAGTTCGTCGAGGCGGCACGCGTCTTCGCGCAGCGCGGGCTTGCGGCGCCTTCGGGACCAGACCTCGTCGAAGGCGGCGCGAACGACGTCACAGCGTGGCTGCGCCGCGCGGTATCAGAAGTCACCTGTCGTGCCGCGTTCGAGGAAGCGCTCGAGGAAGAAGTGGTGACGCTTCGCCAGCTCTACGACGAAGCACTGCGCCACTTCCAAAGCGAGCCGGCCGCAGCCGCGGCCTTCGTGCGCGTCGGTGCCTTCGCCTTCCCTGACCAGCTCGACGCAGTAGAAGTCGCGGCGCGGACCGCCGTCGTTCAAGTGCTCCTCAACAGCGACGCCTTCACATGGAAACGATGACTTCGACGCGGCGAGACTTCTTGGGCAAGCTGTCGCTGTTGCCAGCAATCCCTGCTGCGAGCCTCCTGCGAACTGCGCAGCGAAGCGACGGGGCGATGGCCATCGAGCGCGTGCCGCACTTCACGCCGAAGTGCAAGCGCGTCATCTATCTCTTCCAGTCCGGCGCGCCGTCGCAGCTTGATCTCTTCGACCCAAAGCCGGGCTTGCGTGCCTTGCACGGCAAGGAGCTGCCAGCCCACGTGCGCGGTGAACAGCGCTTGACGGGCATGTCCGCGCAGCAAGCGTCGTTGCGCATCGCCGCTTCGCCCTTCGAGTTTCGCCAGCATGGTGAGAGCGGGGCGTTCTTGAGTGAGCTCTTGCCCGAGACGGCGAGGATCGCCGACCGCCTCTGCATCGTGCGTTCGATGTTCACCGAGGCGATCAACCACGACCCAGCGATCACCTTCGTCCAGACTGGCTCCGAGCTCGCGGGGCGACCGTCCTTCGGGGCCTGGGTCAGCTACGCGCTTGGCAGCCTCAACCCGGACCTGCCGCCCTTCCTCGTGCTCGTGAGTGCAGGCCAGGGTGGCCAGCCGCTCTATGCGCGGCTCTGGGGAAGCGGCTTCCTCGATGCGCGCTACCAAGGCGTGCAGTTGCGGGCGGGTGCCGCGCCGGTTCTCTACCTGGGCAATCCGCAAGGCGTGTCGCGCAAGGCGCGGCGCGCGGTCCTCGACGCGCTCGCGCGCATCGAGCGCCAGCAACAAGAGCGTGAAGGCGACGCGCGCATCGCCTCGCGCATGGCGCAGTACGAGCTCGCCTACCGCATGCAGGCGTCGCTGCCCGCCTTGACGGATACGAGCACGGAGCCCGCTTCGACCTTCGAGCTCTACGGCGAGGACGCCAAGAAGCCCGGCAGCTTCGCCGCCAACTGCCTGCTTGCGCGGCGCTTCGCGGAGGCTGGCGTGCGCTTCATCCAGCTCTATCACCAGGGCTGGGACCAGCACGACAACCTGCCGCAAGCGATCCGAGGTCAGGCGCAGGAGACCGACCGCGCGAGCGCTGCCTTGGTCCTCGACCTCGAGCGGCGTGGCCTCCTCGACGACACCCTCGTAGTCTGGGGTGGTGAGTTTGGCCGCACTGTGTACAGCCAAGGCAAGATCGACGGCGCGAACTTCGGACGTGACCACCACCCGCGCTGCTTCTCGATCTGGCTCGCCGGTGGGGGCGTGCGCGCGGGGACGACATACGGCCACACGGATGAGTTTGGCTACAACATCGTCGACGCTGATGGCACGCCGCTAAAGCCGTCGAAGCATCGCCCGACGCGCGGCGCGGTCCACGTCCACGACTTGCAAGCTACGATGCTGCAGCTCTTGGGGATCGACCACGAGCGCCTGACCGCGGCCTTTCAAGGACGCGACTTTCGGCTCACCGACGTGCATGGGCGCGTGCAGCGTGAGCTCTTGGCTTGAGGGGGGCACGCTTGTCACCACACCGTTTGTTGCAAGGCCGCGCGCCGCTCGCCGCGCTGCGGCTGCTCGCCTGCGCATGGACCATGGTCTGCGTGCACTTCGCGTCGCCCGTGTTCGCGCAGGTAGCCTTGGACGAGGCACCCGATGCCTTGCCGGTCACGACCCTCTACGCGACGGCGACCCATCAGCGACGCAACACGACGACGTCGAAGAATGCGCACGCCGTTCGAGATCGTCGTGTGATCAGCGATCGCCAGGTCGTCGTTTCCAATTGTGACCTGCTCGTCGACGGCGATGGTCACCTGCGCCTCGAGCGCTGCTGGCTGCGCGTGCAAGGTGATGTTTTTCTCAAGGATCGCGGCGTACTCGAGCTCGTCGATTGCCGCGTGCAGGTCGAGAACAGCTTTCCTCGCCAGTTCAATTATTGGTTCGAAGGCGGCGAGCTGCGGACGACACGTTGCCTGATCGGCGGGGTCAGCGATGCGGCGGGCAATGCCCAGATCACGACCTTCCAGTTGCACCGCGGCCATTGGCAACTCGTCGACACGACGATCCAGTACTCGGGCGGCATCCTGCTCGGAGAAGGGCGGTCGGGACAAAGCCGCGATCCGTTCTTGCGCGGCGGCTCGCTGCATGCCGATGGCATTCACCAAGGCGCTGTCGCCGACGCCATCGTGCCGTCTGGTTACGCCGACGTGATCCTGCGCAACAGCACCTTCAACTTGCGCCTCGCGCTCTATGCCGACGGCAAGACGCCCTCGCGCAACACGATCGACTTCATCACGAATCGCACGATCGCGTCAGTCGTCTACGGTGACGCGGCCCTCGTCGATTCGATGCCGCTGACGCGCAAGCGGGTCACGCACGACATCAAGGAGCTGCCGTATCGGCTCGAGATCGAGAACTCGGTCGTGCCCTTTTGGTTCGTCGGCATCTATGGCATCAGCTCGAGCGGCGCTGCGACGACCTTCGTCTTCCAAGATGCGCAGGGGCTCAACGTCGGCCTCCACGCCAAGGACCTGCGCGGTCGTCCGCTCGCGATCGGGCCGTGGTCGCAGTACACGAACGACATCCCACAGTTGCCGGCAGTGCAGCCGAGTGGGCACCACGAGATGCCGCCTGGCTGTGGCGTGCGCATCGGCAACGTCGACATCGTTGCGCCCGCGACGCGTGCAACGCGCATCTCGGGTTGGTCGCTCTACCTCGAAGGGACAGCGACCGACTTCAGCATCGAGGGACCGACGCATCTCGCCGAGATCGTCATGCTCGAGGGCAAGCTCGCGATCAGCGGGCGGGAAGCCTACGACGCGCGCATCGCGGCCAACACGATCGAGCTGCATCGCGACGCTGTGCTCGCGCTCTCGAACGTCTCGATTGGGCGCTTCGACCTCAACGTCGCTGCCCAACCCTACATGCAGCTCGAGGGACGCGCGAGCTGCACGATCGACACGGCCTTGATCGAGGGCTTGCGCGTGCGCAGTAGCGCCGAGCGCTTCTGCTGCCGCGAACAAGGCGTCAACGCGACGACGTTCCTGATCCGCAACTTCATCGAGCGAGATCGTCCCCTCGATGCCGTAGCGACGGGGCAGTCGGTCTTCACGGTGCAGCGCGCGACCGCGACCCAGGACTTCGACTTGACCAACGCGAACATGGATAGCGCAGCGGTGGGTGGTCAGGCCGCTTCCTGGAAGTCGTCGGGCGTTGGCGCTCAGCAGTCGAGTGACAAGCGTCCTTGGTCGAGCTCGGTGGCTTGCAATGAGCTGACGACGACGGCGAACACGGCGACCATGTCCAAGACCCTGCGCGTCGCCGCGGGGAGCTTTGTCGCTGTGCGGGCTTGGATCAAGCCGATCACCGTGCCGAGTGGCGCGGGCCTGCGCTTGCGCATCACGGGTACCGCATCCGGCACGACCTTCGTCGACGTGCCGCTCGACGGAAGCGAATGGCGCCAGAGCATCGCCACGCCGCATCGCGTCTCGCCGCAGGACACGTCGATCGAAGTCGCGCTCGTGTTCACGGGTGCTTCGCTGCGCGTGCGCGTCGACGACGTCGAGATCCGGCCGACGTCGTGGGCCGACATCGACACTGTGACGAACGCGGACTTCGATGAGGCGTCGGTGCTAGGCTTCGGCTTTCCCCCATTGCAGCTGCGCCACCCGGCCTTCTGGTCTGTTTGGAACGGCAACGCGAGCTACGAGTCGAGCCTCGTGCGTCCGGGTGCACGCGCGGGCAGCAAGGCGCTGCGCTTCTCGGTCACTGCCGGCGAAGGCCAGATCTCGAAGCTCTTCCGCGACTTGGCTGAAGGCACGCTGGTGCGAGTCACGGGTTGGATGCGTGTCGTCGCTTCGCAGCGTCAAGCGCTCAAGGTGCACATCGGCGATGAGCGGCAGTGGTGGGACACGAGCTTCGGCAACAACCAATTGTTTTATGTCTACGATGCAGCGGCTTGGACGCAGTTCACCGTTGATTACCGCGTGCCGATTGGAAGCCGCGCGACGCGGATCGCGGTCACCGGGGCATCGCCGGGCGCCGACATTCTGATCGACGACCTGCAAGTGACGTTTTCGAGGTGAGGGAGGACATGCGGACATTCGATCGGAGCAGCGTCTTCGTGAGGCTCCGGGCCTCGCTCGCGCCGGCGTTCGCCGCCGCATGGCTGATCGGCGCGTCGCTCGCAGCACAGTCGGTCTGGCCGCAGGGCTACGCGACGCAGCCGGGTGGCGCGGCTCTCGCAACGCCCTTCTCGATCACAGCTTCGCTGCAGCCGCTGCGAACCCACGCGGTCGTGGCTCTGCGCGGAGCCTCGCTGCCCTTCGGCGCTGGGCGCAAGATCCAAGGTTTGGCCTTCCGTCGCGACACGAAGCAAGCGCTCGCCTACGCGTCGTATGCGGCGACCGTGAGGGTACGTATGCGCGTCGTGGCCGACGCGGCAGGCTTGACCGCGGCGGCGCACTTGGTCTTCTCGGCCGCCGACGAGGTCTTCAACGCATCGGTGCTCGTTCCGGCGGCACCGCCTCCGGTCGCGGGCGCGGCGCCCTTCGACTTGCGCATCCCGTTTGCGAAGGCATGGGACTACCCGGGTGGCGATCTGGCGATCGAGGTCTTCGTCGACGGGCCAGGTCGCGCGCTCTGGCGTTGTGATGCGGTCGAAGGCGTCGTTCAAGATGGTGGCCGTGTCTTCAACTTGCTCGGTGGTTGTCCGACGAGCGCGCTTGCTCCGGCAACGCTCCGCGCTGCGGACAGCCGTAGGATCTACCCGAGTGGGCGCATCGACCTCGTCGTCGACCGCCTTGCGCTGCCGCCGCAGGGGCTCGGGAATGTCTTTCTCTTGGGCGCGGCCTCGGCGCCGATCGACCTTGGGTCGAGCTTCGACCCGGCTTGTAAGCTCGGCGTTTGGCCCATCGCGCTGCAGGTCACGGGCCTCTTCGGTGACCGGCTGCCCTTACACGCCCGTGCGGCCCTCGCCGTGGCGCTGCCGAACGACGCAACGCTCGCGGGCCTTCGCTTTGCAGTCCAAGGTCTCGTCATCGACGCGGGCCTCACGAGCGCAGTCCCGCTCGCCGTGAGCCAAGCGATCGAGGTCGAAGTCGGACGCGCGCTCGCACCACCTGCCTTCGTCGGCCGCCACATGTGGAAGCACGGCGCGCTCAGCGCCGGAGCGGTCGACGGGCTGCAGCTCGGTCCGGCGAACCTGGTGCCGGTGATCGCCTTCCTCTGACGCAGTCTGCATGCGACTCGGCGCGTGGGACTTCATCCAAGCAGGGCGCCGATCCGCGCGAGGGCCGCGAGGCGGACTTCTCGATCCTGTCGGCGGCGAGAGGATGATCCCTCGTGAGATACAACGACAGCTTCAAGGCTCGCATGGTCCGGCGTTTGACCGTCCCGGATGCCATCTCTGCCAACTCCTTGTCAAAGGGAGTCGGCATTCGCCAGCCCACGCTGTCGCGATGGCTGCGCGACTCGAAGTAGCGCGCAGCAAGCTGCAGCGCGCCGAGCTCGAGGTCGAACGCGTCGACCGGCCAACAACGAGCCCCGCGCTTGCGAGCCCTCTCGTCGCAGCCGTCGGCGAGGTCGCAGCAGGACGTCGATCGCTTGCGCGTGCCGGTCTCCGGGCGCGTCGTTGCCCTCCAAGCGCAACCTGGCGAAGCCGTGCAGCCGGACAAGGGCCTCCTCGAACTGAGCCCCGTCGCA
>CALLZN010000419.1 GCA_937858895.1 uncultured bacterium | reverse complement strand
AACCTGCGCATGGCGCAGAGCCAAGTCGACGCCGCCGTCGATGCCTGGTCGCGAGCCCTCATGGCGAGCCGCTACTGCGTCGAAGCCTTCGAGGCTCTCGTGGCCAGACGTCACGAAGGGCACATCGACGACGCGACTCTCGAGCGCCTGCTCGACGCGGCGGCGGCCCGCGACCGGAGCCCGAAGCTGCGCGAGATCTGGGACGTCTACCGTGCGCTCGCACGGCCGCGCGACGATGGCGGTGACCGCGTCCTCCGCGAAGTCAGGGCGGCGCTGCCGCGCGGCATCTTCGCGGACCCGCTCCGGGCCGCGATCGATGCGCGTTTGCGCTGAGGCAGCGTTCGCTCATGCGTGGGCTGCTTCGAGGGCGCGGAAGCGCATGAGCGTCTCGCGGATGCCGTCTTCGAGCGTGGTGCGCGGAACCTCCGGGTAGTCGCGTTCGAAGGCGGAAGCATCGATCGCGCCCGGAATCGGCAGCGCGTTGCCGGCGATCTTGATCTTGTCACGCGCGTCGATGCCGAGCTCCTCGGCGACCTGCATGACGATGTCGACGAAGGCTTGAACGGTGGTCGAGTGACCAGCGAGGTTGTAGACCGTAGCGCCGCTACGACCCGCATCGACGCAGGCGAGGAAGGCTGCGGCACAGTCGGCGACATACAAGAAGTCGGTCGAACCCGAAAAAGCGATGGTCGTCGCTTCGCCTCGGACGAGCGCCCGCATCGCCGTCGTCGGGCCACTCGTCAGGCCTTGGTCACGGCCGACGCCGTAGACCGTAAGCGGACGCAAGCCCACGCTGCGCACCGAATCGTCTTGCCAGTAGATGCGCGCGTTGTCCTCGTTCGCGCGCTTGAAGACGCCGTAGTGCGTCGTCGGAACAAGGGCTCCGCCTTCGTCGGGTGGCGCATCTTCGCTGTCTTCTGGCGGACCGTAGACCGCGGCCGAACTCGCGTAGACGACGCCGTCGAGGCGCAGGCGCTTCGCGACCTCGAGCACGTGGATCGTGCCGACGACGTTGACGAGGGCACCGCGCGCAGGATCGGCCTTGCAGAAGGGCACCTGCAAGCCTGCCAGATGGACGATCTTCTTGGCGCCGTGCTCGGCGACAGCCCGCTCGAGGGCCGCGAGGTCGCTGATGTCGCCATCGACGAAGACCAGGTCCTCGACACGCTCGCCGAGCAGTTCACGCAGGCGTCGGCGGTCGCCAGGCAGGTCGAAGATGACGGGAACGTCACCGCGCAGCACGAGCTGCTGCGTGACCCATGCGCCGATGCAGCCGAGCGCGCCGGTGACGATGTAGCGTTCGTTCATGGCAGTGATGCTCAAAGAGAATAGAAGTCGAGCGCGTTCGAGCCAAAGAAGCCCTCGCGTTCTTCGAGGCTCCAAGTCCGCGTCCACTCGTCGACGATGGCGACGACTTGTCCGTATGACTCAGCTGCCAAGAGGCAGACGGGCCAGTCCGAGCCGTAGAGCAAGCGCCGCCTGCCGAAGCACTCTTCGATGACCGCGAGCGCGCGGGCGAAGTCATCGAAGCTCCATGCGTGCCACTGGGCCTCCGTGACGAGGCCGCTGACCTTGCAACGAAGGTTGGGGGCAGCGGCGGCGAGCTCCCGCAATCCCTCGGCCCACATGTCGTGCAGCAAAGGTCGCTGAGCGGCGAGCGGCGGCTTGGCCGCATGGTCGAGGACGAAGCGATGCTCCGGGAAGCGGCGCACGAAGGTCGTGGCGGCGCGAAGCTGCCGCGGATAGATCAAGATGTCGTAGCTGAAGCGCTCGCTGCCCAGCGCTTCGATGCCTCGGCAGAAGTCGGTGCGCAGCAGGAAGTCGTCGTCGACCTCGTCTTGCACGATGTGGCGAAAGCCGACGAGCTTCGGCTCTTGCGCGTAGCGAGCTAGCAGGGTCGGGACGTCGACGCGACGCAAGTCGACCCAGCCGACAACGCCCCGAATGAAGTCGTTGTCAGCCGCGAGGTCGAGGAGGTAGCGCGTTTCGTCGTCGGTCTGGGCTGCCTGAACGGCGATACAAGCATCGAAGCCATGCGTCGTGAGCTCGCGATCGAGCTCGTTCGGCTCGAAGTCGCGCCGCAGGACCGACATCGATTCTGTGATCCAGCTGTGCTGCAGCGGGTCGAAGCGCCAAAAATGTTGGTGCGCATCGATCCTCGCGGTCAAGCCTGTGCGCCCGACGGTCAGCGCTGCCTCACTTCGGCACGGCGATCGTCAGTTCGTTGCTGAGCTCGACACCGCGACTGCCGATGTGGAGCGCTTGCACCGGAAACACGAGGCCCTTCATGCGCACGTCCGCCGGCACGAGATGCGGGTAGAGCGCGATGCCGGCGTTGGTCTGGTAGGTGACCTGAAGGATGAAGATCGTGTTCGGATCGAGGTAGAGGGTCCCGACAGGCGTCGACGTCGCCACGCGCTGCAGCGCCAGCATGTGCACGGAATAGCCGTCGTTCGCGACCAGCTGGAAGAGGGCGAGCTGGCCGAGTTGGTCCACGCCGCGCTTGATGTAGCACGGTGCTTCGACCTCGGTCGTCAGGGAGCGCAGGTGCGGGTCGACACGAGCCGACAAGCCGATCGCGTCGTCGAGGCTTCCCGGGTCGCCATAGAGCACCTTGTCGAAGAGACCGCGAGCCGCGAGCATCGAGCGTGTGAACACATCGAGGGCGACGGGCAGCTTGCCGCTCATCCAGGAGACGACACTCGCGTGGTCGCCTTCGTTATCGAAGACGTAGGCGAACTTGAGCACCTTGGTCTGGAGGCTTTGGTAGACGAGCTTGCCGTGACTGTCCCAAGGCGTGTTCACGTCGCCGAGGCCGCCGATCACGCCGACCGGGACCTGAACGAGAGGGCCGGAGATGTC
>CALLZN010000418.1 GCA_937858895.1 uncultured bacterium | reverse complement strand
CACGTGATCAAGACCCACGACGACTCGGATGCGATAGGGCCTCCCGGTCTCGAAGGTCATCGTGCGACGCGTCGCGTTCGATGACGCGTCCATGCCGTCCAGGCACGAGATGCCGACGAGCGAGCCGCCCCAGCCGCCGAGGACCAAGGTCACGTGAGCATCGTGGACAGGAAAGGTGAGGCCGCAGAAGAAGTCGCTACCGTCCACCCGCGTCGCTTCGAGCGCCAGCTCGTAGTCGCAGGTCGGAAGGCTCGCGCCTTCCCAGTGAATACCCGTCAACGGGGCGCCGGCCTCCAGCAGGATGGCACCGTCCTTGACGCGCACATCGCCCTGCCCACCGAAGTTCGTGACCGCAAAGGCGCCAAGGTCCTGACCGTCGAAGAGGTTCAGCCATGGCTCGGTCTTCGGCGCGGGCGCGGCGCAGGCCGCCATCAACGCGAGGGGCAAAGCCAGCGAAGCCTTCATGCGGACCAGAGCCGCAGCAGGCGGCGGACGAGGGTCTCGATCAAAAACGGCTTCTCGACGCTGTCCATGTTCGTGATCCCGGCGCACTCGGCTTCGATCGCCGCACGCCCGTGGCCCGACACGAGCAGGATCGGCGTCATGATGCCCTTGGCGCGCAGCGCGCGTGCCATGTCGATGCCCGAGTGCTGCCGCAGACGCACGTCGAGGATGAGGGCGTCGAAGCGGTCGCAACCAAGAGTCGCCAGTTCGAGACCGCTTTCGCCACCGCTCGCAATCTCGACCTCGGCACCGAGGTGGCGGAGGCCGCGCGCGACCAACTCGAGCAGACGGGGATCGTCCTCGCAGTAGAGCACGCGACGACCTTCGAGTCGCGCTGTGGCACGGGGCGTTGCTTCACCGCAATCGGCGTGGGGGAAGCGAATCGTGAAGCGCGCACCATGGCCGAGCACGCTCTCGGCCCGAATCGACGCCCCATGGTCCTCGACGATGCGCCGCACCAAGGCAAGGCCTTGGCCGCTGTGGCCGAAGGCATCCTTCGTCGTGAACTTCTCCACGAAGCAGTTCTCGAGCGTGGTTGCGTCCATGCCAGGTCCGCTGTCCCAAAACTCGAGGATGACCGCGCGCGCCTCGCCTCGCTCTCGGACCCCGTTGCCTAGAACTTCGCGCTCCGAAGGGTCTGCGATGAGTGCTCGGCATGCGATCCCGATCGTGCCTCCAAGGGGCATCGCATCGCAGGCGTTGAGCGCCAGATTGAGGAGGACTTGCACGAGCTGCGCGCGGACGACGAGGACGCTGGTCCCCTCATTGGCGAGGCGGGTGTCGAAGTGGTAGTCCTCACCGAGGATCATCGAGAGCGGAGTCAACACTTCGCGCACGACGCTCGCAACGTCGTTGGGCCGCACTTCGGCGTCGATGCCGTGCAACTGACCAATCAGGTTGCGGCCGCAGCGCTCGATGAGATCGATGTTGCCGAAGTCGCAGCGCTCGCGAATGCGGCTCGTGAGCAAGGTGCCGAGGTTGCGCGCGTCATGCTCGATGTGCGCCGACTTGTCATCGAGCGTGGTCTTGGGCTCCACCGTGCCGACCGGCGCCCCCCTGCCGTATCGCTGAGCCAAGAAGCCGGCCAAGCAGAATGACGCGAAGAGACCCGTCACGAGCAGTGAGAGCAGCAAGACGGCTGGCCGACGGTCGCCGCGCAGGATCAGGCGCAAGGGCTCGCGTTCGATGCGATCGTCCATTGTGCGAGACCGGATCTCGACGACGCGGTCACCGTCTGCCGGGGCAGCGAACTCGAGCGACGTAGCGTCACTCCACTGGCTCCAGCGACCATCTCTCAGGCGATGCTGGTACTGCAGCGGATGCGAAGAGCTGCGCCAGCGAGTCTGCGCCGACAGGTGGAAGGCGAGCGCCGTCTGCGCTTCGCCGTTGTCGCTTCGTGCTTTGGTCCGCGGGACGACTCCATCGTGGCACCAAGTGATGTCGAGCGGCGCACCATCTTGGTCGCGCCCGAGGATACGGATCTCGCGCCATGATCGAGCTTCGATCTGCGCCGGAGTCATCGCTTCGTCCCAGGTGAACACTCGGTGCCAGCCGTCATCGTGGCGGTAGGCTGCCCCGGCGGTCACGGCCCACAAGCTCGCGTCCGCCGCTCGGAACAGCTGTGTCCGTGCCCGCTCATCGAGCTGCGTGCGGTCGACGCCGGCGGCCGTCGTCTCGCGGTCATGGGGCGCATCGCCGGGGAAGCTCACGATCTCGCCGAGACTCGACGCGACCCAAGTGCGACCGTCCGCCAGGACGACCGAGAGGGCCGCCCCGTGCATCGCCGGCAAGGACTTGCCCGTGTCGAGAGCTCTGGCTTCTTCGCTTCGACCCGGAGGAGGGAGTCCATCGTTGGGTGGCAGCGCGTGAATGCGTTCGTCCTGGACGCAGTAACTGCGCCCGCCAGCTTGGAAAATGGGCCACGTTGCTTCGGTGCCGGCGTCGGGGAGCAGGATGCGCCGCGTGCGACCGTCGAGGCTGCAGCGCAGCATCCACGTTGGCTCGCTCCCGAAGGGCCCCAAGCAAAGGCTGCCCTCCGCGTCCAGTTGTGGAGTTGCGATCGCGGCTTCTTCGTCGAGTTCGTCGAGCTCGTCGAGCTCGTCGAGCTCGTCGAGCTCGTCGAGCTTGTCGATTGCGAAGGCTCGCGCCGCTGTGCCGACGGTCGCTACGTGCTGCGGCGGCGAGCCGAAGATCAGCCAAGCGAGTTGCTTGTCGCGCGGCACGATCGTGACTGGCGTGGCGCGGTCGACGGACTTCGGGCTCGCATACGTGCGCATGGGCCCATTCGGTCGTTCACGGACGACGAAGTTCCCCGCGACGTCGCGAAACCACTGCGACCCATCCGGCGCCGTCATCCTCGGTCGCGTGGGGTCGAAGGAGGAACGCTGGAGGCCATGGCGCGAAAGGCGGAGGCATAGCCTGCCTTCATCCCAAGCGAAGATCCGCAGCCTGTCGACGACAACGATGTTCGCTCCAGGTTGCGGGATGTGCAACATGCCGAGCGGCTCGGATGCTGCACCGACGAAGCTTGCATCCCGGCCTCGCACTCGAAGCAACGAGGCGTCGTTGAACTCGGCGATCTCGTCGTTGCTGTTACCGCCGCTCGTGTTGCTCGCGTCGTTGTCTACGACAGCGCGCTGGCCATCCGTCCCGAAGAGTATGGCCGGACCACGGACGCCTTTGGGCGCCAGGAGCCAGACGGCTCCACGACTCGG
>CALLZN010000417.1 GCA_937858895.1 uncultured bacterium | reverse complement strand
TCCTGAAGGTCTACAAGAGCGCAGCGCGCTACGAGCCGCGCGGCAAGCTCTCGACCTTCCTCTACCGGATCGCGACCAACCGTTGGATCGACCACTGGCGGTCAGCGCGGCCGAGGCCAACGCTCTTCAGCCTCGATGCGCGCGAAAGCGACGACGACGCGGCCATCCTCGAGAGCATCACCGCGCCGAGCGAAGAGCCTTCTGCGACCCTGGTCGGCGACCAAGAGAAGGAGCGGCTCCGCCGCGCGCTCGATCGGCTCACGATGCCCCACCGCCTCGTCTTCGAACTGGCTGTGTACCAGAACTTGCCGTATCCGGAGATCTCGATCTTGCTCGACATTCCAGTCGGGACCGTGAAGTCGCGCATGCACAACACCACGCGCGTGCTCAAGGAACTCCTCACTGACGAAGACACCGATGAGAGCGAGGACACGCAGCCGCAGCAGGGGCACCACCCGCCGCGGCGCCGCTTCTTCCGTTCGCGCGCCTGAGCGCGGACGACGCCCGGGCATTCCTGATCTTCGCAACTGCCTCCGCTGCTACTGACCTTGGACCCCTTCGAAGCACCTGACGACACGGACTTCCTCGACCGCATGCGGTCGCTGGACGAAGTGGCTCCGACTCCGCGTCGTGAGTTCGGAGTCATGTTGCGTTCCAAGTTGCTGCGGCGCGCGCGCATCGACGAGCTCGCGACGCGCACGCTGACTCCACGCGGCTTCTCCGAAACGGTGGATGCCATCCGTGTGCGCGTCCTCACTGCTTTCCGCGGATCACGAGCCGTCCAAGTCCTCGTTCTCGCTCTCGTGCTCTGTGTGGTCGGCCTCGTGGCCTTTTCGGCCTTCAGTGACTACCAGGCGCGTGTCCGCAACCGTGCGTCACGCCTCGCCCGCCAGAGTGAGGTCGCGAGTGTCGTTCCTTCGACGGACGAAGCTGTCGTCGCCGAGCCCCTCTGGCAGGCGGATTCCGTCGATGCCCGTTTGCTCTGGCTCGAGAGTGAGAACGACTTGACGCGCCTGCGACGGGTCTGGGACGAACGAGGCAAGATTGAGCTGCGGCGCCGCTTGCTCAAGATCGGTGGTGCGGACGAGCGGACGCGGCGGCGCATCGAAGCCCTGTCTTCGGCGGTCGCGGCCGATGTCCTGGATCGCGCCGCCGGGGCGACCTTGTCCGGCTACGCCGATGTCGAGGCGGTCGCTCTGGCGGTGCGAGCGCTCTTGGGCTCGGGTTCGACTCCGACGCGCGGGCCGCAGCAGGTCGCTGTGCGGCGCGGCGTGAACCTGCTAACGCAGAGTCTGCCGCAGCTCGCTGGGCCCGAGCTTGCGACGGCTTTGTTGCCGTGCCTCGAAGCCGCCCTCGTTTCGACCGAGGACGACAGCGACGACGGCGGGGACGACGGCGGGGACGCCGGCGGAGACGCCGGCGGAGACGCCGGCGGAGACGCCGAGATCGGCTACGCGCAAAACGACGAGCAGCTCGTGCGTGTCGGAAGCGAGCTCCAGCGGCTCGTTCGCGACGAACTCGCGATCTTCGATGCCTTGGCGCCGCAGCCGATCTATCCGGAGCGCGCGGTTCCGCTGGATCACGTTTTCCGAGATCGCGCCCACCGCGCTTGTGTGGTCGTCGTGCATCCTGAGCGCGAGCCATCGCGCGGCCCCTCGCTCGGGAGCATCGAAGCGCCGAGTGGCGCCATCGCAGACGCCGGCCTCTTGCTGCGAGTCGCGCCGGCGCTCGGCGCGGAGCCGGGAGATGTCGTACGACTGCGCAGCTTGCTCGATGCGACGCTACGCCGCCGCAGCGCCGCCGAAGGCGCGTCCGGGGCGGCTGCGCGTGCTGCGCGCCTCGTTGCTTTCGCCGGTGAAGACGAGCGCAGCGACTTGCGTCGTTCGCTGCAGGCCTACCGCATCCATCCCGATCGCTTCGGACGGGACGTGCGCGCCCTCCTCGACCTCGCTTGGGGAGTCTTTCCGGGAGTGGGCTGGGCGCGCTTCAACCAGGCCATGCGCTACACGATCGCGAACTACGACGAGGAGACGGCTCGCGAGCGCGCGGGTCTCTTGCTCGTGCAGTTGCTCTGGACTGAGCCGGTCCCGACGTACTGAGCGCGCTGGCGTGAAACCGTTCACGCCGACTACGCTTTTCGAAGGCGCTCTAGTGGGCTCGGCGGGCTTCCGGGCGTATCCTCGGCGCCTCGCATGAATGCATCCAAGGCCACCTTCTTCGCCGCGTCGTTCTTGCTTCTGACTTGGGCGGCGCCGACTGCAGCCCAAGACCCGCCTCGAGGTCGAGACGAGGGCAGCAGCGCGAAGGCGGCGCGCGACCAAGACGAGTCGAAGCTCGTCGACCAGGACAAAGCCCGCCCCGCCATCCCGACCGACCAGCGCAGCGGGCGGCGGCTCGAGCTCAAACTCGGTGATTGCTTTGCGCTAGGAGATCGCGGCAACCTCAACCTCGCGCTCGACCGGCTGCAGCAGTTGCTGGCGCGAGAAGACGTCGAGATCGCCGATGCCTTCTTCGAGCCGCAGTTCTTCGCGACCGCCGATTGGCGGCGGACGAAGTCGCCGCCGCGCAACGCCTTCCAGCCGAGCTCGACGAGCAAGAGCTATGGCGGCAACGTCGGCTTGCGCAAGACCTTCGTGACCGGTGGCTCGCTCGAGCTCGCCTACGGACCCCGCTACACCGACCAGCGCGTCGCGAGCACCTTCGCCTTCCCGACGACCTTCTTCGCCGGCGACTTGACGCTCACGGCCAATCAGCCGCTCTTGCGCGGGGCATGGTCGGAGTCCAACCTCGCCGACTTCGAAGCGGCGCGCCTCGAAGAGGCGGCGCGCATCGAAGATTACCAACGCCGGCGTCAAGAGATCCTCGAGGCCATCGCGGCGGCATACTTCGAACTCGTCTTCCGTCGCGAGGACTACGTCGTGCGCTACCAGTCGCTCGATCTGAGCCGCGAGCAGCTTGCGACGACCGAGCAGCGCATTCGCCTCGGCGAGCTCGCGCCGCGTGACCGCATCGCGGACCAAGCCGACGTCGCCAAAAAAGAAGAGGAGCTGATCCGCGCCGAGAACGCGATCCTCGACAGCGAGGACGACCTGCGTCGCCTCATCTTGCCGTTTCGCGAGGAAGCTGCCTGGGACTTCGTGCTCATCCCCATGGAAGCCTTGGGCGAAGAGGATCCGGCCTTCGCGTTCCCCGCCATCGACACGGCGCTGCGAATCGCTCGGCAGTCGAGGCCCGACCTCGTGGCCCTCGAACAGCGCGTCGAAGCGGCCGAGGCCTTGTTGCGCAAAGCCAAGCAGGACACCTTGCCGCAGCTCGACCTCAACGCGACGTATCGGACCGCTGCCCAGCGTGACGATTATCCGGCCTTTCAGAGTGATGTGCTCGAGGCCATCTATCCCGAGTATGCGATCACGCTCAACTTCGTGCTGCCGCTCGGCAACAAGGCGGCCAAGGGCCGCCATACCAAGGCCCTGCTCGAGGTGGAGCGCAATCTACGCGCGCAGCACGTGACGGTCGTCGACATCGAGCAGTCGGTGCGCACGCAGCTGCGTGCCCTCGACACGCTCAAAAAGTCCATTGGCGCGGCGACCGAGTCGGCGCGTCTCGCGCGCAACGACCTCGAGTCCGAGCAGATCAAGCTGCGCCTCGGCGAGGGGGTCCGCATCGAGGTGCAGCGCCGCAATCAGCAGTATCAAGACGCTCGCTCGCTCTTGCTCCGCGCAAGGCTCGACTACCGCATCGCCTGGTTTCGCTTCTTGTCTGCCCTCGGTCGCATCGACGCGAACAGCTACGACGCCGCCGCGGTCGAGGACTGAAGGGCTGGTCGAAACGCCACCGCTCGTGCGCCCGACTTTCCCGGCCCGGGGGTTCTGTCACGTGACGCGCGTCCAAACCCGAAATACAGGAGTGGCATGAACGCGCATCGATACCTACGGCTCTTCGCTCTGCTCTTCGTCGTCCCCGGACTGAGTTTCCAGGACGCCGAGAACCAGTCCAAGACCAAGCCGGTCACGCCCGAGCGCTTGTCGCCGCGCGCGACGACGGTCTGGGACTTCTCACGCAGCCAAGTCATCGAGCGCATGGTCGAGCGTCTGCGTGGCGCGACGAGCCTGGAGGCGTGGCGCTTTGCGAAGCTCGCCTTGGCGCGTGAGTGCGATGACGAAGAAGTGCGGGCGGCTGTGATCCGCTACCTCGAGAAGCACTTGTTGACGCGAGGTGAGGACGCGCCGGCGCGCAACGCGATCGAGGTCATGCGGCGCAGTGGCCGCTCGGAGTTCTCTCCGCTGCTCTTGCGGGCCACCCAGCACGGCATCCGGACGGTGTCCGAGGATGCGATGGCCGCGCTCGAGCGCTGTGCGGACCAAGAAGCCGTCCAGCACTTTGTCGATGAGTTCGCGTCGGGACACGCGCGCTCCCAAATCATCGCGATGCGCGTGATCGCCAGGCGGGGTAAGCCCGAGCTGGCCATCCCCTTCTTCCAGAAGCTCCTCGACGGGCAGATCACGCTGGTTGACTATCCGCTGCTGACAGCAGCCGTCCTCGAGACTTTCGAGAAGGGGACGGCGCCCGAGATCGTGCGCGCAAGCCTCGAGGGGCGTTTGTCGATCTTCGCGAACACGGCCGCCGCCGTCGCCGCCAAGCAGCTACACAGCGCGGGGTCAGAGGCCGGTCGCTTCGCCCTGCTGCGCATGCTCGAAGAAGAGGTCGAAAAGGGGAAGGACGCGATGCGGCAGGCGAGCCTCATCGAGAGTCTGTCCTTGCGCGATCCCGCGCTGAGCTTCGATCGCGTGCTCGAGTTCGCGGCCGATTCGAAGGAAGCGGCGGTGCGGCTCGCGCTTGCGCGCTTCTTGGGGACGATCGACGACGTGTCACCAAGCGCGTCCTCGGTGGTGGCCATGCTCGAACTCCTCGCCAACGACGAAGTTCGGGACGTCGAACACCAAGCTTTGACGGCGCTGCGGGGTCGTTCGAAGCCGGTCGTCGATCGCTTGATCTCCAACCTCGCGACCGCCGAAGGATCGGAGCTTCGCCTGGCCGTCCAAGCCTTGATTCACGCCGCCGACGAGCGCGCCGTGCCAGCCGTCGTCGCGCGACTCGAGAAGGCCGAGGGCCGTGATCGGCAGATCTTCATCCAGGCGCTCGGGCGCATGGGGACGAAGGCGAGCCTGCCGCACCTTCGCGAGGTCTTGTGTGGGCCATCGGTCGACTACGGCCGCGACTTCGATTCGATCGCCTACGCGGCGATCGTCACGACCAACATCAGCGAGTCGGAGGGCATGCTCTTCGAACTCTACGCGGCGACTTCGCCCGAGAGCGACCAGGATCTGGCGCTGAGGAGTCACTTGCTCAAGACCCTCGCCAATCTGGCCAAGGAGCCGGGGGGCGCCTCGGCTGCGGCGCGCCTTGCACGCATCCATGCGCGCTTCTTGGACATCGTCATGGACGCGAAAGCCCCTGCGTCCGAACGTCTCCTATGCCTCGACTACTTGCGCGGCGGTGAGCTGAGCATCGATGCTGCTCTGCAGCTTGGTCGTCGCATGCGGCGCGATGCGTCCTTTGCCTCGGATGCATTGGTCGCGCGCTTCAACGACTTCTTGAACGAGTTCTTCTGAGGCAAGTCGTGAGGCGTCGGGACCGTGGATCGCAGAGCAACGCTCGAGTCCTTGCATCGTTTGGTCGGCGACACGCCGATGTTCGAACTACAGTGTCGATTTCGCGGCGTCGAAGTCCACGTCTACGCGAAGCACGAGACCGCCAACTTCACGGGTAGCATCAAGGACCGCATGGCGCTGCACATGATCGAGTGTGCGTATGCGAGTGGGGACCTGCGACCTGGCGACAGAATCGTCGAGGCGACGAGCGGCAACACCGGCATCGCCTTTTCGGCGATCGGGCGGGCCCTCGGCCACGATGTGCGGATCTACATGCCTGACTGGATGAGTCGCGAACGCGTCCTCGTCATCGCGAGTCTCGGCGCGGAGATCATCAAGGTCTCGAAGGAAGAAGGGGGCTTCCTCGGCAGCATCGCGGCCGCGGATGCCTTCGCTGAAACCGAAGCGCACGTCTTCGCGCCGCATCAGTTTGCGAGTCGCGCCAACGTCGAAGCGCATCGTCGTGGCACAGGTCCCGAGATCCTCGCCCAGATGGAAGCGGTCGGAGCGCGGCCCGACGCCTTCGTCGCGGGCGTGGGGACAGGCGGCACGGTCATGGGGGTCGGGGCTTTCTTGCGCGAGGCTGTGCCCCAAGTGCGGGTGCACCCACTCGAGCCCGCCAACTCGCCGACCCTGCGCACCGGCAACAAGGTCGGGCAGCACCGCATCCAGGGCATCAGCGACGAGTTCGTGCCGGCGATCGTGGACTTGGGCAGCCTCGACGCCATCGTGGATGTCGATGACGGTGACGCCATCCTCATGGCTCAGCGCCTCGCCAAAGAACTCGGCATCGCGGTCGGCATCAGCAGCGGCGCCAACCTCCTCGGTGCCCTGCAGGTCGGCGCCGAACTCGTGGCCGAACGCGGGGTGACGGCTCGCGTCGCGACGGTCTTCTGCGACAGCAACAAGAAGTACCTGAGCACGGACCTCTGCCGCGAAGAGCCCGTTCGGGAGGGCTTCGGAGCGCCGCAGGTCGAGTTCGTGCGCTGTCGCGTTCTCGAGCGTGCGGGGCTCGCCTTCGCAACGCCCTCGGACGAACGCTCGTCCTGAGTCGGGCTGGGCGACGAAGAGGCTCGCGACCTGTCGCATTCTCCGACAGCGGGCCGGTCAGCGAGACGGCGGCAGTCGAGTCCTCGATCGAGTCAACCGCCGAGCCCTCCGATGCCGATCAGAAGCGCATGGGTTTCATCAACCTCTCGGAGAAGACGATCAACGCCAAGCTCGTCTACTACGGCGTAGGGCTCGGCGGCAAGACGACGAGCCTCAAGGTCGTGCACGGGATGCTCTGTCCCAACGATGAGGTCAAGCTCGTCTCGATCAACACCGAGCAGGATTCGACCCTTCTCTTCGATTTTCTGCCGATCGACCTCGGCAACGTCGAAGGCTTCAAGATCCGCGTGCAAGGCTTCACGGTGCCGGGGCAGGCCAAGTACGTCGTCATGCGGAAGTACGTGCTCCAGGGCGCCGACGCCGTCGTGCTCGTCGTCGACAGTCGCAAGCGACTGATCGAAGACAACCTTCAAGCCATCGAAGACCTCAAGGTCAACCTGGAGGCGAACGGCCTCGACTGGCAGACGATCCCGCTCGTCATTCAATACAACAAACGCGACCTGCCCGACCTGCTCGACCGCGACGAACTCGATCAGCTCTTTCGCTTCAGGGACGTTCCGGTCTTCGAGACCATCGCTCCGGACGGAGTGGGGGTCTACGAAGCCTTCACCGACGTCGTCGCTTGGATGGTCGAGGAGAAGGTGCGCCAGTACGGGCTCGGGCGCGGTCGCGTTTCGCCGGAAGTCGTCGCTAGCGAGTCACGCGCCAAGTTGCTCGCGGCTTTGGCCGATGCCCCGCCGCGGCCCAAGGTCGCCGAAGGGCTCGTTCGGCTCGCCGTTCCGTCCAAGCAAGCGCTGCCCTACGAAGCCGTGGACGTCGGGATCGAGGCGAAGTCCTCCGACGCCGACGACCGGGAGCAAGGCCCACCCTGCGACGATGGCTCGAGCCTCGCGCACTTCGCTTCGCACCTCGAAGCGCAAGTCGAAGACCTCTTCGCGGGCGACGCAGACACGCCGCTCGTCGACACGCACGCTGCACTCGAGTTCACGAGTGAGGAGCTAAGTTCGATCGAGGCGACCGCGCTCCCAGCGCCCGCTTGCCTCCACGAAGCCCTCTTGGCTGCGTCCTCGCACCACACGAGCGGGGATACGGATACGACTGCTGACCTGCTCGGCCAGGCCATCCATTCGAACCTCGAACTCGCCGAGCTCTACAGCGAACTCGCCGAGTACAAGAGCCGACTCGAGAAGAAGAACCGTGAGCTCGTCGAAGCCAATCAGCTGATTGCCCACGATCTCAAGAAGCCACTGACCGTCTTCAAGAGCGTCTTGCACCTCCTCGAGAAGGAGCTGCTCGGTCCGCTCACGGACAAGCAGCGCGATGCGATCGAGAACTGCGTCGAGTCGGTCGGCTACATGGAAGACCTGGTCGGCGACATCCTCGATTCGTCACGGCTCGACTACGACGGCCTGCCCTTCGACTTCGAAGACATCGACTTGACGACCCTCGTCAGTGGCATCGTCCGCCGTCTGCGCTACGACGTCGAGAAGACCGGAGTGAAGATCCACGTCGACGGCCTGCCGCTCGTGCGTGGGGATCGTTCGGCGTTCACGAAGATCTTCATGAACCTGCTCGGCAACGCGATCCACTACCGCGACGCGAAGAAGGAGTCCTGTGAAGTGCACGTGCGCTGCCGCGATGACGAGGATCGCTGGCTCCTCGAGGTCGAAGACAACGGCATCGGCATCCCCGAAGACTGCCGTGACACGATCTTCGAGAAGTTCGCTCGCGGCGACAACACTGCGGCGCTGAGCGGTTCGGGGCTTGGCCTCTACATCGTCCAGCAGATGGCCCGCGGCCACGGCGGCGACGTCACGGTAGAGAGCGAGGTGCGTGTCGGCACCAAGTTCATCGTCGCCGTGCCCAAGGAACCGTGCCAGGCGACGCACTCGCCGGTTGCGTAACGAGGCTTCGGCCGCGCGGCGGCGAGCCTATGAGCCCGCTCAGCGTCACTTGTTGTCGTTCGGAATCATGATTTGCACAGGCGGCATGCCGTGCACAATGCGGATCTCGCGCTTGCTCGTCTGGATGTCGACGATTTTCATGAGCGGATTCGGGAGGTCGACGCGGGCGCCCTGGATCTCGTAGAAGCCTTCGGGCATCTTGCGGTCGACTTGCCATTCGCCCTTCTCGTTCGAGAAGACCTTCTCGAAGACTTGGGACTGTGAGGCCTCGCCGTTCAGTTCCTTGGTGCGCGACAGCGTGATCTCGACCCCGACTCCGGGTTGGCTCCCGATCCGCGCGGTGCCGCGGACGACGACGCCGGCTTTGAGGGCGAGACGGCCCACGTCCTTTTTCTCGCCTTCGGTCACGTCGAAGCTCTTGAAGTAGCCGCGCGCGAAGCTCGGATGCACGATGCGCAGCTGGTAACTCGCTGGCGTCAGCTTCTCGAGTCGGAAGCGTCCTTCGCGGTCGGTGCTGGTGTTGCTTTCGGTGATGCGCTTGGGCTGGAGCGCGCCGAACATATTGACGATAGGGTTGTCCTGGTAGTCGCCGGACAGGCTCTCGACGGTGGCGCCTTCGATCGGCTTGCCCGAGCTGTCGATGACGACGCCGAGGAGGGCGCCGCCGTCGAGGATCGTGACTTCGACGCGCACTTCTTCGCCGGAGCCCTCGCGGACCTCGAAGTTCTTGCTGAAGGTCTTGGCGTAGCCGGCCGCATCGACCTGAACCACATAGTGGCCAGGATCGACGCCGCTGAGGCGCGCTTCGCCGTTGCGATCGCGAGCCGCGACGGGTCCGACCTCGGTGTTGCCGTAGTGCTCGGGGTTCTCGGGGAAGAAGCGACGCAGGGTCGCGGTGTAGGTCTGGACCGAGCGGCCAAGGCGGTTCTTGACCGAGACGAGGACGTTCGCCTGCCGCTCGAGGGCGATGCTCACGTCCTTCGTGCCTGCCGACACGGGCTTGCGCTCGTTCTTGCTGAAGCCCGAGGCGCGCGCGCTCACGATGAACTCGCCCTCGGTCAAGCCGAGGATCGAGAAGGACCCGTCCTTGCCCGAGAAGGTGCTGCCTGGCGTCGGCGACATGCTCGAGAGCGGCGTGGCTTCGACGCGAGCCCGCGCGACGCCCTGGCCGCTCTCGTCGACGATGAAGCCGCTGATCTCGAAGCCCTTCGGCAGCTCGATGTCCTCGGTCTGCGGCGGTTGCTTCTCCTCGAGGGTCACGTCGGGCTTGACGTAGGAGCCATAGCCCTTGGCGAAGGCGCTGAGCTGGAAGGGCCCGGCGGGCAGGCCTTCGAGGCGATAGCGGCCGTTGCGGTCCGTCACGGCTTCGTAGCCGTCTTCGAGACCCGGTGTCGGTTGGATCGCGTTGAGGCTCGGCGGCATGACGCGGATGACCGCGCCCTCGACGAACTGCTTGGTCGCTGCGTCGCGGACCGTGCCTTCGAGCGTGCGGCCTCGCTGTACGGTGATCGTCGCGAGCTTCTGCCACTGCTCATTGAGGACGCGCACCTTTTGTTCGTGGTGCAGGTGGCCAGGTGCCGCGATGCGCAGCTCATAGGGGGTGTCCGCGGGCGTCGCCGGGCTGCCGATGCGGAAGTAGCCGCGATCGTCGGTCTGGCCTTCGGCGACGATCTTCGATGGCGCACGCGAACCGCCGGCCATGCGCATGAGCACGTTGATCATGTTCGTCGCCGAGATGCCCTCGATGACGTAGATCGGCACGTTGCGCAGCGCGCCGCCCGTGCTCGAAACCACGATGCCCTCGATGCCCTGCTCGTAGCCACGCGCCTCGGTGGTGGATGTGCGGATGGGTTGGGGCTCTTCGTTGTTGGCGGGCGTCGTCACCTTGAGCGGCTGATCGTCCGGCACCAGGTCGGTGCTGGGCTCATCCGTCCGCTGATTCGGATTCTCGAGGCCCATCCCCAAGCCCTGATCGCCCGTATTCGTCGCGTTGCCGCTGTAGAAGAAATAGCCGGCTGCGCCGAGGGCCATGAGGATGAGGGCAATGACTGGAAGTGCTTTCATCGGTGCTTTTTGGATGCCGGAGTGGAGAACAGACGCGCTTCGACGCGACGACCCGCAGAAACTTCCACGTCCTTCGTCGTGGTCCCGCTGCCAGCTTGGCCTCCGGGGACCTCGGCGAAAGCACGGAGGACGAGCCCGTAGCGGCCGACTGGCAGCCCTTCGAAGATTAGCGTTTCCCCGCTGCGAACGCGTCGAAGATCATGAAAGCTCGATCGACGCGCAAAGAGGTGGAGGTCGCCCGCTTGCCCCTCTGGCCCTGCGATCGTGACTTCGAGGTCGCCGCGCGGAGGCGGCGCGACGAGGACGGTCGTTGCACCGCGGCCCGCTCCTACCTCGACGCGCTTCCGCGCTTCGCCCGTCGAGATGTCGTAGCTTCCGGAG
Organism: uncultured bacterium; assembly: GCA_937858895.1. GTDB lineage: Bacteria > Planctomycetota > UBA1135 > UBA1135 > JACKHW01. The sequence goes on along the minus strand of CALLZN010000417.1, from coordinate 14,686 downwards.
GGAAGCTGCTCGGCGAGCGCACTGCCGTATTCGTCGGAGCGTAGACTGAGCTCGAAGGCGGGCTCGCCCACGCGTCGAACCTGGACCTGGCCACCGGCGGCCGGCTGGCCATCGGGCGTCTCCAGGCGCATGGAGAGTTGGCATGCGGCGTCCAGTTGGACCGTGAGCGCCGAGCTTGCGCGCTCGAGTGGGACGAAGCTGCGGGCCATGCCGGGGAGGCGCAGCTCGACAAAGGCAGCGGCTGCTGGGCGCGCCGCGATCACGTCGAGGCTGGCGTGTGCGTCACGGATCCCGAAGGCCTGCCACTCGAAGTCGGGGACGGGGGCGAGCGTTGCGCCGTTGCGCCAAGCGAAGCGCCAGTGTCCGCTCGACGGCACCAGGAGCCCGTCCGGCGCTTCGAAGCGCAGCGTCGCCGCCTCGAGTTTTGGGGCCTCCAAGACGACGTCGTCGGCAGCTGCCGGCACTCGCGTCACGACCTCGTAGGGGCCGAACTGGGCTGTGACTCGCAGAGGACCGTCGACCACGCGTTCGAAGAAGAACTCTCCGCGCGCGTCGCTCGTCGCCACGAGCGCGGCAGCGTCTGGGTCGGCGGTCGCGACGACGGTCACACGCACCTTCGCTACCCCGCCGCGGTCGGAGATACAGCGGCCAGCGAGACGCTTCGCCGCGCGTACTTCGATGACCAAGTCCTCGCTGCGTTCGCTCGCGAGCACGGGCACGAGGCCACCGATGCTGCGATCGGCGTAGCCGTTACCGGAAGCGACGTAGAGGCGCAGGGGCCGGGCTTCGAGTCCGGTGACGACGAAGGCTCCGCCCGGACCCGAGCGCACGCGCCGCGCGAGTAGGCCACGATCGGATCGCTCCTCCTCGACTTCGGGCCGCAAGTAGAGCTCGGCACCCTCGAGGCCTTGCCCGGTCGCTGTCGTGACCCGTCCGCGTAGGAAGCGCCCCGGCTGCAGGCGAAGCAGGATTTCATCGCTGGCCGCCCCACGCTCTGGCACGAGGATGCCCGTGTGCATGATCGAGGGGGCCAAGTCGCGATGGGTCGCGCGCAGGGCATAGCGCGCGACCGAAGTGGGCGCTCGCGGCGGCAGTGAAATGCGAAAGCGCCCGAGGGCGTCACTGCGTCCGGTTGCGATCGGGCCGTCTTCGCGCGGCGTCGTCGGGCGATCTGCCGTCCAGCCATCGTCGAAGACTTCGACGTCAGCGAACGGTAGAGGCTGGTCGAGAACATCGATGACGCGACCGCGGACTTCGCGCGCCTTCGACCCTTCTGCTTGCAGGTTTGCTCGCGCGCCGCTGCCAAGGCAAGCGAGGGCGACGGCGAGCAGCGCGACCTGCCTCGTCAGAAGGCCTCCTCGTTCAAGTCCTCGTTACGCACCGCGACCGACACGCTCGACAAGAGATACTTGATCCGCCGCTCGACCTCGTTGATGCCGATCACGTTGTCGATGACGAGGGCTTCCCGCTCGGTCTGCGGATTGAAGACCATGCGACCCGAGCGCAGCAGCGCGTACTCCATGAGGTCGTAGATCTCCTTCTGCATGCGCATCGCCGTCGTCGGCGTCCGTCGTATGTCCCCCAGGTAGCCGTGGTGGTGGAGGATTTCGTTGCGGTTGACCTCGTAGTAATTGAAGCGCGTGTTGATGAACACGAGGAAGAAGATGAACGCGAGCAGGACGGCCATGAAGCCGTAGAACTGAGCGTTCATTCGAATGTCAATGGTGCCGAGCTTCTCGCGCACCCAAGACATGATCTCCCATTGATTGTTGGCCCACATCATCGCGAAGACGATCGCCACGCCGACGAAGAGGATCGTGATCGACTTGATGCGTGAGAAGTCGAAGGCAAAGACCAGCAGGTTGACCGAGAGGACCAGCATGAAGATCCAACCGATGGTTGGATTGCCGAGCGTCGCTCCTTCCTTGCTGAGCCAAGAGGCAAACCACCCGACGAGAGCGGCGATGAAGGTCGGGTAGAGGAAGACGACCTTGGGCCAAGGTCGGATGATGACGCGATCGACATCCTTCTTGGATTTCTTGGTGGTCGTCGGGGGGGCCTTCGTGTCGGTCATGCTTCACTCGTTGGATCGATGTCCCGTCAGCGGGGCGATGGAGGACGGCGAGGCGGCCGCCTACGCGAGTCGTCCAAGAGAATTCGAAGACGACTCGTGTCGTCGCTGAGCCGACTGAATTGAAGCCTGCCCGCGCGCGGAAACCAAGGGCACTTCTCTATGCGACCGTGGGTCGCGCGCGATCCGCGGCAGGACTGGAGCCTCAGTTCCGTGTGTGTCATGCGTCAGCTGGTGCTATGTTCCGCGCCATGTGCCCGAGTCCGCGACTTCCATGGTGTCGAGCCGCAGATCGCCGATGATTTTGAAGCGCTCACGATTTCCAACGCGTTTCGGTCTTGGCTTGCAGACCATTTGCTCGCTTCTGGCCGGCATCGTCTTTCTCTTGTCGGCAGGGTTGGCGCCAGCGGCGGGCCAGGCAGACCCCCAGCCCGACCGACGCGGCCAAGCGGTCGGCGTCGTCGTGACGATAGAGGGGGCCGTCGACTTCGCAATGGTCCCGCCCGTGCGGGGCGGCGACGGCGGGGCGCTCGCGGCCGGGGCCTCGCGCCTCATCCTCGACATCGACACGCCTGGCGGCGAGATCCAACGCATGGAAGAGATCGTCGCCCTGCTCCAGCAGTTCGAGGGGCAGCCAGTCGACACCGTCGCCTTCGTTCGGAATCAGGCCTATTCGGCCGGCGCCGTGATCGCTCTCGCCTGCAAGCGCATCTGGGTCGCGCCGCGCGCCAACATCGGAGCCATCGTTCCGGTCATTGGTGGCGGGGTGCTCGGCCTCATCGAAGACGAGGTGCGCGCCAAGTACCTCTCGGCGATGCGCGCCGAGGTCTCCAAGATCGCCTCGCATCACGGGGCCACGGTGCAAAAGCTCGCTGAGGCCATGGTCGATCCTGCCTTGCAGGTCGTGGCAATGCGGGTCCGCGGCAAGGATGGTCTCATTCGATCTGAGGTTCTCGGCAAAGACGACGCCGAGGTCTTACGCAACAGCGAGGGCGTCGAGGTGCTCGAAGAACGGGTCTTCGACATGCGGCCGCTCGTCCTCAACGCCGATGAGTGCCTGACCTATCGGGTGGCCGAGGGGCGCGCCGCGAGCCTCGACCAACTCGCGACCGAACTCGACATTGCCGCGCAACCGCTCCGCATCGAGACCAACTGGTCCGAGGAGCTCGCGGGCTTCCTTCATTCGATCCGGATGTTCCTGATGATCGGGGGCATCTTGATGACGGTCATCGCCCTCAAGACGCCAGGCACGGGCGTGCCCGAGGCGCTCGCGGTCCTCTGCTTCGTCTTCTTCTTTGCAGGTCAGTTCTTGGTCGGGCTCGCGGCGTGGACCGAGATCCTGATCTTCGTCGTGGGCATCGCCCTCATCCTGGTCGAGTTCTTCGTGCTTCCGGGCATGCTCGTCTTCGGCGTGCTCGGCTTCTTGGCGGTCGTGACGGCGCTCTTCTTGTCGTTGCAGTCCTTTGCTCTCCCGAGCAACTCGCTGCAGGACGACGTGATGACTTCGAACTTGAGCAGCCTCTTGGTCGCGATCGGCATCGTCATCGTGCTGACGCTTCTCTTCTCGCGCTTCCTGCCGAAGATCCCGTTCTTCAACAAGCTCCTGCTCGATGCTTCGAAGGGCGGTGAGTCGCTCTCGACGACGGCCACGGAGGAGCGCCGCAGCTCGCCGCTCGTTGGTCGCGTCGGCGTGACGCTGACCGAGCTGCGCCCCGCAGGGCGGGTCGAGGTCGACGGCGAGCCCTACGATGTCGTCTCGAGCGGCGGCTTTCACGAAGTCGGTGTGCGCGTCGAAGTGATCGAGGCGCGGGGCAATCGCATCGTCGTGCAGCCGCTCGAAGAGGCGCAAGACGGTGCGCGCGAGGGCGGCGTGGTCGCGATCCACTGGCTCGTGTTCATGCTCTTCTGCGGACTGCTGCTCATGATCGCCGAGGTCTTCTTCGTGAGCTTCGGGGTCTTCGGAACAGCTGCCGCGGCGCTGACGGTGTCGACGGTCTTCCTCGCCTTCCAGCACGGCACGGGTGTCGGCACGACCTTCCTCACGGCGGTCCTGTTGCTTGCGCCGGTGGTCGTGATTTTTGCGTTTCGCATCCTGCCGCAGACGAGCTTCGGGAGACGACTCATCCTTGCTGGTCCGAGCGGCAAGTCGACGGCGCAGGAACGCGGCCTCGGCGCAGCTATCGGCAAGCGCGGCGAAGCCGTGACCCCCTTGCGCCCTGTCGGCACGATTGTCGTCGAGGGCCGTCGCTACGACGCGATGACGCGCGGCGAGCCCCTCGAGTCCGGGGCCGCGGTCGAGGTCCTGCGCGTCGAACTCGGGCAACTCGTCGTCAAGCGCGTCGACGTGCCCTCGTGATTTCTTCTTCGATAACCTCCAACCACTGAGCTTCGCTCGTCATGAACGGTCTTCTCCTCGCGCAAAAAGGTCCAGAGACTTGGGTATGGATGCTCGGCGTCCTGCTGCTGGTTCTGCTCGTCCTCGTCATTCTGCTCTTCAAATACCTGAACCTCTGGGTCCAGGCCTACTTTTCGAAGGCGGGCATCGGCTTCTTCCAGTTGGTTGGCATGAGCTTGCGCAAGATCAACCCGACGGTTGTCGTGCGCGCCAAGATCAGCGCGGTCCAGGCGAGGATCGCCTTGGAGACGAACGACCTCGAAGCGCACTACTTGGCTGGCGGCAATGTCATCAACGTCGTGCGCTCCTTGATCGCCTCGGACCGCGCGGGCCTCGACCTCGACTTCATGCGCGCTGCTGCCATCGACCTCGCCGGGCGTGACGTGCTCGAGGCCGTGCGCACCTGCGTCAATCCGAAGGTCATCGACTGTCCTGATCCTTCCAAGGGCAAGTCCGAGGTCTCGGCCATGGCCAAGGACGGCATTCAGGTGCTTGCGAAGGCGCGCGTCACGGTGCGGACGAACATCGCTCGCCTCGTTGGTGGCGCGACCGAGGAAACCATCATCGCGCGCGTCGGCGAAGGTATCGTCTCGACGATCGGCTCTTCGATGACGCACAAGGACGTGCTCGAGAACCCCGACAGCATCTCGAAGACCGTCTTGGCGAAGGGGCTCGATGCTGGTACGGCCTTCGAGATCCTCTCGATCGACATCGCCGACGTCGACATCGGCAACAACATCGGCGCCCGCCTCCAAGCCGACCAAGCCGAGGCCGACAAGATCATCGCGCAAGCCCGCGCCGAAGAGCGTCGCGCCATGGCCGTCGCGCGCGAGCAGGAGATGATCGCCGCCGTCATGGAGAACCGCGCCAAGGTCGTCTTGGCCGAAGCCGAGGTCCCGGTCGCGATGGCCGAGGCCTTCCGCAACGGCAATCTCGGCATCATGGACTACATGCGCATGAAGAACCTCGAGGCCGACACCTCGATGCGCCGCAACTTCGGCGGCGACGCGCCTCCGGGTCAGGAGCCGAAGAAGAGCTGACGAGGGACGATGCGCGAACTCATCAACTTCTTTCTCGACAACCCGATCCTCCTGTTCTTCCTGGTGGTCACCATCCTCGGGAACCTCGGGGGATCGGCGGCGCAGAAGGCGCGGCGCAAGCAGCAGCAGGCCGAGAAGCGTCGTCGCATCGAGGAGGCGCTGAACCAAGGGCGCAGTGGCGTCGATCCGCTCGACGAGCCAGCAGCGCAGACCGGCTCGCGGCGCATCGAGGATGCCGGCGACGAAGTCGCGAAGCGCATCCGCGAGATCCTCGGCCGCGCCCAAGGTGCGCCAGCCCGGGTCGAGCCCGTGCCCCCGAGCATCCGTCCCGCGCAGCGGACCTTGGCGCCGCCGAGGAAGGACCACATGGCGCTTGGCTTCGACGCCTTCGGACCCTTCGGCGAAGCGGGTCGAAGCGAGGCCAAGCGACTTTCCGACGCGGCCATCGCGCGCGGCGAGGCCCCCGCTGTGGCCTTGCGGCCGCTCGTAGCGCCCGTTCGGCGCGTGGCGCTGCCGCCGGGTCTCGGGCCGCGCGAGCTCGTGCTGGCGCAGATCCTGCTCGGTCCACCGCGGGCCTTCGCGCGCCTCGAAGACGAGATCGTTCCGACGCGGCCCTGATGGCCGCTCGCTGCGGCTGAGCGGAGTATCCTTGGCTGGACCTCGCCCAGGACTCCGCCCCATGCCCGACAACCGATCCGCGCTGCTCCTTCGCTTCGCCGTCCTCCTGTCGATCCTAGGGTTCGCGGCTTGTGATGCGGCGAAGCCCGGTGCGGATGCGAGCCTCGAGGCTGCAAGCCCCGCGGTCTTCGAGAGCCGCCGCGTCATCGAGACGGCGGCGACGGGCATTGCCGCGAGTGCCGCTGCTGACCTCAGCGGCGATCGGCGCTTGGATCTGGTCGTCGCCCCGCGCGACGTGAACGAACTCTGGATCTTCGTCGGCAGTCGTGCGGCGGGCTTCGCTGAGAAGCCGACCGTGGTCCTACCACTCGACCGATCGGCGACGCGTGTCCTCGTCGCCGATCTTGACGGTGACCGCGACGAGGACCTCGTCTGCGTGCTCGGTGATCGCATCCTGCAAGTCTTCGACAACGACGGCTACGGCCGCTTCACCGAGCAGCCTCCAGAGCTTCTCGCAGAGCCCGTCGTGGACATCGTCGGCGGCGACTTCGACCAGGACGGTGTGGACGAGTTCGTCCTCGCCATGTCGGCGGCCATCGAAGTTTGGACGCAGCGTGACGGCCGCCATCGCAGGACGCAGCGCATCGACCTCGACGCGCAGACTTCGCTGAGCGCAGCCTGCGTGGCATGGATCGATGCGGATGCCTATCCGGACCTCGCGGTCACCGATGCCGGCCGCAACGAGGTCCTCGTCTGGCACGGATCGGCGCATGGCATCGATGGGCAGCGGCGCTTGCTGCTCGGCTTGCCGGGATCCGGCGCGAGCGCGCTCTGCGCGGGCGATGTTACTGGCGATGCTTCCACCGACCTCGTCGTCATCGTGCAGGGGGCAGCGAACCTCGTGGTCTTCGCGGGCAACGGTCTCGGCAACTTCGAGCCCGCCACGCTCTTCGAGGTGCAGGGCCTGGCGCGCTCGTTGTGGCTCGCGCGCTTCACACCCGCTTCTGCCGAGCGCATCGTGATCGGCTTCGCCGATCGCACGGAGCTCGCCGTCGTCGAAGCAAAGCCCTTCGGGGCTTTTGGCGCAGCGCGCCACTTTGCGTGCTCCGGACGCGTGACGGACCTAGCCGTCCTCGACATCGACGACGACGAGCGCATGGACCTCGTCACGAGCTCGAGCGATGGCGGCGGGATCGGCATCTTGCGAAGCCACGCCGACGGTTTCGCGGCGACCGAGACCTTCGCTGCTTCGTCCGTCTTGTCGTCGGCGGTCGCGGACTTCGACGACGACGGGGATGCTGACGTCGTGACCTGCGGCGGCACCGAGGACCTCTGCGAGATCTTGGTCGGCCAGCGCGGGCACCCGCGCGAGCGCGTCGTGGCCCGGCGTGTTGACGTGCCCGGTCGCCCGAAGCAGCTTGTGGCCGCCGACTTCGACCACGATGGACGCATGGACGTCCTCGTCATGACGGCCATGGGCTTGCGCATCCTCGTGAATCGTAGCTCGACGCAGGCCATTGCCTTCGACCTGTGGCCCGCAGCCTCTGAGCCGGCTATCGATGTCGGCGCTGGGCCGGACTTCGACGTCGTCTGCGCCGATTTCGACCGCGATGGCGGCTTGGATGTCGCCGTGCTCGACCGCACGGCCGAGCGCGTCAACCTGCTCTTCGGCCAGGTCCTGCGGCTCGGCTTCCGCTACGAGCGCGCGACGATCGACGTGGCGGCGACGTCGGTGGCGCATGGCGACCTCGATGGTGACGGCATCGACGACCTCGTCTTCGCGCTGCGCGATGGCCGCCTGCGTGTGCATCACGGCGACGGTCGCGGCGGCTTCGCGGCCGCCTTCGACCACGAGCTACCGCTCGGCTTCGATCGTCTCAGCTTGGCAGATCTCGATCGCGAAGCGGGCCTCGAGGTCGTCGCGTGGGCGCGGGGGCGGCGTGAGGTCGCGGTTCACGATGGCCGTGATGCTGCTGCCTTCCGCATCCTTGGGCTAAGAGCGCCGCTCACGAGCCTGCTCGTGCACGATGTCAACGTCGACGGGCGGCGCGACCTCGTGGTCGCGAACGAAGGCGACACGCTCGAAATCCTGCTCGGCGACGGTCGTGGGGGCTTCTTTGCAAATGACCCGGTGCCGGCCGTCATGGGGGCGACGATGCTCGTCGCAGGCGACTTCGACGGCGACGGGCGTTCGGACCTCTTGCTCGGAGAAGCGCAGGGGGCGCGCGTCGCGCTCTTGCGTTCTTTGCGCTGATCGTCTCTCTTGCGACAAAGTCATTCGCGACGAAGCCACCTGCGACAAAGCCACCTGCGACATAGCCATGGCCAAAGAAACGACCTCGAACGCTCAGGACCTACTCGGCGTCATCCTCGCAGCGGGCAAGGGCACGCGCATGCTGCCGTTCTCGGAGCGCTTCCCCAAGCCGATCCTGCCGATCGGTGGCAAGCCCTTGCTCGTGCACCAGATCGAGGCGCTTCGCGAGCTCGGCGTCCGCGAGCTCGTGATCGTCATCGGGCACCTCGGATACGAGATCGTGCGTAGCCTCGGCGATGGCTCTGAGTACGGCGTCAAGATCCGCTACGTCGAGCAAGAAGAGACCCTCGGCATCGCGCACGCGCTCTGCAAGCTCGAACGCCACGTCGACCGGCCGTTCTTTCTCTTCCTCGGCGACATCTTCTTCGAGACCGAGAACCTCGCGTCGATGGTCGAGCGCTTGGGGCGCGGCACGCGCGACGAGACCGCCGCCGTCCTCGCCGTGAAGCGTGAGCCGAATCGCGAGGCCATCCGGCGCAACTTCGTCGTCCACACCGAGACCGATGGTCGGGTCACGCGCGTGATCGAGAAGCCGCGGGTCCCGACGACCGATCTCAAGGGTTGTGGCCTCTACTTGTTCGATGTCGCCTTCTTCGACGCGGTGCGACGCACGCCGCGCACGGCCATGCGCGACGAGTACGAGATCACCGACTCGATCCAGATCTTCATCGACGACGGCTGGCGCGTCGAAGCGGCGGAGGTCGTGCGGGACGACCTCAACCTCTCGTTCCCGAGCGACTTGCTCCTCTTGAACTTGCACTACTTGCGTACGCATGGCATCGACAAGATCGTGGGCAAGAACGTCGTGCTGCCCGAAGGAAGCGAGATCAGCAACTCGGTCGTCATGGATGGTGTGCGCTTCCTGCATCCGGTCAAGATCGACCGCGCCTTGATCTTCCCGGACACGGTCGTCGACCGACGTGGCCGTGTCGACAAGATCATCCTGACCCCAGGGCAGGAGCTGCACTGCGGGAGTCTCTTCGACGATTGAGCCACGCCTTGGCAAGAGCGGCCCACGCTTGCGACGCCTCACTACGGCGTTCATGAACCATCCGGGCTAGCATGCGCGGATGCAGCAGCGCCTCTCCGTTGTCCGCCCTGTCCTCGGGTCTCTTCTAGGCTTGCTCATCGCCTCGCTCTTCGTTGGCTGTCAGGCTGACGTCGCGCAGGACGACGAGAAGCAGAGCGTCGATCGAGGCTTCGAGGTCGCCGATTGGATCCTCTTCTGCGGCAAGGTCCATGGGGACGAGGTTGATGTGCCGGTCAACGCGACGGCCATCGCCATTCAAGGGACGCGAATCCTCGCGATCTCCGGTCGCGATGGCATCCTGCGCCACCGTGGCGCGAACACGCGCATCGTCGACTTCCTCGGTGCGCACATCTATCCGGGTCTGCAGGATGCCCACGGCCACGTCGCGGGGCTCGGTGACGCCGGCGTCGACCTCAAGGGGCTGCCGAGCTATGCGGCCCTTGTCGATCGCATCGCGGCCGAAGCGCGCTCGCTCCCGAAGGGAGCATGGATCCTCGGCCGCGGCTGGGACCAGAACCGCTGGCCCGTACAAGAGATGCCGGACCACGCTGAACTGAGCGCGGCGGTGCCCGATCATCCGGTCTTCTTGACCCGCATCGATGGCCACGCAGCGCTCGCGAACGCCGCTGCACTCGCCAAGGCCGGCATCGACGCGCGGACGGTCGCGCCCGAAGGGGGGCGCATTCTCAGCCGCGACGATGCTTCGCCTACGGGGGTCCTCGTCGACAACGCGATGGGGCTCGTGACTCGTGTTCTCGCGACACCCTCGCGGGACGAACTCGAGCGCCGCCTGCTCGCTGCCCAAGAGAAGTGCCTGCGCGTCGGCCTCACCCGTGTGCACGACGCAGGCGTCTCTGGCCCCGCGCGGCGGCTGCTCCGTGAACTCGAGGCGGCCGGCAAGTGGAAGCTCGGGGTCTACGGCATGCTGCCTTCCCCGTCGGGTCCGCAAGCCTTGCCGGCCGTCGATGACGCCGGACCGCGCGCGAAGCTGCGCTTCCGAGCGGTCAAGCTCTATGCCGACGGCGCCTTGGGTTCGAGCCTCGCCGCCCTGCTCGAAGACTACAGCGACGAGGCCGGTAACCGCGGCCAGCTCACGACGAGTGAAGACGACCTGCGCGCGCGCATCGTCTGGTGCAAGGAGAAGGGTTACCAACCCTGCATCCACGCGATCGGTGACCGCGCCAATCGCATCGTCCTCGACGCCTACAAGACCTTGTTGACGAGCGAGGATCGTCGCCGCTTGCGGCCACGTATCGAACACGCGCAGGTGGTCGAGGCGAGCGACCTGCAGCGCTTCGCCGAACTCGGGGTCATCGCTTCGATGCAGCCGACCCATCTCACGAGCGACATGCCGTGGGCGCCGCGGCGCCTCGGGGCGCAGCGCGTCGCGTCGAGCTACGCCTTCAAGACCCTGCTCGCGAGTGGGGCGGCGGTCTGCTTCGGCTCGGACTTTCCGGTCGAACCCGAGGATCCGATCGAAGGGATCTTCGCCGCGATCACGACGACGCCGCCCCACGACCTCGAGAAGGCCGCGCTGCGCCAGGACCAAATGCTCAGTCGCCGCCAAGCCCTCGACGGCTTCACCGTCGCCCCGGCCTATGCCGCCTTCGAAGAAACGGTGCGCGGACGACTGCGGCCGGGCTTCGAGGCCGATCTCAGCATCCTCGATCGTGACCTCCTCGACGAGAGCGCGCCGCCGCGAGCCCTGCTTGGTGCCCGCGTCCTCGCGACCGTCATCGGCGGCGAGATCGTCTACCGCCGCGGTGCCGACGATGGCGGCGACGGTCGCTGACGAGGGTCCGTCAGCGTTGATGGATGGGCAAGAACTCGAGCGGTAACGAAAGCACGAGCAGCGTCATCGCCGTCGCGTAGGCCTCGCCGTAGCGCTCGGACTTCCACGTGCCTGTCTTCGCATCCATGGTCGAGGCGAGTTGGGGCACCGTGCGCCGGAACCAGCGAACGAAGCTCGCGCGCTCACGCGCGCTGAAGAGCGCTTCGGCCGTGTAGAGCCGCTCGTAGTACGGAAAGTCCTGTTCTTGTGCGCGTCGTACAGCGATTGCGCTTTGGCTGAAGATGGCTGAGTTGTCGGTCAAGTAGGCGAGGCCCTTCTGCAGGATCTGGCTCTCGTATTGACCCGCGGCGTGGAGGGTCATGACGGCGGCGGCCGTGAGCGCGACGCTGCGGCGCTCGGCTCCGAGCTTGTAGCGGAAGCTGCCGTCGGGCTTTTGGCTTCGTTCGACGTAAGCGATCGCGCGGCCGATGACTTCGGTGTCGACGACGAGACCGGCGTCGCGCGCACCACGCAGTGCCTGCAGCATGCAGATGGTCATCGAACCCTCGTGGTCGAGGGGCACGGGGTTGTAGCTCCAACCGCCGCTGCGGTCCTGGCTCTTCTCGATGAGACGAATCGCGTCGGTGAGGGCGCCGCGCACACGCTCGTGCGGCGTCAGGGCCTGCTCGTCACGCGGCAGCATGCCGAGCACTTGGCTGAGCGCGAGGGTGGCGTAGCCATGGCCGTGCATCTTGCTGAACTCATCGCCATCGGCGCGGAAGTACCCATGCGCGGCCCCGCCGCTGCGGTCTTGGCGCTCGATGAGCGCGCGCAGCGCGAGCTCGACCGCGCGTCCGTTGGGGACGCGGCCCGGCACGTTGCCGGTCGCGAGCAAGGCGAGGAGAGCGAGGGCATCGACGGCGAGCGGCGCCGGGTTGACAGCGTCGCCAAGACGGAAGCTTCCGTCCTCGCGCTGCAGGTTCAGCAGGCCCCGCGTCCCCGCGGAGATCAGCTCCTCGACGTCACGCAACAAGCCCTCGTCGTGCTGTTGCTGCGCTGACGCATCGTCTCCGCGATGAACGCGCCGCGCTGCGTCCTGCTGGAGGCTCGACATCGTCGGTCGCGCTCGAGCTGGCACCGAGGCCGCGCAAGTGGCGGCGAGGAAGAAGAGCAACGCCTTCGCCATGGAGCGATCAGCGCTTCTTTGGCGTGTCGGCGCGCTTGTGGAACTCTTCGCGGAAGCGCTCGTACTTCGACGGCAGCTTCGGCACGCCCGACTTCTTGAAGCGGAACTGCAGATATGGAGGAAGGCGGCCCCAGTCGCCGGCCTCGGCAGCCTTCTCGAGCCGCTCGGCGGCCGAGTTCGGCGGCGCGCCACCGGCCTCTTGCTTGCCGCGCTCCAGGTCCGGGCGCGGTCCATCGGGTTGGCCGTCTTTCTTTTCTTGACCCGAGCGACGGTCGTCCTTTTGGTCGACGTGGTCAGGCGTCGCCGACTCGCGATCGTCGGGCCGGCGCTCGCGCTGCTGCCCTTTCTGCTCGCCCTCACCTTTGCGCTGCTGCGAGCCGCTCGATGAGCTGCTCGAACTCTGCGACTGCGAGGATAGCTCGAGCAACTTGTCGATGCGCTCGACGACGGACTTGCTGCGGGTCATGGACTCCTGCAGGGCCTGGTCGATGGCGTCGGGCGATGCGCCGTCGCCGCCCGGCTGCCCCGCGGCGCCGCCTTGCTGCCCAGCACCGCCAGCCCCGCTCGAAGATCCCGATCCTGAGCCCGACGGCGAGCCTTGCGACCGTGCGCGCTGAGCGGCCTGGTCGAGGAGCTTGTCGATCGCCTCCATGTCTTTCTGGATCTGCTCGATGATCTTGCGGGCCTCGTCATCTCCGCCGCCGCCTTGGCCCTGGGCGCTTGCTTGCTGCGTGCCGAAGACCAGGGTCATGGCGAGGGCGCAAAAGCTGCCGCCCAGGATGCGACGCACGAAGCGTCGGGTCTTCTTCGTGACGACTTTCACTTGCCCTCCTTCTTCGGCGCGTTCTCCGCGCCTTGGTCTTCGCCTTCGCTCTTGCTGCCGTCGGCCTTGCCAGCCTCGGCTTGGTCGCTGCCACCGAGTCCACGATTCTTCAAGAACTCGCCGAGTAGTTCGGTCAACTTCATGTGCCGAAGGGCCAAGCGTTCCAGGCTCTGCTGCGACCACGAGCCGAGCTCTTCGGGCATGGTCTTGCGAAGCGCGAGGAAGCCCTCGACGCGCTGCCGAGCATCCATCTCGAGGCGCTTGAGCATCTTGAGTTCGGCGGCGTCGGGCACGAGGCGCTTCTTGCGATCGCCCTCGTTCGTGTTCTCGGGCGGCTTCTGCCCTTCTTGACCGCCGCCTTCCTGTCGTTCCTTCTTCTTACGCTCGAGTTCCTCACTGAGAGCTGCCTTGAGCATGCGCATGCGTTCGAGCACGTCCTTCTGCAAGGACTGGAGGTCGAGGTCGAGCGTCGGCGCGGAGGACGTCATGCGCTGCTTGACTTCGTCGAGGTCGGCGGCGATCGAATCGAGGCCGTAGTGGAAGACGATGGCCCCCTCGGTCTGGAGGTTCTCGGCCAGGAAGCGCGCTCGTGCGGCGAGCTCGCCTTCTTGGTTGCCGAGCTGACGGACTTGACTGCGCAGCTTGCGCGGCAGGCGCTCCTTGTCGCCGAGCGAATCGACGATGGTCTTCGTCTCGGTGACGACGCTGTTCTGCTTGGTGATCAACTGCTCGACTTCGTCGGTGATGCGGAAGAGCAGCTCCTCCTGGCGCAAGCGCAAGTAGCGATCGCGTTCTTCGTCGAGCTCGCCTCGTGCCTCCTCGAGCTTGCGCTCGACTTCGCGCGCCGCATCCTCGCTCGCCTCGGCGTCACCTTCGGACATGTTCTCGGAGGCCTCTTGACTGAGCTCCGAGGCTTGCTCGATCTTCTCCTGAGCTTGCCGGTTCTTGTCGCGGTCGACGCGGCGGGCCAGTTCGAGCATCTCCTCGCCGAGCTCGCGCTGCCGCTTGGCGAGTTCGGTCATCTGTTGCTGCTCCTCGGCTCCGAGCTGACGGTTGCGCTGCATCGCCTCGGCGGCTTTCTGCAGGTCGTTTGCTGCCTGCGACTGGGCGCGTGACGCGGCGCGCGGCGAGCCTTTGGCGAGCTGTTCGCTGGCCGCCTTCATGGACTTCTTGGCGGCATCGAGGTCTTTGGCTGCAGCCTCGCGTTGTTGCGGGTCGAGTTGGCCGCTCGCGGCCGCCTCTTCCATCTGCTGCCGCAGTGTCTCGAGGTCCTTCTCGACGGCTGCCTGCCGCTCGCTGGCTCCGGCCGAAGACTGTCCCTGCCGCTCCCGGAAGTCCTGGACCGCGCGCTCGAGGCGCTTTTCGGCGGAGGCTAGCTGCTCACGCGCCTGCTCGCGTTCTTGCTGTGTTGCGGCGGCTGGGTTCTGCTGGCCGTTCT
>CALLZN010000416.1 GCA_937858895.1 uncultured bacterium | reverse complement strand
TTCTTCGAGGTCGATGCCGAGCTTCGCTTCACCTTCGTGACCCAGGCTGTGGAGGCGCTCCTCTGCGTGCCCGTCGACCAAGTCCTCGGTCGATCGCTGCTCGACTTCGTCGCCGACGACGAAGTGCTGCGGGTCGCGGCTTGCTTCGAGGAGGCCGCCGCTTCGGTGACCACGCGCGTCGACTTCGAGCTGCGCACGGCGTGTGGCGATGGGCGCGAGACCTGGCTGCGCGTCAAGGCGCAGGCCTTCGCCGACGAGGACGGCCAAGTCCGCGGCTATCGCGGCAGCGCGAGCGACATCAGCGAGCAGAAGCGCTTCGACTCGGAGCGTGAGACCTTGCGCCGCCGCCTCGACCGCGCCGTGCGAGCGACGCGAGATGGGCTCTTCGAGTGGCCAGATCTGACGCAGGACGTCGTCTGGCTCGCGCCGACCTTGGCGGCGGACTTGGGCTTCATGGCCTCGGGCATGACGAACCTTGCCGATGTCCTCGCTTCTATCGAGCGGGCGGACCGACCGCGTTTGCGCGCCGCCCTGAGAGCGCATCTCGACGAGGGCCAGCCCTTCGATGTCGAGTTCCGGTCCGCGCGAGGCGCGCGCGTCTTCGTCGCGCGTGGCGAAGCGAGTCGCGATGACCAAGGACAGCTCTCCCTGGTCGGCTCGGTGCGCGACGTCACGCTGCAGCGTCGTGAGTCCCAGCTCCTGCGCCTTGCGGTGCGCGCGGCGCGTCAGGGCTTCTTCGAGGTCGACTTGCGCAGCGGCGCCTACGTCCTCGACCGTGCCTTGTTCACGCGGCTCGGCTATGCACCGGACCAGGTCCCTGAGCACGCCGATGCATGGGAAGCGCTGATCCACGAGGAGGACCGCGCGAGCGTCGTCGACGCGATGGCGGCCTGCCGTGACGGTCACGTGCCTGCCTGCGACGTCGAGTATCGAGTCATGAGAGCCGATGGGTCTTGGTCTTGGATCCGGTCGGTGGCCGAAGGCGTTCGTGACGCCGCGACGCGCGCCGTCGTGCGCTTGATCGGTCTTCACCAAGACGTGGATGCGCGTCGACGCGCCGTCGATGAGCTCGCGAACGCCAAGCTCGCCGCGGAGCGCGCGAGCAGCGCGAAGAGCGACTTCCTCGCCAACATGAGCCACGAGATTCGCACGCCGATGACCGCCATCTTAGGCTTCGCCGACATGGCGCTCGACGAAGAAGCGAGCATCGAGGAGCGCCGCGCACGTCTCGAGACCGTGCGGCGCAACGGGCAGCACCTCCTCGCCATCCTCGGCGACATCCTCGACCTGTCGAAGATCGAGGCCAACAAGCTCGAGCTCGAGCGCGTCCCCGTCGATCTGCCGGCCCTGCTCGAAGAGATCCGCACGAGCATGGCGATCCGCGCCGAAGGCAAGGGCATTCGCTGCGCGCTCGCGGTCGAAGGGGAGCTCCCTTCTCGCATCCTCAGCGACCCCGTGCGCATTCGGCAGATCCTGCTCAACCTCGTGGGCAACGCGATCAAGTTCACCGAACGCGGCGAGGTCAAGCTGCTCGCTCGCGCGACGCGCAGCGAGACCGAGCCTGGGCGCTACCAACTCGTTCTCCGCGTGGTCGACACCGGGCGCGGCATGGACGAAGGCGAGCTCGTGCGCGTCTTCCAGCCCTTCACGCAAGCCGATACCTCGACGACGCGCGAGTTCGGCGGCAGCGGCCTCGGCCTCTCGATCTGTCGCCGACTCGTTGACCTGCTCGGCGGACGCCTCGAAGCGTTCTCGCGGCTCGGTGTTGGTTCTGAGTTCGTCGTCACGCTCGACGTCGAGGCCGCGGGCAAGGCGGCCGAGTCGTCAACGCGCTCTTCGAGTCCGACTCTCACGGCCGTCGACGCGGCGCCCGCGAACTTGAACGGCCTGCGCTTGCTGCTGGCCGAAGACGGCGAAGACAACCGGCGCTTGCTCTCGCACTTCTTGCAACGGGCGGGCGCCGAGGTCAGCGTCGCCTGCGACGGCCTCGAGGCCTACGAGCGCGTGACTGGTGCTGCGACGAGCTTCGACCTCATCATCATGGACATGCAGATGCCGCGCATGGACGGCTATCTCGCGACGTCTTCGTTGCGCGCCGCCGGGGTCACGACTCCGATCCTCGCGCTCACCGCGCACGCCATGCGCGGCGACGCCGAACGCTGTCTCGCGGCCGGCTGCGATGCCTACGCGACCAAGCCGATCGGCGCAAAGAAGCTCATCGCGCTCTGTCACGGCCTCTGGCTGCAACACGGCGCCGACCTCGTCGGCGCCTAATGCTCACGTCCCGCGAATCTTGATCGCGTCGGTCGCTTCGATCTCGAGGCTGAACGGATTGACGACGAGGGCTTGGAGCCAGAAGGTGCGCGAGTTCTGCGGCAAGTTGAAGACCGAGTGCGGACCGATCGTGGCCGAGCCGAGCGAGTCGAGCGGAACGACCATCACGAGGTAGGGCTCGGGACTCTGCAGCGACAACGAGAACTCGCCGTAGAGCAACTTGATCGGATTCGGATTGAGCGAGTTCGCGAGATAGACGAAGCCCAGGCCGCCGCTGCCGACCTGCCCGCCGTCGATGATCAAACCCAGGAAGTCGTTGCGATCCCCGTCCGGGAAGAGCGCGTCGACGCCGTAGAGGCGCTCGGGGCGGAAGGAGCCATAGGCCGTAGTATCGATGAAGGGCGTCAGCGTCGGCTCGATGAAGAGCCCGCCGATGTTGAGGGTGTCGAGCGTGCGCCCACCGAGCGGCGCGACGCCGCTCGCCGTCGCTTCGAAGGTCCAGACCTCCTGGTCGTTCGGCGGCATGACCCGCGGGCGGAGCGCGTCGTTCGCAACATTCAGTTGCGCGTGCACCGCTGCGCCGTCGTTCGGCCACTGCGCGTTCGCCGGCAGCTCGATGCCAATACCGACCGTCGCCGGCAGCGTCCGCGGGTTGCCCAGCGTGATCGTGAAGTCGTAGGCGATGTTGCCCTTGAGGCCCTGGCCGAAGAGCGGGACCTTGATCGAGAGGATCTCGCCCTGGGCGGACGTATCCGGGCTCTTGCCGTCCTGCGCGTAGGCGACCCACGACAAGCGCACGAGCTCGGCGGTAGAGGCGTCCGCGTCCTGCATCGTGAAGCGCCAGCCAACCGTCTCATGCGAGCCGGTCATGAACTCCTTCGGTTGCATCGCGTAGAGCTGCGCGCTCGCGGCGCTCGGCGTCGTCCCACGCGTCGCGTAGTTGGCCTTACCGCTGAAGAGCACCTTCTCGAAGATGCCGTGGGCGAAGGACGAGGCGGCGAAGATCGAGCACGCAACGCCGAGGCTCACGACGAAACTTGGGCGCAGGCCGAGTAGGGGACGCATTCCCGAAGGTTCTCCGATGGGACCGCATTCCGCAAGCGCAGCGGCGAGGTGCTGCGACGCAGGAGCGCTGCAGGGGCGCGATTTTGGGCGGTGGCGCGGCGGCTTTGCGACGCCCTCGTCTTGCCACGCGCGTCCGCAGCTCCCAAACTCTCCCCTGGAACGTGCAGCGGATACGACAGCGTGGTCGATCCTGCCGCGGTCCAGTCTCACGCACGACAAGTTGCCCTGGTGTCGACTCTTGGCCAGATCGAAGAACGAAGCTGATGACAGTCGCAAGCGCGGCAGCGAGCGCAAGGTCGAAGCAGAAGAGCGGTCGAGCACGCCGATCATGGACGCTGCCCTTGCCTTCGAGCGCCCCATCCTCGAGATGGAGCACAAGATCCAGGAGCTCAAGGCCCTGGCCGATTCGACCAAGCTCAATCTCAACGGCGAGGTCGTCGCCCTAGAAGCGCGGCTTCGTAAGGTCACGGGGGAAGTCTACGACAACCTCACGCCGTGGGAGCGCGTCCGCGTCTCGAGGCACCCGCAGCGGCCGGTGACCCAGGACTACATCAACGGCATCTTCGAGGACTTCCTCGAGCTGCATGGGGACCGGTCTTTCGGCGACGACCGCGCCATCGTGACGGGCTTTGCGACCATCGAAGCGCGGCGCATCCTGCTGGTCGGCCATCGCAAAGGGAAGAGCGTCAAGGACCGCCTGCTCTGCAACTTCGGCTGCGCCCATCCCGAGGGCTACCGCAAGGCGCTCGAGAAGATGCGCCTCGCCGAAAAGCTCGGCCTGCCCATCGTCTGCCTCGTCGATACGCAAGGTGCCTACCCGGGCATCGGCGCCGAAGAGCGCGGCCAAGCGCGGGCGATCGCCCTCAACATCCGCGAGATGTTCTCGCTGCGCGTGCCGATCATCGCCATCGTCATCGGCGAAGGCGGGTCGGGGGGTGCGCTCGGCATCGGCGTCGGGGACCGCGTAGCCATCCTCAAGAACGCGTATTACTCGGTCATCACGCCAGAGGGCTGCGCGGCCATCCTTTGGAAGAGCGCGGACAAGGCCCCTGAGGCCGCCGCGGCCCTCCGCCTCAGCGCGCCCGACCTCTTCGAGCTCGGCATCGTCGACGAGATCATCGACGAGCCTCTCGGCGGGGCGCACCGACGGCCGCAGGAGACGATCCAGAACGTCAAGGACTTCCTCCTGCGCAGCCTCGACGAGCTGCAGGCCCGGCCGACCGAGGCCCTGCTCGAGGCGCGCTACCAGAAGTTCCGCGCGATGGGGCGGGTCGACGAGAGCTGAGCCTCTGGGCCGGCCGTTTTTTTTGCGGGCTGGCAAGTTCGTCTTCGCGGGTCCGGGGCGCTCTTTCGTAGATCGCTCGCCCTCGCTTGACTCGTTCGTTGCACGACGATGGCCGCGTTCCGGTTAAGCTAGGCCACGTAACACGGATCCCGGCCCCCGCTGGTCTACCGAATGTCAGGTCTCGACCCCCAATTCCGTTCGCGGCACAAGTCCCAATACAACTTGGCGTGTCGTGTCTCCGGCGAAGAGCTCGGCCGCGCGCCGAGTCCCGACGCGGAAGTCCGCGACGCGGACTTCATTCATGCATCGCTCCAGGGCGACCTCAAGGCCTTCGGCAGCCTCGTCGCACGCTATGAGCGCAAGGCTTTCTGGATCGCCTTCCACGTCCTCGGTCGCGTCGAAGAATCGCGCGACGTCGTCCAAGAAGCCTTTGTCCGCGTCCACCGCAGCCTCGATCGCTTCGATTTCTCGCGCAACTTCTACACGTGGCTCTACCGCATCGTGACGAACCTCGCGATCGACCAGCTGCGCAAGCTGCGCTCGGATCGCTCGGTGCAGATCGACGGCATCGAAGTGGAGTTCGAAGGCCCGGACCAGGAGAGCCCCGCAGCGGCGCTCGAGGAGCGTGAGATGCGCGACGACGTGCGCCGCGTGCTTGCGGACGTGCCGGCGCGCTTCCGCACCGTGCTCGCGCTTCGTGACTTGCATGGCATCTCGTGTCGCGAGATCGCGCCGATCTTGGGACTCACGCACGCGACGGTGCGCTGGCGGTTGCACAAGGCGCGTCAGCTCTTCCGTGAGCGCTGGGAGCGCGTGTCGCGGGACACCTCGCCCACGCTCGAGTCAGCCAAGTTCGATGCTTCGGACAGCTTGCCGGGGCGCGACAGCTTGGGTCGACTAGGAGGCCGCGCATGAGCTTGCCCTGTCATCTCGTACGTGACCTCATGCCGGCCGCATGTGGCGGCGACCTCGATCCGGCGACGGCCGCGGCGATCGAGCGTCACGCAGGGGAGTGTGTCGCGTGCCGCCGCGAGCAGTTGCAGTATGAAGGTGCGCGCGAGGCGCTCACGACGCTCGTCGAAGGCGGAGCCCAGGCACCGCAGCTCGGCGACGATTTCTTTGCATCGCTGCGCAGCGGCATCCTCGGCGAGATCGAGCGTGGTGCCCGCTTAGAGGAGGACACGCGTCTCCTCGTGGCGGCGCACGGCAAGGCAGCGCACGGCAAGGCCGTGCATAGCAAGCGTCGTTTCGCCTTGCTGACGTGGTTGCCCGCGGCGGCTGCTTTGGTCGTCACCCTGGCAGGCGGCTACCTGATCGGGCGTTCGCACTTGCCTGAGCAGCACATGGTTCGCAGCTCGGTGGCGAGTTCTTCGCACGCTGTGCCGACGCGAACGGTGCTCGACGACGAAGTCAAGACGCGCTCGGCGAGCGCCTTGCTCTCTCGCCCCGACTTTGCGCCGTACTTGCAGGAGGCCTTGCAGCGCTTTGTGCAGAACCTCGCGAACGAAGGGGTGACGAGCTTTGGCGACGGGTCGATCTTGCTGCCGGTCAGTGGCGTCAACCACGGTGTGGAGCTCAGTGATGCGGCCCTGCACTTCGGCATGACCAAGGACTACTGAGGACGGCCGGTGCGACGACTCATGCTCGTATGTGCGCGGCTCGCGTTTGTGGCTGCCTTCTTCGCCGTCTCGGTACCTGCCCTGCCGCTGCAAGTCGAGTCCGCTCCGTCGTCGCAGCTCCTCGTCGAGTTGTCGCGCGAGCTGTCGGGGCTGCGGCGCTCCACCCGTGCATATGCCTTGGGGATCCGCTGTGGCGAGACCGTTGTCCGCGGCATCTATCTCGGCAAGGGCCTCGTGGCGGCGCCGCACATCGCCAAGCTCGAGCGGGGGACGACTGGAGAGCTTTTCACGAGCAAGGGCATCTTTCGGCTGCGTGCGCTCGGCAGTGTCGGGCGCTCACCCGAGAGCTCGCCGCTCGTGACCTTCTTCACGCTTGCCTACCCCTTCGACAAGGTCGAACCCGACTTGCTGGCCGTCGCGCCGCGCGGCTGGCGTGAGGCGGTCGGTGACCTCGTTCTCGTGCGTGGACGCATGCGGTCGAACCTTGCCTTCGCTCTGCAGAGCTTCGGGATCAAGGCAGAGCGCGGTGCCTTTTCGAGTCAGGCCATCGGCGCCACGGATGACCCCTATCTCCACGTCCTCGACATGGATGAGGGCGATCCCGGTTCGCTCGTGGTGAACGCCAAGGGCGAACTCGTCGGCATGCTGCTCGGCATCGAGGTGCCGTTGCGCGGGCCGCGTCCGGGCACGATGGCGTCCTCGCCGACGACGCGTGAAACGAAGCCAGACACCGAGCGGAGGCCGGACACTGCGGCGAAGCAAGATGCCGTGACCAAGCCCGAGGCCGCGACGCCCGTGAGGATCACATACGGGGCGATCGACGTTCATTGGCTCCGCGCACGCGCCGAGCACGAGTTGGGCCAAGCGCTGGAGCCAGCGCCGCCGAGTCTCGGTATCCAGATCATGCCCGACTTCCGCGTGCAGCGTGTCATGCTCGGTTCACCGGCCCACGATGCCGGTGCCAAGCCTGGCGATCAGTGGGTGTCGATCAACGGCGTGCCCCTCGAGTCAGGGGACCAGTTGCTCGAGGCCATTCGTAGCGGCAAAAAGCTGAGCGTGAGCTACCGACGTCAAGGCGTGGTCGCGAGCTACGAAATCAAGCCCCACTGAGAGGCTCGCTGCCCTCGGAGTTTTGGGCGCAGAGTCTCGTCCTTCTGCCCCGAAACGAGGCGCCGCTGACCTTCTTCGATGACGCGGCGCAGCAGGAGAGAGAATATGAGAATCGCTTCCTTGTCACGACCGGGGCGACTCGCCCAGCTTGCCACCGGTCTCACCTTCCTCGCGCTCTTCAGCGCTACATCGCTCGCCGCCCAAGACAGCAACGCCCAAGGCGGCAAGGCAGAGGCCACGACCTCCTCGGATGCGTCGATCCGCAGCGCGATCGACAAGCTCGCTTCTCCCGACTTCGACGTCCGTCGTGCCGCGGGCGACGAGCTCGTCGCCCGCGGCAAGCAGGCGGTCGAGGCGCTCGAGAAAGTCGTCGCTGATTCGAAGGACCCCGAGCTGCGCTGGCAAGCCCGCCGCGTGCTCCGCCGCATCGATCGCGCTGATTCAGGCCAGCGGCGCTCCGCCGAGCAGCCCGGTGGTGACGAGCTGCGGAGCCGGGGTCGTCAGCAAGACGAGCGCCAGCTCGAACGCGTCGAGCGCGGCCAACAGGCTCGCCCCCAGCCGCGCCAGGATTGGAGCGACTTCGACCCCGGATTCCCCGGTCTCGATCCCGACTTCGCCGAGCGCATTCGCAAGCAGATCGAAGAGGCCCTGCCGCGCGGTTTCGGCCTCCGCTTCGGGCCGGGCGGGCCGGGTGGACAAGGTGCTGCGCGCGGCTCGAGCCTCAAGGTCGAAGTCGGTCCGAACGGCGTCGAAGTCGAGGAGAAGGCCAACGAGAACGGCAAGGAGACCGTCAAGCGCTACTCCGCGAAGGACATGGAGAGTCTGCTCGAGAAGCACCCAGAGCTCAAAGGCCGCATCGGGGTCACGCCGCGCATCGACATCGACATGCCGGACTTCGGCTCCTTCTTTGGCGGCACGCCGTTTCGCGGCTTCCGCTTCGATAGAGCACCGCTGCGTGGCTTCGAGCAGGACCTCGGCGCCCTCGAGCAGCGGATGCGCGAGCTCGAAGAGCGGCTGCGCCAGGGCGGCATGGGGGCCTGGCGTCGGCCGTCGACCGACCAAGGTCGCGACAAGTCCGACGGCGACAAGTCCGACGGCGAACGGCGCGACCCCGGTTTGGAGTCGACCAAGCCGCAGCCCGCCGCACCCGATGGACCGACGCTCGGCGTCATGATCCG
>CALLZN010000415.1 GCA_937858895.1 uncultured bacterium | reverse complement strand
AAACCCCGCGGGGAGCCCGGGGTCGCCGCCCGGGGGGGGCCTCCCCCCCCCGCCGCCGGCCCCGAACCCCGATGTCGGGCCGCAAGCCGTCCCCCCGCCGCGACCACCTTCCCCCGGGCGCTGGAAGGGCCCGGCGCCGTCTTGCCCCTTGGGGCTCGTGTTACTCGTATTCGGACTCCCCTGACCGCCGTTGCCGCCGGTGCAGACACCTGCGCCAGCCGCGGTCGGGAAGTTGGCACCGTTGAGCGTGTCCACTTGGGATCCATCACCGCCATTGACGTGGAGGTGACCGTCGATGCGGACATCGCCCGAGGCGAGCCAGACCATCGGGTTCGAACCGACACCACGCACAGTCACACCGCGCCGAATGAAAATGTCATTGATGCGGAAAACACCACCGACGACGTCGAAGGGCAAACCATTGCTGGGGACGAGCGTCGTGAAGTCGGTGCTGAGGACGTTGGTCGCCGCGTTCGGCTCGTAGTTGAGCGGCGTCTCGATGCCGTCGAAAGTGAAGGAAGCGCGCAGCTCGCCGTCGACGATGTCTGCTGGCGGATCGCGGAAAGCTGCGTCCGGGTCCGAGTAGTCGCTGCTCTCGAAGTCGAAGACGACAGCGTCGAACTGCACCGCGTGGCGCGCCTCGGTCTTGAAGGTCGAAACCACCCGTTGGTAGTTCGGCTCGCGCGAGTTGGACTCGCCCGCGATGTCCTGGAGTGAGTTTTCGACGATGAGGCGGATCTCGGCGTCGTTCGGCAAGATGCCATCCGGACGCAGCGTCACGACGGCATCGGTCAAACTGTTCGTCGGCATCTCAACCGCTGCGCGGATCCAGCGCTTCGTCCCCAACTGGGGGTCGTCATACTCGAGGAAGATCTTTCCCGGTTGGCGCACCGCGTCTCGGGTGGGATCGATGGGCTGCCGCAGGGGCACGTTGGTCGAAGCGGGATTGAGCGCCTGGTTGAAGCGCACCGAAAACTCGACCGGAATCCCGCCGAGGTCGTTCAGCGCAACTCGATCACTGAGTTTAGGGGTGACATCGACCGAAACGATGCGTGGCCCACCGGCTTGCCGATCGAGGAAGAGCTCCTGTGGCGTCGATCCCGAGGCCGTCGTGAAGGACATGCCGCGCACGGGCGTGCTCTCCGAGAGCTGACGACCATCGGCATCCCGAAGCGTCGGTGCAGCACCGTTGCTCGCATTGATGAGACTCAACAGATACTGCCGGCCGCCTCGAAAGCCACCATCGCTGTAGGTGTCGTTCGTCGCCAACCTCGGTACGAACTCGAGGATGCGACGGTCCGTCATGCCGCTGTCATTCGTGCCGTGACGGAAAGTTCCGACGACCGACTCCGACAGCGGATTCCCGTTGCCATCGCGAACGAGAAAGGCCACGGAGTTGAAGTTGGCAGTCGCGAGGTCGACGGGATTCGAAAACTCGATACGAACGCTTTCATTGAGGAAGATGCGTCCGTTGTTTTCCGGGTAGGTCGAGAGCACGACGAAGGCGCCACCTGCAACCTGGTCACCCGAGCCACTCCCGGCGCAACCGGCCAAGACCAGCGGCAGCGCCAAGACAACCGGGGCAAGGAAGGAGAGCCCCAAAGAAGCGACTCGTTCACGCGAGGCCTGCCTGGAGGCTCCATTCATGGAATTGCTCATCGCCATTCTCACTCTGGGAAACACTTGGGATAACACGAAGATCAATAGCTGTAGGGAAGGCGGACGAACCGGAGCGCGGGACGACTGCTCGTCGGCCCAGCCGTGTTCGGACCTGGAAGGCTCGGATCCGCCGGGTTGTAGTTGAGGTTGAAGCGCACCTGGATTTTCGCGAAGGGGAAGTGCGCCTTGCGCAAGAGCTCACGCTCTGCACTGCTGCCATCCGTCTCGAGGTCGTAGACGTAGGTGTTGAGCGCCGCAGGGAAGCGGTTGCGGTCGATCAACGTGTTGCCCTGAGTCACGATGTCAGGCTTCGACGGATCCTTGTGAAAGGCGAAGCCGAGCTGGACGTTCGCGATCGGATAGCGATCGGTGCCGACGTCGAAGATCGGGCCGAGCCCCTCTTGGCCGTCGGTGAAGACCTCGACGAACTTCTCGAGGATCTGCAGCGAAGCCACACCCGCGGGCATTGCCCCTTCACGTGCGTCGAGGAAGAGCTCATTCGCGGTCGCGCCAAGCATACGGAAGTCAGCCAAGGCCTTGCCGCTGCCGTCCCGCAAGCGCGCGATGTGATTGACGAGGCTACCATCGTCCGGTAGCCGGTTGGCGTCGAGCCGGACGCGATAGGCCGACTGAGCGCGATAGTCGACGACCGTCGCATCCGCAGCCACGACCTGGAAGCTCGAAAGGCTGTTGATGGTCTTGACCGGGATGTCGAGCAAGCCCGTGGACCGTGTCGTGCGCAGGAAACCAGCGCTCGCACCGGCCTGCTCGAGCCCATTGAAGAACCAGGCTGGCCCGTAGTTCTCGGCGGCCGGCTCGAAGGCCGGAATCGTCGTCGTAGCACGCGCCTGACCGAGCGCATTCGAGACGACACGGCGCACGGTCGCACCGGTCGAGACGAAGCGCGACTCGAAGGTCGAGTTGCGACCATAGGTCACCGGCATGATGACCGGGTTCGGACGCAGCTCGCCGTTTACGAGCATTCCGATCTTGTTCTGGATCTCGTTGTCGCCGCTATCGAGGTAGCGGATGAAGTCGTCCTGCGGGTTGCCCGTACCGGCGCCACCGTTGTCCTTGTCCTGACCAGCTGGCGCCATGAGCTGAATGATGCCGAGGCCGCCGTAGCCACCGTTGTTGACGCGGCCGCCGCCGGCAGTCGGATACTTCGTCGTGCGAGCGTTCGGAGCGCGGTTGATGCCAATGCCACCGTCGGCCGTGATCGCGAACTCCGTGTCCCGGTTCGCCCAGAGACCGCCGTGTTGGTAGATGTCGATGCCTTGCGAGGACGACAGCACGACCATCCCGCCGGAGCCACCGCCGCCACCGCCACCCAAGCGACCGGTGCCGAGGTCTTCACCACCGCCACCGTTGCCGCCGTTGGCGCTGATGAGCCCCTTGGGGCCAACGATGATGCGGCCAAGCGCCTTCACGATGAGGACACCGGCACCACCGCCACCGCCACCGCCCTTCTCGTCATTGAAGAAGTTCGTCTCGACGCAGTTGGCGGCCTTCGTGCGGTCACCGCCGCCGCCACCACCGGAGCCAGCCACCGGAGCGGTCAACTCGCCGAAGATCACGGCGCCGTCCTTGTCTAGGAGGCGACCCCAAAAGTCGTTGTCAGGATCGTCATCCGCGAGGATGCGTGGCCCGGCGAGTCCACCGGGAACCGCCCGCGCATTTTGGCCAATGCCCACGTTGCCTGCGCCGCCGATGCCAGAGGCGAGGGGATCGTTCGCGAAGACGGAGAAGCCTGGGTCGCCCTTGACGGCGTGGCTTCCACCACCACCACCCGAACCGAAGTCCGTCGAGCCAGCAGCGCCGCAAGCGACCTCGCCACCGCCACCGCCACCGTCCTTGATACCTCCTGCGCCAAAGCCGTTCTGGCCCTTCTGGCTGGTCGTCGTGGTTTCGGGGCTACCGAGACCGCCATTGCCACCGCCGCAGGAGCCGCGGCCGCCCGCCGTCGGCAAGTTGGCGCTATTGAGCGTCGTGACGTCAGCGCCATCGCCGCCGTCGACCCGCAGCTCGCCATCGACCCGGAAATCACCGGTCGCAAGCCAAACCATGGGGTTCTTGCCCGTTCCGCGAACGACCGTACCGCGGGGGATGACCACGTCATTGAAGCGGAAGACTCCACCGATCACCGTCACTTCGGGCCCGTTGCTCGGCAGCACCCGGGCGAACTCGGTATTGAGCTCGACTGTCGGGATCGACGGGCGGAAGTCGAAGACCGTCGTGATCCCTTCGAAGTCGAAGGACGCCTGGAGGACACCATCTTCGATGTCGGCAACCGGGTCGCGGAAGGTCGCGCGCGGGTCGAGCAAGTCCGAACTCTCGAAGTCGAAGACGACCGCGTCGAACTGCGCCGGGAAACGCTCCTCGGTGCGGAAGGTACCGACGACGCGACTGTAAGCGGAGTTGTTGACGTTCGACTCGCCCGACACGTCTTGGAACTCGTCTTCGACGATGACACGGATGGTCGCGTTGTTCGGCAGCACGCCGTCGGGTCGGATCGTTACGGTCGCCGAGCTGAGGTCGTTGAGTGGCACTTCCACGTTGCCGCGAATCCAACGACGCGTCCCGAACTCGGGGTCGTCGTACTCGAGGAAGACCAGGCCAGGCCGACGAATCGCATCATTGATCGGATCCAAATTTTGGCCGACCGGCACGTTCGACGACGATGGATTGATCGTCTGATTGAAGCGAATCGAGACTTCGACAGGCGCGCCAGCAAGGTCATTGAGAGACACGCGATCGCCGATGCGCGGCGTCACATCGACACCGAGCACGCGAGGCCCGCCCGCGGTTCGATCCGCGAAGAGCTCCTTCGGTGTCGTGCCTGGCGCGGTCGTGAAGCGCATGCTCTGGATCGGTGACTTGTCGGAGAGCAAGCGGCCCCCAGTGTCGCGCAGCGTCGCCGAGGACTTGCTGTTCGAACCAATGATGCTGATCACGTAGGTCCGGCCAGGCTTGAGGCCGCCGTTCGTGAAGCTGTCGTTGGTCGGCAGCCGCGGCACGAACTCGAGCACGCGCTCATCTTCGTCGCCGATGTCGTTACGCCCGTGGCGGAACGTGCCGAGGACCTGCTCCGAAATCGGATTGCCGAGTTCGTCACGGACGAGGAAGGCAACCGTGTTGAAGTTGGCGGTCGACAGGTCGATCGGGTTGGAGAAGAAGATCTTGACGCTCTGATTCAAGAAGATCTGCCCGTTGTTGGCAGGCTCCGTCTTGAGGATCACGAAGGACCCGCCAGCGATCTGATCGCTGGACGAGCTACCCCCGCAGCTCGAGAGGCCGAGAGCCGCAAGGAGAGCGGCGCAGAGGAGGGAGCGCGAGCTTCGATGTGCAGAGCGATTCAAGGTAGAGATCTCTCGGTTCGGGACGTTGCGCAGCAAAGGGATCCGGCCGGGCTCGAGACGCCGGCCGCGAAGGGAATGGTAGTCGTGGGAAGTATGCCGCGTGCTCGGGGGCGAGGCGCGAAACTCAGCGGGCTTGTCGCTGGATGCGATACGTGAGGGCGAAGCTATCGAGACTCGGCGTCGTCGACGGGTTCACATCCACGTTGTTCTCGAAGATGAAGCGCCAGTTCAGGAGCTTGAGCTTCTGCGGCGTCATGCCGACCAGCGTCGTGCTGGACGACGAGCCGGTCGACCGGAACGTCGCGAGGAAGTCCGGGTCGAGGAGGTCGTTGGGATCGCGGACATAGGTCGTCAGCCGCTCCGTGTGCTGCCAGTTCGCCCAGCCGCGCACCACCGACGATGCACCGGTGCGGATGTGAGCGTTGCCAGCGATCAAGGGATCGAGCGGTCCGGGCTTGAAGGTCGAGCTTCCGGCCAAGAAGACGTCGGCGCCGCGATACTCGGCAACGAGCCTCGTGCCACCCGGGATCGTCGACAATGGCGGGTCGAACCACGTGTCGAACTTGGGCAGCGAATCGTTGCCCCAAGTGAACGGACCAAGGCGCGTGTCGTCGAGCTTGTTCGCGGTCGCGCGGTGCGGATCCGTCAAGTCGATGAAACCAAAGGTCATGACCGACTGACGCTTGAGGAAGTCGACGCATGCCCAGTAGCACGTGTTGTCGCCCCAGCTGGTGCGACCGCCGGTCGTGGGATTCCAGCCGCCATTGGCGTTGATCTCGGCGCTCGGATCGACGCGCTGCTCGGTCGTGCCACTGCGCCCTCCAGCGCTGTATGCACGCCAGTTCGGCTGTGCTCCAGACTGCACGGTGATCGAGACCTGCCATCCGTTGAAACCCGTGGCCTTCCAAGGGTTGTCCTTGGGCAGGAGCGGATCATCGGGAAAGACATAGAAGTCGGTGAGGAGCGGCAAGGCGATGCAGCCGAGCTGCCCATCCTCAGAGACCGGCGCCGAGCGGCCGCCATCCCAGAGGCTGCCAAAGCCGGCCTTGAAGGGGCTCAAGATGCGGATGTCGCCCTGACCACCGCCGGTCTGCGTCAGACGCTCATCACGCCAAACGAAGCGATCCTTTTCGAAGTCAGGCAGAGGCAAGAAGCGGTTGACGCCGGTCGGCTCAAAGACCGAATCCTCGTTGCGGATCGTCAGAGACTTGTCCCTGAAGGCGACGACAGGGTCGGGGCGCGCCGCAATCTGATTGGGATCCAGCGCGTTCGTCGCGTCGTCCTTCAAGTCCCGCACGTAGTTGTGGAAGAACTCACGGCGCAAGCCCGAGTTCGGATAGTTGGCGAGCGACGAAGGCACACCGACACAAGGACTCGGACGACGCTCACTGTGACCCAGGTAGAGCGTCAAGCGGTCGAAGATGTCGAACTCGGTGCGCGGCGCGGTAGCCGTCGATTGGAAGGGCGCCCACCAGATGCGCTCGACGTCGAGGTTGAAGTCGAAGGGATTGGTACGCGACATCGACAAGTCGATCTCACGCCAGAGCGTCTGCAAGCGTGCACCCAGCGGGTTCAGCGGGTTCTGAATCGGCTGCCCGAAGGGGGTCGCGCCGCTCAAGGATGCGGCTTCACTGTTTGCGCAGTAGGACAGCGGCGGCGACGGCGGCGACGGCAACTGGTTGCGGTCGTCGACGAAGGCGCTGACGCGCGACGTCGGCCGGCCTTGGACCTGACCATTGAGATAGATCACGGCACCGAAGGCATCCTCGTCGCCGTTCTCATCACCGTCCTCATCACGCGCCAAGAAGCGCCGCGCCACCGTGATCGCGATGTTGTTCGCGAAGCGCGGCGACCCGTCCGGCTGCGCGTTCGTGTCGAGGTAGAACGGGAAGGAAACGAAGCGCCGATTCGGATCCACGAACTGGAAGTCGAGCGGCTTGCCGCCGAGGTCGCGGATACCCGTGAAGCCACCCACCAAGTGCAGGTAGTACGGGAAGAGGTCCTTGTTGGCCGGCTTCCGCATCTCGTCGTCGAGGTAGAAGCCGACTGGCGGCGAACTGCGCAGCGCCGTCTGCGAACCATCTTCGTCGAAGATCTGCCCGAGGACGAGGTGCGGAGTGCCCTTCTTGGCATCGAGCAGCACCGTCGTGTCCTCGATCGTCGAGAAGATCAGCGTATCGAGCGGGCGCACCGTGCTGAGGTCGATGGGCTTGGTGAAGCGCACGACCACCGAAGCGTCGGGACGGATGTTGCGGTTCTGCGCGACCGTCTGCTGGTTCGGATCCGGAATCGGCTTCGGCGTGAAGGTCACGAAGTTGAGAGCATTGTCCTTCTCGCCATTGAACTCGGTCGCGAGCACGCAGATGGGCGCGTTGGCGAGCATCCAGGCGTCGATCTCCTTCGGATCGGTCGGGAAGTCGGGGCGACGCGAAGGATCGAAGGCCAAGAAGGCTGAAGCATCGCGAACCTGGACCGTCACGCGTTGGACCCCCGGCTCCTTCTGGTCGTCTTCCGGGTCGACCGCGACCTCGGTGATCGCGACCGGCTCGCCCGGCGACGCCGCATCGAAGAGCCGCAACGTATCGCCGATGTCGATATCGTGAACGATGCCTGCCTTCCAGAGGATGACGCGCTGGTCGAAGGCGCTACGGACCTCGACGCGCTGCAGACGCATCGCCATCTCGCCGACGAGACGCGGCGGCGTGTCGTCACGCACGAAGCCGTTCGACACCCAGAAGTTGGAGTCGCCCGAGTTGCCGGCACGCAAATCGCGGACGACCGAGCGTCGCGCGGCGAGGTTCTTCGACACGAGCCCGTTGTCGATGCCCGTCGCCCGGATGCCAGGCATGCGCAGGGGGCCTTCGAGGGCGATCGCGATGCGAATGTTGGGCGCCTTGGAGTTCGGACTCGCGGGCAGACCACGAGCCGTCGGCGTCAAGTTGAAGCTCTGGCCCTCGCCACCAAGGATGACCGGGTCGAGCACGAGGCTCTTGCCCTTGTAGGCGATGCGCGACGGGATGAGACGGAAGTCTCCCGTGTCGACATCGTCACGCGGGTCGCCGACGATCTCGAGGACCTGCACGGCCTCGGGGTTGAGGATGCCGCGGACCCGCCCGTTCTCGTCCTTCGCGAGGAAGAAGTCTTCGGAGAGGCCCAAGTCCTTGCTGAAGTCGAGGCGGAAGGCACCGTTGCGCGGGATGGCGCGGAAGGGCGCCGTGTCGACGTCGTCTCCGAAAGCTCGGGCATCGACTTCGATCGCACTGTCGTCGAGCGCGGCGAAGAGCGCCGCGAAGTCGTCCGACGCGATATCACGCGTGATCAGAAGGCGTGGCTGCAGGTTGGCTGGGTCGACGCTGATGAAGTCATACTGGACTTCTTCGTCCGCCTTGCCGCTGTTGCCATCGCGCTCGTCGAGGATGTCAGGGCCGATCACGACATCCTGTTCGAAGAGGGTAACGACCTTGGCTCCGTTCGTACCGATGCGGAAGCCATAGACGTCGACGAGGCGGCCAGCAATGACGCGCACGAGCTCGGCACCACCATCGGCGGAGGCAGTACCTGACGTCGAAGAGCCGCTCCCCCCGCAGGCACCAAGGCCTAGCGCGAGCGCGAAAGCCCCGAAAAAGAGTGGGATGCGGTTCGGGGAAGGGGTGCGTGTTGAAGGAGTCGTCTTCATGAGAATCGTCATCGCGCGACGTTCCTAAGGCTCACGGGCCTAAGGCTCACGGGCCTGAGGCTGCTCACGGGGGAAGTCGGCGCGCTGTAAGCGTTCCGACCAATGCGAACGGGTGAAAAAGCCGACGCCGCGGCACTGAGCCCGCGGAAACGACGCCCCTCGTCACCCAACCATAGACTACCCAAAGACCTGCGGTGATGAACAGCCTCGAGCCTTCGCTTGCCGTCGAGCAGCGATCGGTCACGCAATGCGCTACCTGCTTGCATCGATGAAGGCGTTGGAAGGGTCGAAGGTTGCATCTGCGTCACTTTCTGGTCGTTGGTCCGGCCCGGGTTCGCGCACGAAAGCCTACCCCGGGCTCGACGGCATCGCCTTCGCTTTCACCCTGGACTTCGATCACGAGCGGGGGCTCGGTCGCGGACCCAGGGCGCACCGACGGCAATGTCTCAGCGCGCATCTTTGCAACTGTGGTGCCGTTCTGCCCCCCACGCGGGACAGCAACGCAAAGCCCTGATAACAAAGGACCTAGAAAATCACGGGACCGATGGTCAACCATGCGGCGCGTGCGAGATCGCACGTCGCTTCCCGACCTTCCGCCCGATCAACGACCCCGAGCTGGCGACCGAGACGCGGCCGCCGAGCTCGATCATGGGTTGCCGAAGCCAGCGGCGCTTGCCTGCGCTTCGTCTTCGAAGTAGACCCGTCGCGCCGAGCCGATGCGCTGCGCTTCGGCCGCGTTGCTACGGTGCAAGCGCCGCGATTCGCTGTGGCCAATCAGGGTCGGCTCGACCTCGTGGTCACAGAAGACGCAACGCAGCAGCGGTGGCGCGAGGCGCAGTTCGATGAACTCGGGCACGACGTAGCGCTCGGTCGGCGAGTTCGTGACGCAGCGCAGGTTGCGGCAGCGCAGGCCGACCTTGGAGCGGTAGATCTCCCGCTCGACATCGGCTTCCGGCGGCGGCGCCGCGACTTCGATGCGGCCGAGGAGAAAAGCGAGCAGGGCCATACGGATGGGCACACCGAGCGCCGCCTGGCGAAAGTAGAGCGCGCGCGGGTCGCTGTCGAAGTCGTAGCTGATCTCGTCGACGCGCGGCAGCGGGTGCATGATGCCCGTGTCCTTGAAGCGCTTGCCCTGGAACTGCGCCGGATCGAGAGACGGGTAGCGATCGCAGCTCGTCGGGTCTTCGCCACCTTCGAGGCGCTCGCGCTGCAAGCGGGTCATGTAAATGGCGTCGATCCGGTCGAGTTCTTCGTCGTCGATGTCGGTGAAAAACGTGTTTTGGTGCGGCCGGTGAGGCGTGATGTAGATCGCGTCCTTGCCGGCGCCGAGGCCCTTGATCTCACCGACTCGCGCGCGCCGCACGTCGACGGAGAAGTCCCGCTCGAGGCGAACGAGCACGCTATCGGGGATCTCGAGTCCCGGAAACGGCCGCAGGACCAAGTTGGAGCCGAAGCGAGCGAGGGCGAAGGCGAGACTGTGAATCGTCCTCGAGTACTTGAGGTCGCCGGCCAGCAAGACCTCGAGGCCGTGCAAGTTGCCCTTCTGCCGCCAGAGCGTGTAGAGGTCGCAAAGCGTCTGGGTCGGGTGCTCGTGCGCGCCGTCGCCTGCGTTGATGACCGGCACGGCAGCGTAGCGCGCAGCCACGCGAGCGGCCCCTTCGGCCGGGTGGCGCAGGACGACGATGTCGGCATAGCGCCCCCCCACGACACGCACTGTGTCGGCGAGGCTCTCGCCCTTGGCAGCGCTCGTGCTCTGGCCTTCGCTCGCCGAGATTACCCCGCCCCCGAGGCGCAGCATCGCCGACTCGAACGACAGCCTCGTACGCGTCGATGCTTCGAAGAAGAGGGTCGCAAGGATGCTGCCGGGACAGAGCCCAACGTGCCCGCGCAAGTCGGCCTCGAAGCGGTCCGCCACCTCGAAGAGCGCGAGGATCTCGGCATTCGAGAGATCATCGACCGAGACGAAGTCGCGCTTCTGCTGGCCCATGAGCGCGCATCCTCGGGCTGTGACCGGGGCACTGTCAAGGGCGCGAACTGCACGCGCGGTGCAAGACCGTCCAGGATCGAGGCACGATGGAGGAGCGACCCCACTGCCGCGCATCACGAGCGCCTGGCATCATCACAGCATGAAACTGCGCCACGGCCCGAGGTCGGCATGAGCGGCAATCGCACGAGCCCCACTCTGCTCGAGCAACTCCGTGACCCGAAGCAGAGCGAAGCTTGGTCGACGTTCGAAGGCACATACCGAGACCTCGTCCACCGCTACTGTCTTCGCCGCGGACTGCAGCACGCCGACGCCGAAGACGCATGGCAGCAGACGCTGGTCTCGTTGATGCGCGCGCTGCCGGCGTTCAGCTACGACAGAGGACGCGGCCGCTTTCGCGCCTATCTCTTCGTCGTCGTGCGCTCGGTGCTCGCGACGCTCCATGAGCGCCGCATTCGCGCCCCGCAAGGCGCCTCGATCGACATCTCGGCGATCG
>CALLZN010000414.1 GCA_937858895.1 uncultured bacterium | reverse complement strand
CGACGATCGCCTGCGCGGCGCCGGCCGTGATGGCGCGCCGCGTCTTGGTCGCGATTTCGGTCGCGTCGACTTCGCCGAGTCCCAAGCGCGCGTGGAGTGAAGCGAGTGCTGCGCTCGCGTCTTCGGTGGCATCACAGTGAAAGAAGAAGGCGTGGTCACGCGGCTCGTCAACGAGAACGAGGGCCGGCGCCGTGTTGCTGAGCCCGCCGCCATCCAGGCTGCCACCGCCACGACGGATGACGACGTGCTTCCCGGGGGGCGGCGCGGTGCGCAGGCCCTGGAGCCCGGCGGGGACCGCGGGCGCGCGGTCGAAGGGCGCCGGCAGCTGCGTCAGGATGACGACCCGCAGCGGCTCCCGGCGCGGTAGGACGGCACGCGCGACGTCATCGGCGGCGAGGATCCCGTCCGCTGGCAGGCGGACTTCGACTTCTTGTCCACGACTCACGATGTCGCGAAAGACAAAGCGCTGGTGCGACAGGCCACCCGAAGCGCTGCCGACAACATCACTGCGTTCGACGCGGTCCACGGCTTCGAAGACGGCACCGTCGATCCAGAGACGCGGCACGACGGCATCGGCGTCTTGGCCGAAGCCGACCTCGACGAGGATGTCGGCGCGGTCGGGCGCGGCGCTCTTCGCTGCGCTCGAGCCTAAGGCCGTGATGCCGCGGTTCCCACGCAAGACGAGCGAAGCGGCGTCGGACAGGCCATCGACGACGACGCGCCGGACCCGCACGTCCGCGGGCCCGGCAGCCTTTGCGCCGGGACCGCTCGAGGACAGCGCCGCGACCAAACTCGGGTCGGGTGCCGAGCAGCCGACGATGACGACATCGAGCGGCAGGTCACGCTTCACGTGGAGCGCCGTGCGCAGCGCTTGCTCCACGGTCGATGGCACAGCAGCCGGTGCCATCCCTTCGAGCCGCTCGCGCAGGAGCTGGGCGTGCTCACCTGGAGCGAGCAGCGTCCGCGGTCGCTCCGCACAAAGCACAACGCGACGCCGCTCGGGATCGAGGCCCGCCGTCAGCCGCAGGACCTCGTCGCGGGCAAGCGCGAAGCGATCGCCAACGCCCATGCCCGCCGATGCGTCGAAGAGGACCAGCGTGTCGCGCAGCGGACCAAGACGCCAGCTCGTGCGCGCGAAGGCGAGCCAGAGCAGCGACCCGATCAACAGGAGCAGCGCGTAGACGAGCGGATGCCGAAAGCGCTCGACGAAGACGCGAGCGCGCGCGTCTTCGATCGCTTGCTTCCAGAACAAGGTCGTCTCGACGACGACGAGGCGATGCCGCACGCGCAAGCGCTGCAGCAAGAAGAAGAGGCCAGCGAGCGGGAGGAGGCGGGCGAGGGCAGGGGGGGCACCGAGCCCGAAGCTCACAGGACGTACGCCCCCGCCTCGAAGAGCCGCGCGAGTTGTGGCACGAGCTCGGCCTCGACGTCGATGCGGACGAGGCCCGCATGGCGCTTCTTCGCAAAGCCGGTCAGGCCTTCGTCGAAGCGGCGGTAGGCAGCCCGGTAGGCGTCGAGGGCGGCGCTCGTGATCGAGACCTCGGCCTCAGAGCCGGTCTCGAGGTCGCGCAGCAGACATTCGCCGCTCAGGCCGGGCTCACTATCGGAGCGGCGCACGAGCTGCACGAAGCAGAGACGGTGCCGGACGTTCTGGAAGGCTGCGCAAACCGCGTCGATGCCGCCCGGATCGAAGAAGTCTGAGACCACGACGAGGAGCCCCGGTCGCAGACGCATGGCCCCCAAGCGCTGCATCGCGGCGCGGAAGTCGGTTTGCGGCCCCGGCCGCACCTTCGTCAGCGCGGCCGCGACGCGCAGCAAGCGGCCCGAACCTGAACCTGGTCGCAGCGCGACCTCGACGTCGTTCGAGAACGGAAAGACACCGACGCTGTCGGCTTCTCGCAAAGCGATGGCCGCGAACGCGAAGGCTGCACGCAAGCACGCATCGACGCGCATCGGCGCGCCATGGAACATGCTGCTCGACACATCGGGCGCGATGTAGAGCGGCAGGTCACGTTGCTCCTCGAAGAGGCGCAAGAAGACCTTGCCGAGGCGCTGGTAGACGTTCCAGTCGATGGCCTTGATGTCGTCGCCCGGCGAGTAGGGACGGAAGTCTCGAAACTCGAGCCCCGACCCCTGCTGCTTCGACCGCTTCTCGGCCGGTGAACCGCGCGGTGCGACGCGGCGCGCGACGATCTTCAAGCGCTCGATGGCAGCGAGAAACGCCGGGTCGAAGAGGTCGGGAATCGTGACGGTCGAAGCAGGCATGCGGCGGCTCAGTCGAAGGTCGGCGCTTCGACGTGGTCCAAGACCGCGGCTACGACCGCGTCCGGCGTCACGCCCTCGGAGAGGCCATGGAAGTTGATGAGCACACGGTGGCGCAGCACGGGCAAGGCGACGGCCTTGACGTCGTCGACGCTGACCGCGAAGCGCCCGGCGAGCAAGGCCCGCACCTTGGCCGCGAGCATGAGGCCTTGCACGCCACGCGGGCTCGCCCCGAGCGAAACCGACTCGTCGACGAGGCGACAGGCGAAGTCGCTCTTCGGTTGGGTGCCGACGACGAGGCGGACGGCGTATTTCTTTGCGCGCTCGGGCACGGGCACCGAGCGAATGACCTTGCGGAAGCGCAAGATCTCGGCCCCGCTCGAGACCTTCTCGATCGCGACCTCGGCCGAACCCGTCGTGCGGTCGACGATCGCGTCGTACTCCTCGAGCTTCGGATAGCCGACAATGATCTTCATCAGGAAGCGGTCGAGCTGGGCTTCGGGCAGCGGATACGTGCCTTCTTGCTCGACCGGGT
This sequence comes from uncultured bacterium, assembly GCA_937858895.1. Lineage (GTDB taxonomy): Bacteria > Planctomycetota > UBA1135 > UBA1135 > JACKHW01. The sequence continues at coordinate 14,930 of CALLZN010000414.1, read as the reverse complement.
TCTGGGTCGCCATCACGCAGTAGGGCTCTTCCAGCTTGATGACGCGATTGCTGACCGAGATCTGCTTTTCTTGCATGGCCTCGAGCAGCGCCGACTGCGTGCGCGGCGTCGCGCGGTTGATCTCGTCGGCGAGCACGAGGTTGGACACGAGCGGCCCCTGCTGGAAGCGCAGCTCGTGGCCACCGCCCTCCTGCTCGACGAGGACGTTCGTGCCCTGGATGTCCGCGGGCATGAGGTCGGGCGTGAACTGAATGCGCGAGAAGTGGATGTCGACGGCCTCACCGATGGCGCGCACGAGCATGGTCTTGCCGAGGCCTGGCACGCCTTCGAGCATGACGTGGCCGCCCGCGAAGAGCGCCGTCAGCGCAGCATCGATGACGGCCTCTTGGCCGACGATGAAGCGCTGGACCTCGGCCTTGATCCTGTGGTGAACCTCGGAGAAGGCTTGCGCCTCCTGCTCGGCGATGCGGCTATCTGCTTGTGCTTCCATGATCTTCTCCGAGTGGCGACGCTGTGCGTGTGACTTCGAGCCCGAAGGCGCGGACGACGTCCTGCATCCACGGGGTCAGGATCGGACGTGCGAGGGGGCCGAGCGATGAGGAGCGGGCGGTCTGCGCTGCGGCCTGGGCCGCGTCGGCGTCCTGGGCCTGCGGATCGATGCGCTCCTGCGTGACCTTCGTGCGCCCCTTGTTGGGCTTGCCCGTGATCTGGTCGGGATAGGGAATGCCGAGGACCAACTGCGCGACGCCGCGCTGCTTCTTCGGCATGCCCGGGCCCCCGCGGCCATTCGCGTTCGGCGGCGGCTTGCCACCGCCAAAGCCGATCGACAGGTCGCGGTTCACGGGTGGCTTGCGCTGGCGCAAGTTGGGTTGGAGGCCGCCGCGCGCGTCCGACTCGTCTTCGTCGTCGTCGACGTCGGCTTCTTCTTCGAGCTCTTCTTCGTCCTCGGCGACGGACTGGTCCTTGGAGGACCACTCGCTCGCGGTCGGACTGCGGCTCGAACCCTTGCCGCGTCCTTGACCGGTGGTCGCGACGGACTCCTTGTTTTCGTCCGGCTTGCGCGACGGCTTCTTGCGCGCGTCGCGCTCCTTGGGTGGCTTGGCCTTCTTGGTCGGCTTTTTCTGGGCCTCGCCCTTGGTCGGCAAGGCTGCTTCGGTCGAAGCACCCTCGCCCGCGCTCTGCCCGCTCGTGCTCTGCGCCTCGGAGGTCTTGCCGCTGCCTTCGTCGCCGCGGGCCTCTTTTTGAGTCTTGTCGGCGACGCCGCTGTCGCCGCGACGGCCGAGGGTCGCGGGCGAGGGTCGCGTCTCGTCTTTGCGGCGCGCTTCTTCGCGCTTCATGCGCTCGCGCTCTTGTGGCGCGATCGGCGCATCGTCGGCAAAGACCTTGGCCTGCGCGCCGTCACCGCTTGCCTCGTCATCGCTCTTGGCGTCGCCCGGGCCGCTCGCGACACCAAAGAAGAGCGTCGCGACGAGGACGAGGAGAGCCGACGCAACAAAAGCGCCAAGGCGGCGCGGCTCGACGAGCGGCACGAGCTCTTCGCCGTACGAAAAGGCGCGGGCAGCGTCGAGGCGGCGCCGGGCGTCGTCGATGGCTGCCTGCATCATCGGCGTCGGCGCGTCTTCGTGGGCGAACTCGTAGGCGCTGCCGAGGCGGTCGTCGAGGCCGAGGCCGTCGTCGATCTTCGCGAGCGCGAAGCGGTCGAGCGACTGCGCGCGGCGCTGGCCAGAAGCGAGCCCGATCCGGTAGGCAAGAGCCGGCAGCGCGAGCGTCAGCAAGGCGACGATGCCGAGCGGGAGCGCGAAGTCGACGCCTGCGATGCCGAGCACGAGGCGAAAGCCGGCGTAAACGAGCGGCACGACGACGAGCAGCGGGAGACAGCGACGCAAGGTCGAAGCACGCAGGCGCCGTCGCGCGGCTTCTTCGTGGCGCGCGGCGATCTTGTGCGCGAGGCCCTGCAGTTCGTCGCGCAGCGCGTCGTGCTGGCCTTGGCCGCCCTGGACTTTGTGGCTCTGCGGCTTCACCTACCTGCTCCCTGCTTGGCGTCTGGCTGCTTGGCGCCTGGCTGCGCGTCCTGCGCTTCGCGCGAAGCGGGCACGGTCACGTCGACCTGGGCGGCTTGGACCACGCTCTTCGTGCGCGCATCGCGCAGGATGGCGACAACCGAAAGCTGCGAGGGGTCCATCGCGACCGAGAGGCGCGTGGCGATGCTCTTCGCCTTCTCTTCGTAGGCATCGAGGAAGGCGCGGTTCTTGGCCTCGATCTCGGCGAGACTCGCGGCGAAGGGCAGGCGCAGTTCTTCGGCAGCGTCCGCATCAGCAGCGAACGCATGACCGTCGAGGCTCGCGGTCAAGGGGGCGCGCGCGACCATGCGATGGACGACGCTCGCCCCGAGTCCTGGATAGAGGACGCCGCGTTCGGCCAGGACGAGCTCGAGGCGGAGGCCTGGCGCTCGTTGCCCGCGCAGAACGGCTTCGCCCGTGACGCGGCCGTTCGCTATGGACGCGCTCAAGTCGATCTCGAAGTCACTTGGCTGGCCGAGCGCCGCGCGCACCGCGCGCTTCATGCCGCTGTAGGCGCCCTCGGCCTTGTCATACTCGAAGGCGCCCGGCCCGACCGAACGACCATCGACGAAGAAGGTCGGCCGCCCCTGCACGGCTTTGCTGCGAGCGATCGAGAGTGCGTTGGTGATCCCAACCGGGCGCGGGTAGGCGCTGTGGTAGCTGAGCATCGCCACGCGCTCGCGCGGGAAGTGCGTGAGCAGAGCCTCGAAGACCATGGTGCCGCCCTCGGTGAAGGCGCGCCAACTCTCGCCACGCTTGCGGCCGAGGTGCGGATTCGTCACGTGCTCGACGAGGACACAGCGATTGCTCTGGGTCTCTTCATCGACCTCGAACTTCGTCGGTGCCGTCATCGAGCGGACCTTGCCCGAGATCAGGCGATCGACGAGGTCGACCGAGAAAGCGGCCCCGAGCTTGGGTTGAACGCGGGTGAGCCCTTCGATCGCGGCCTCGCCAGCCTCGGGCGTCACGACGGCCTGGATGTAGCGCGAGGCAGCCCGCGTGAAGCGCCCGGCGCGCTCGTAGTACTTACCGAGCAGCAGATTCACGCGCGCAAGGTCAGCCGCGCCAACGGCATCACTGAGGCCGAAGGCGGCCGACATCAGGTGCTCCCAAGCCTCGCGGTCGCGCGAAAGACCGAGGAGGACCTCGCCGAGCCGCACGTGCAGGCGGTGCACCGCCTCCGGATAGCGATCGAGGCGGCCAGCGCTGACGCCGAGCTTGCCGGCGTGCACAGCAGCCTCGGGGAAGCGCGCCTGCACCAGCGTGTCGAAGGTTTCGAGGGCGCGCGTCGCCCGCAGCGTCTCGGGCCGCGTCTCGTGCACCCAGGCGACGGCCGCCTCGAGCTTCTCGAGCGAGGAGCCGTTGTCCATGTGCAGCCAGAGCAGGGATTCGGCGGCGACCTTGGCGAGGCGCGACTTTTGGTTGGCTTCGAGCCACGCGTGGACGACGTCGACGTCGTCGCTCGCTCGCGCCTCGAAGAAGGCGCGCTCTTCGAGCGGGAAGGGCGACTCGCGCGTGCGCGTCAAGCCGACCCAGCCGTTCACGCGGTCGATCTCGACACGGAAGTCCTTCAAGAAGTTGATCCCGAGCACGCCGAGCGCACCTCGCTCGTGGGCGAAGGGCAGCTCTTCGGGACGCCAAGGGACGACGGTCGAAAGGTCGATACCAGCACAGGTGACCGTGCCGACGTTACCGCCAGGCGCTTCGAGCTCTTCGCAGAGCGTCTCATCGATGATCGAGTCGTACTGGGCGCTGCCGATGCCGACGACACGATCGACTTCATCGCGCAGCCGGACCGGGATCCAGACGAGCTTCGTCGTCGCGTCGGCCTTGATGTAGGTCTGCTCGGGGCCATCGGGCTTGTCTGGAACGGCAGCCTTGGGCTCGGAGATCGTGATGAAACCTGCAGCCAAGTCGAAGCGCAGATGAAAGCGCTGCAGCAAGTTCGCGCCGATGCTGCCAAGGACGCCGATCTCCTCGAGTGCCGGCGCGTGCAGCTTGGTGAAGTCGTTGAGCTCGTCCTCGTCGCCGTGTTCGCGCGCTGCAACCTCGACGCTCAGGCCGCCGAAGTCGACTTGGAAGGGCTTGCGTCCGCCGAACTTGTCCTCGATCTCCAGGGCGTTTGCGACCTGGTTGTGTAGCTCGATGCCGCAGAGCCGGTCGTAGGCCAGAAAGAGATAGACCGGCATCGTCGCCACATCGGAGACGAGCTGACACCGGATGAGAAGACGATCGTCGACGACCTTCGCTCGGACCCGCGCCTCGCCCGTCGCAGCTTGGGCGACGAGCGGAGCACGGCAGGCGAAGGAAGCGGCGAACGCAATGTAGACGAAAACACGCGTCCAACCCATGCTGGCTTGCTCTTCAGATCAGTGCGGACAGGCCGTGGCAGGCAAGTGGGAAGAAAGGCTTGTGCAAGCTCTGACAATGGGGCGCGCGCGTGACCAGGACGAAGCGCTGCCCTCAGCGGCGCGGCTGCCCTTCGAGTTTTCCAAAGGCCCAGTTGTCGAAGGTCATCGTGACCTCGGGCTTCTGGACCGTGTCCGGCACGCTCACGGCGACCGGAACCATACCCGAGCCTCAACAATTCGGCGGGAAGACCACCTCGGTGAACTTCTTCTTGGCGACGCCATCCCAGATGGCGATCACGGGCGACTTGCCGAGTGGCTGCCAGTCGAAGTACTCCTCACCCGCGCGGCCGTAGTACCAGATGTCCGTCGGCGAGAAGTTGTACTCCTTGCCCGAGACGGCATAAGCGAACTCGACTCGCACCGGACCGCCGAAGCGCAGCTCGGTCGTCTTGCCTGCCTCGAGGGTGAATGGCTGCGCGCGACCGGTGCGCACGCTCACTTGGTTGCCACCGAAAGACAGCAAGCCCGAGTGCACCACGTACGACGCAGTCGGGATCTCGACGACCTCGCCATCGCTCTTCGACACGTCGAAGGACAGCGAAGCGTCGCTGCTCTTGAGGATGGCGGCGAGGACCTTGCCCTTGGTGAGGACGTCGAAGTCGACCTTCGAAGTCGGACCCTCGTAGGGCGCGTAAGAAAGCGACGAGGCGTCCTTCGCGACGCTGAGCGAATAGAGCTTGCCCTTCACGCTCACGACCTTGGACAGGAAGCTCGCGGTCTTGCCGACGCCGATGACCATGGCATCCTCGCCGAAGTCGTCGAAGCGCCCGTTGTTGTTCTGATCGATGAGCGCGACCTTCGTGCCTTCGATGCTGCAGCTCTTGAGGCTCGCCGGCGCGTAGCTCCAGTCGGGCGTCGCGCGGACACGCAGGGCGACCCGCTCGCTTCCATGAACGAGGATGACGACGGCCTCGCTCTCGGCGTCGATGCGCGTGTCGAAGCTGCCATCGGCATCACAGTCGATCGCGAGCGTTGTGCCGTCGAGTTGCGAGCGGTAGCTCACGTCCTCGCCATTGCCCGGCAGGACGATGGCCTTGCCGATCGGCTTCCAGCTCTCGGCAGGCAGGCGGAACTTCCAGTCGCGGTGGACTTTGGTTTCCAGGGGGACGGTCTCGAGGGCAGAGGTCTCGAGGACCTCATGCGAGATAGCAAGCGGCGCCGCGAAGCAAGTCGCGGTCAAGATGCCGAATGCGCCGATGTCGAGAAGCTTCATCCAGTCGAACCTCGTTTCGATCGAAGCCATGAGCTGATCCGGCGCGCCGCCGGAATCGGCTCGAAACCCTGCAGTGTGGTGCGTGTGTTGCGACGTGTGTGTTGCTACGTGGGCAAACACGACCACGACCTACGCGCGACCGCTTTTGCCTGCGAAGACGAAAAGCACGTTACCAGCTTCGTCGTCGCGCGACGAGATGCCTCGTGAATCGACTTTTCGCGCGTCCGCCGAGTCGCGGCTTGCTTCGTGGCCGCGGCGCCCGATCGTTGGTGGCCTTGTTTGCCTTATGATCGAGGGCCCGAGCGTCGATGAGCGAGGTGCGTCGTGCCCTCCCACGATCCCGATCCCCCCCTCTCACGTGCCTACACGCGCTGTCCCCGTGAGTCCGAACGCCGATATCATCCCCCGCTACGACGCCGCGACGGCCAAGCACGGCTTCTTGGACCATGCGCTTCGTGCGACGGCCTACCTGCCACAGCTATGGCGCTCTCGGGCGCTCCTATGGAACTTCGCCCGACGTGAACTGCTTGGCCGCTTCCGCGGCAGCATCGGCGGCCTCTTCTGGGTCCTCGTCCAGCCGATCTTCCAGTTCGTCGTCTACTTCTTGGTCTTCGGCATCCTCTTCGCGCCGCGGCACGAGCTCGCGACGAGCGGGCCGAGCACGAAGTATGCGCTCTTCCTTTTTTCGGGCATCCTCTTCTTCAACACGCTGACCGAGGCCATCGGCAACGCGCTCTCGAGCGTCCTTGCCAACGGCAACCTCGTGAAGAAGGTCGCCTTCCCGTGCGAGCTGCTACCGCTCAGCCCGGTCTTGGTGGCCCACGCGGTCTACATCGTCGGCGCCGTGGTCCTCGTCCTCGTCGGGCTGACACTCGGTGACATCCACCTCGGCCTCGCCTCGCTCTGCTGGCCGCTCTTGTTGCTCTGCTCCCTCGTGATGGCAACGGGCCTCGGCCTCCTGCTCGCGGCAGCGGATGTCTTCGCGCGGGACGTCGGTCATCTCTACCGCATCTTTGCGATGGCCTGGTTCTTCCTTTCGCCGGTCTTCTGGCAACTCGAGTTGATCCAGGACAAGGCGGTGGCACTTGGCGCGCCGTGGATCACCAACCTCCTCCTCCTCAATCCGGCCTTCCCCCTGTTCATGGCGGCTCGACAACTGAGCCCCCTCCAGGACAATGGTGACCGATCTTCGAGCCTCGTGCCCTTGAGCCTCGGCGGCAACTTGCTCGCTTCGGCGCTCTGGGCGGTCGTGCTCTTCTCGATCGGCTACGGCTTCTTCATGAGCCGTAAGCACAAGTTCGCCGACCTCGTCTGAAAGCATGGCTGCGATCGAAGTCCACAACCTGTCCAAGACCTACCGGCTCTACGGGAATCCCTGGCACCGCGTCATCGAGCGCCTGCCTTGGGCCAAGAACCGCAAGCGCTATCGCGAAGTGCACGCGCTCGCGGATGTCAGCTTCTCGGTCGAACCCGGGACCTGCGTCGGCCTCGTCGGCGGCAACGGCGCTGGCAAGTCGACGCTCTTGAAGATCCTTACCGGAACGACGTTTCCGACAGCCGGTCGCTTCCAGATCCGCGGCCGCGTGGCGAGCCTCCTCGAACTCGGCGCAGGCTTCAATCCCAACTTCACCGGGCGCGAGAACATCTTCATGAACGCGGCGCTCATGGGCTTCAGCCGTCGCGAGGCGATGAAGAAGTACCAGGAGATCCTCGACTTCTCGGAGCTCAAAGACTTCATCACGGCGCCGATCCGTACCTATTCTTCGGGAATGGTCTGCCGGCTCGGCTTCAGCGTCGCGGTCGCCACCGATCCGGACGTGCTCATCATCGACGAGATCCTCGCGGTCGGCGACATGCACTTCCGCCGTAAGTGCGTCGACAAGATCATGAACTACAAGGAGCGCGGCAAGACGATGTTCTTCTGCTCGCACTCGCTCTACGACGTGCGCCAGATCTGTGACCGCGCGCTTTGGATGAAGGACGGCCGCGTCAAGCTCTTCGATGACTCGGTCATCGTCACGAACGAATACGCGACCTACGAGAACACGCTGAGCGCCCAGGCCGAGAAGATGACGCCTTGGGACGGCGCGGAGGACGCGCCGCAGCCGATACACGGCGAGGACCACGCCCGCATCGAGTCGGCCGACCTCGTCGACCCCAAGACCGGCAAGCCGCGCAACGTCTTCGCGCCGCACGACGACGTCGGAGTCCGCATCCACGTGAAGAACGGCAAGCTCTACGAGCCCGTCAACGTCGCCGTCGCGCTGACGCGCAAAGACGGGACGATGTGCATGGCCGTAACGAGTCAGTTCGACGACATCCTCGTGGAGGCGAACGAAGCCGTCGTCACCCTCGTCTTGCCGAACATCAAGCTGCTCTCAGGTGAGTTCGTCGTCCCGATCTGGCTCCTCGATGCCAAAGGCGTGCACCGCTTTCATGAGCTGCCCTGTCGACAGAACCTCATCATCCAAAACCGTGACAAGGAGCTCGGCATCTTCAAGACCGAGCGACGTTGGCAGGTCGAGGTCCTCGAAGCAGCACCGAGCGCTGTCGACGCGCGGTCGGCGCTCTGAGTTCTCGTTCCTTACAGTTCCGAGCGAGGCAAGCAGGTCATGAACAGCGAGGCGAGCGAAGGACGAGACGGCCCGACTCCGAAGTCCACGAACATCTCGTGGTCAGCGGGCAAGGTCGGTCAAGAAGGCCGCGAGCGCCTGCTCGGTCAGCGCGGCTCGGTCCTGTGGTTCACAGGCTTGTCGGGCTCGGGCAAGTCCACTCTCGCCGCCGACCTCGAAGCGCGCCTCACCGCGCGCGGCCTGCACTGCTACGTCCTCGACGGCGACAACCTGCGTCACGGACTCAACGCCGACCTCGGCTTCACGGCCGAGGACCGCGAAGAGAACATCCGCCGCATGGGCCACGTCGCGGCCCTCTTCGCCGATGCGGGGCTGATCACGTTGGTGACAGCGATCTCGCCCTTCGAGAAGGGACGCCAAGCCGCGCGCAAGGCGCTGGCGTCGGGCGCCTTCCTCGAAATCCACCTCGACGTTCCGGTCGGGGTCTGCCAAGAGCGCGACCCGAAGGGCCTCTACCAAAAAGTGGCGCGCGGCGAGCTGCGCGGCTTCACGGGCATCGATGCGCCCTACGAGGCGCCGACCGCTGCGGACCTGACTCTCGATACTTCCCATCTCACCATCGAAGCGTGCAGCGAGCGCATCCTCGCGCTCATGCAAGCACGCGGCTATCTCGACAGCCAACGTCCATGACCGACAAGCTCGACTACACCTTGAGCAACCTCGAACAACTCGAGGCCGAGAGCATTCACATCCTGCGCGAAGTCGCGGCGACCTTCTCCAACCCGGTCATGCTCTACTCGATCGGCAAGGACTCGTCCGTGATGCTGCGCTTGGCGCAGAAGGCCTTCCATCCGGGGCCGCTGCCCTTCCCGCTCATGCACGTCGACACGACGTGGAAGTTCAGGGAGATGATCACCTTCCGCGACCGCGTGTGTGCCGAGAACGGCTTCCGCCTCATCGTCGAAAAGAACGAGCAGGCGATTCGCGATGGCATCAATCCCTTCGACCACGGGTCGAACACCTACACGCGAATCATGAAGACCGAGACGCTCAAGCAGGCGTTGACGAAGCACGGCTTCGACGCGGCCTTCGGTGGCGCGCGCCGCGACGAAGAAAAGTCGCGCGCCAAGGAGCGCATCTTCTCGTTCCGCGACAAGCACCACCAGTGGGACCCGAAGCGGCAGCGACCTGAGCTCTGGAACCTCTACAACACGCGCGTGAACCCTGGCGAGAGCATCCGCGTCTTTCCGCTCTCGAACTGGACCGAACTCGACGTCTGGCTCTACATCCACCTCGAGAACATCGAAGTCGTGCCGCTCTACCGTGCGGCGATGCGGCCGGTCGTCGAGCGCGCGGGCGGCCTCATCATGGTCGACGACGAGCGCTTGCGGCTCGAGCCTGGTGAAGAACCACAAGAACGCCTCGTGCGCTTCCGAACCCTCGGCTGCTATCCGCTCACGGCCGCCGTCCTGTCGCCGGCGACGACGCTGCCCGAGATCATCCAAGAGATGATCTTGACGCGCCGCTCGGAACGTTCGGGCCGCCTCATCGACCACGACGAAGCAGGGTCGATGGAAGTCAAGAAGCGCGAGGGCTACTTCTGATGACTCAAAAAGATTTGGCGGCGTCGGACATCCACGCCTACCTCGAGCAGCACCAACAAAAGGACGTGCTGCGCTTCTTGACGGCGGGCAGCGTCGACGATGGCAAGAGCACCCTCATCGGTCGCCTGCTGCACGACTGCTCGCAGGTCTATGACGACCAGCTCGACACGCTCGCCAAGGACAGCGAGCGGCACGGGACCACGGGCAAGGGCAACATGGACTTCGCCCTGTTGACCGACGGCCTGCTCGCCGAGCGTGAGCAGGGCATCACGATCGATGTCGCCTACCGCTACTTCACGACGGAGAAGCGCAAGTTCATCCTCGCGGACTCGCCGGGTCACGAGCAGTACACACGCAACATGGCGACCGGGGCCTCGACCTGCGACCTCGCGATCATCCTCATCGATGCACGCCACGGCGTCACGATGCAGACGAGGCGTCACAGCCTCATCGTCTCCTTGCTCGGCGTGAAGCACGTCCTCGTTGCCGTCAACAAGATGGACCTCGTCGCTTGGTCCCAAGAGGTCTTCGAGACGATCCGGCGCGACACCATCGACTTCGCGACCAAGCTCGACTTCGTCGACCTGCACATCATGCCGGTGTCAGCGCTCGAGGGTGACAACATCGTCCATCGCAGCGAGCACATGCCCTGGTACACAGGAGCATCGCTGCTGCACCACTTGGAGTCGGTGCACGTTGCCTCGGACCGCAACTTCATCGACATGCGCTTCCCGGTCCAGTACGTGGTCAGGCCCGACCTCGACTTCCGCGGCTTCGCCGGGACCTTGGCTTCGGGCGTCGTGCGCAAGGGCGACGATGTCGTCGTTTTGCCCTCGGGGGCGCGCAGTCGCGTCGCGAGCATCGTGACCTACTCCGGCGAGGTCGCTGCTGCATGGCCGCCGATGGCCGTGACGCTGACGCTGGAAGACGAAGTCGACGTGAGCCGCGGCGACTTCATCGTCCACCCGCGCAACATCCCCGAACACTCGCACGACCTCGACGCCATGCTCGTCTGGATGGCCGAGACGCCCTTACAACGTGACCGTCAGTATTGGCTGCGCACGACGACGCGCTCGGTGCCGGTCATGGTCAGCGACGTTTCTTATCGCATCGATCTGGCAACGATGCGCCAGAGCCAGGTCGAGACCCTGCACCTCAACGACATCGCGCGCGTCGCCATCGCTTCGACCAAGCCGATCTACTACGACAACTACCAGCGCAACCGTGGCACGGGCTGCTTCGTGCTCATCGATCGCATCAGCAACGAAACGGTCGCAGCAGGCATGATCAGTGGCCGCAAGGCCATCCGGCCGCACGCGCACAAGGCGACAGGCGACACGCAGAAGAGCCTCGTCACCCTCGAAGACCGGGTCCGGCAACTCGGGCAGCAGCCCCTGACGCTCTGGCTCACCGGTCTCGCGAAGTCGGGCAAGTCCTCGATCGCCTATGCCCTCGAGAAGCGCCTCGTCGACGCAGGTCGCGTCGCCAAGGTCATCGACGGCAGCGCGCTACGCAGCGGGCTGTCCTTCGACCTCGGCTTCTCGGCCGAGGACCGCAGCGAGAACGTGCGCCGCGCGGCCGAGGTCGCGCGCCTCCTGAACGAAACCGGCGTGATCTGCATCGCAGCCTTCGTCTCGCCCTTCGAGGCGGACCGCGAAGAGGCGCGCGAGACGATCGGCGCGGAGCGCTTCCTCGAGGTCTTCTGCGACGCCCCGATCCAGGTCTGCGAAGCGCGCGACAGCGAAGACGCCTACGGTCGTGCGCGGCGCGGTGAGCTGACGTACTTCCCGGGCATCACGGTGCCCTACGAGGCACCGACCGCCCCGGCCCTGCGGCTCGCAACGCACGAGATCGAGATCGATGCCGCCGTCGATCGCCTCGTGGACTTGCTCGAGTCGCGCGGGATGACGCGCGGCTGAGGCGCGCGGATCTGCATTTTGAATCATGTAGCCTCCTCCCGTGACCCCGCTATAGGATCGCGCTCAGCCCCCATTCGTCTCGAGACTCCCGCACCCGAGTCTAGAGTTTTCGACGATACAGCGAGGAGGGCTCGCCATGAGAGACCGAGACCGAGACCGCGCGCACCGCAATGCGCGCATGCCCCACATTCTCATCACGATAGGGACCGCTTGCGTTGCCCTAACCTCCGGTGGCGCTTCGGCGCAGATCGCAGGCACCTACAATTTCTACGGTACGGGCTGCGCTGGTTCTGGTGTCAAGCCAAGCGGCACGGTCTTGCCCCAGGGCTACGATACGAGGTACGGGAATCTGTTCGACCGCTACCCCTTTGGCACGGCCAACATGCGCTACATGCAGATGCATGTCAGCACGGACCTCCCCCCGACGACTGTCGTTCTCGGACTCAACCTCCGCAAGCGGCCGAACATCGCGCAACCGGCCTACGCGTTGACGATGGATCTCAATGTCGGCTACACAGCCAATCCGCCGACGTCCCTCAACCCGCAATTCGCAGCCAACTGGGCGGGAACGCCCTTCAGGGCCTTCCGCGGTACCTTGAACATACCTGCCGTGGCGGCACTCTATGACCCCACCGTTTGGACGGTGAAGATTCCCTTCACCACCCCCTTCGTCTACACACGAACGCGCGGCAATTTCTTGTTCGAGTGCGTGAACACGACGCTGAATCTCACTGCAGTCGCGGCGTTCGATGCGGCGTCTGATATCGAGCCGCGATGTAGCCAACTCTATGCGCGCACTTCGACAGCGACGTCGGGTTCGTTTCGGATGTTTGCCGGTCTCGTTGTGCAACTCGCGACCCCGCCGGCGAATGGCGCGATCGTGAACCTCACGAACTCAGGTGTGCCGGAGATCGGCAAGACGCACGGCATCAACGTCAGTGGCGCGGTAGCCAACAGCGCGGCCGTTCTTTGGCTCGGCACTCGACAGTTGAGCCTGAGCCTCGGCTCGGCGCTGCCGGGTTGCTCGCTCTACACGACCCTCGACATCATTGTCGGCGCAGTGTCAACGGGTCCCACTGGATCCGGGTCGCTCACGGTCGCGGTTCCCAGCAACAGGGGCCTAGTCGGCGTCCAGTACTACAACCAGTGGATGGTCGTCGACCCAGCCGCGAACTCCATCGGCGTCGTCCTTTCACGCGGTGGCGCAGCCAAGATCGGCGGCTGATTCCTGCAGCGCGACGAAGAGATTGAGCACGACAACATCCCGGAAGCTTGGCGCTCCTAAAATGCGGACGCCACACACCCTGCGTGCGTGTCAAGGCTTCGTTCTCGGAATCGAGGCCGCTCCGTGTGCGAGCGCATACTCGAGACCCGCGCGCACGGCGGCGGCCTGCGCTTCGTTGCACTGCATAGGCGTGGCGCGTGGGCTGCACGCCGCCAGTCACCATCGCGAGTGGCAGGGCGTCGTCCCATGGAGAGGTCTCGAGCGCGAGGAGGGCGAAGTCGCCGTCGGCGCCGTACTGCAGCGTCCCATAGCGCACGACGTGGAAGCGCGACGCGAGCCGCTCGACGCGCTGCACGACGTCTTCGCTGTAGTCGCGCGTCTTCTGGACCGACGCGCGCCAGCGCAGCTTTTCCTCGGCGCCCCACGGCGCCCCTGGGCTTCCAATCGGGTAGGGATTCCGAGCTTCGATCATGTTGCGCATCGTGCCACAACGGGTCGTGACTCGTTAGATCCTCACCAAGATCGTCGACGCTGGGCGCACCTTGCTAGCGCTAGCCCGGTGAAGCCGTTGCCACATGCGCGATCTCAGCAGGGGGAAATTTGGAGCCCGAGATTCTGCGTCCACTTTCGAAGAATCCAACGCTCTAGCACGGAGGTCGCCTGTAGCTAAGGGCGATACCGAGGTGCTTCATGCAGATTCTCGAGCCGACAAACAGCCCGAGCAGCAAGGTCGTCGTCTTCACCCCGCGCTGGCTGCCGCCCGACGTCCAGGCCCAGCGCTTCTCCCACCTCTTGATGCCGATCCTCGGCTCCTTGGTCGCCGCTGGCAACCAGGTCACCTACCTGGAGGAAGGACATGACGGTGCGCCGACCACGGCTTGGCGCGACCTTCTCATGGCGGCGGACGTCGTCGTGGTCTGGGCGGGTGAGATGTACCCTGCGCTACAGATCGCCGGGCTCTTCGCACTGCTCGAAGTCATGCCGCCCGCGATCCCGCTCGTCGTCGGCGGTGGGTTCTTCCAGCTCGTCGAGACGAGCGCCCTCGATATGCCGGCGCGGGTCGACGCCGTCGTGCACGGTCCCGGCGAAGTCGTCGTCCCCGCCCTCGTCTCGGCCCTGCGCGGTGGCAAGGGCATCGAAGGAGTCGCCGGCATCACGTATCGAAGCGCGGGCCTCGTCGTCACGACCGCGGCTCCGAAGCGAGGCGCCTTCGACCCGCGCTGGAACGAAGTGCTCCTTCAGATGGACCTCGCGCGCTACCGCGGCGCCGAGCCCGCGACCTTCGACAACCACGAAGCAGCGCTCCAAGTGCACACCGGATCGGGCTGCGCCAAGCACTGTGCCTTCTGCTTCGACGAGCACACACCCTATGGGGTCTTTCCGGCCGCGGCGGTCGTCGACGCCATCGAGGCCACGATGCGCCGCGGCGGCGTGCAACAGATCGCGCTGGCTGAGCTCGACTTCTTCGTCAGCAAACGCCGGGTCCTTGCCATTGCGCGTGGCCTCATCGAACGCGGCTTGTCGCTGCGCTGGTTTGCGCTGGGCTCGATCAGCGATCTCTCGGACTTCGACGACGACGCTCTTCGGACGCTCGCTGAGAGCGGTTGCCATCGCATCGAGGTCGGCACCGAGTCCGGGTCGGACCCGATGCTCGAACGCATGCGCAAGCGTCACCGCGTCGCCGATGTCCTGCCGCTCGTGCGACGCTTGCGGCGCTTCGGGATCCGCACGACGCACAACCTGCTCTTCGGCGTTCCGGGCGAAACCAGGGCAGACCGCCGCGCGACGCTTGCCTTGGCGCGCGCCATCCGCCGTGCCGACCCGCACGCCCACTTGCACTTCCGCAGCTACCAGATCATCCCGAGGACGAGCTTTGGCCAAGAAGCCATGGCTTCTCTGCCGAGCTTTCCGCGCAGTCTGCGGGA
>CALLZN010000413.1 GCA_937858895.1 uncultured bacterium | reverse complement strand
AAGCAGGACAACAGACACGAGGACAGAACCATGGATGTGATCGACTTCTACAAGGAAACGAAGTGGTGTGAAAAGTGCCAAAACTACGTTCGCTTCCTCATGAGTGTCGAGACCAGCTTCTGCGTGCAGTGCGGATCGAAGGTGCGTCTCTTCTCCAAGAAGGACATGGAAGCCTTCCACCTGCAGATCGCCGAGAACAAGACAGCCCCCAAGAAGCGCGGCCGCCGCAGCCGCGCCTCCTGAAGTCAGGGCGCGTCGCACACCCCACCCGCGAGCGACGCCACCCAAGTTCGCCCCCGACCGAAGTGACCTGAGCGAAACCCCGAGGCGAGTCTCCGTGAGCAAGACCCAGCGCGCTCGCGGCCCTTCCCCGACTCCCCTTCCCCTGCCTTTCCTTTTCCCTGCCCTGCCCTTCCCTCACCCCATCCCACAGCCCCGCAGCGTCACCCCCCGAGGTCCCCTCCTCGCCCAGCCCCGCCTCCCTCAGTCGACGAAGCGAAACTTGACGATGGCCCAGATTGCCGAGAAGCCATCGCGCCACGAGATCTTCTTACCCTCGTGGAAGTCACGCCCGGCGTAACTCACCGGCACCTCGTAGATGCGCAGCCGCTTCTTCGCGACCTTGGCCGTCATCTCGGGCTCGACGTTGAAGCGCCGACTCTTGAGGTCCATGCCCTTCACGACTTCGACGCGGAAAACCTTGTAGCAGGTCTCCATGTCCGTGAGGTTGAGTCCCGTGAAGACGTTGCTCAAGAAGGTGAGGAAGCGATTGCCGAGGTAGTGTGAGAAGAGGTGAACGCGCGCATACTCGCGCACCAAGAAGCGCGACCCGAAGACCACGTCGGCGCGACCCTCGACGATCGGCTTCAGCAACGACGGGTAGTCGTGCGGATCGTATTCCATGTCCGCGTCCTGAATAACCACGACGTTCCCGCGCGCGTGCGCAAAGCCGGTCTTGAGCGCGGCACCCTTGCCGCGGTTCTTGTCGTGCCGCAGCACCGTGATGCCCTCCTCGCGCTCGAGCTTGTCGAGGATGTCGGGCGTCGCGTCACTCGAACCGTCGTCGACGAGGATGATCTCCTTCCGCAGGTCGACGCTCTGTACGCGTTCGACAATGGCCTCGAGCGTCGCTTCTTCGTTGTAGACCGGGATCACGACGCTGAGCAGGAGCTCTTCCTTGGAGATCGGCGTCGGCTGCCACTTCAACCCGCGCTTTGTTTCTGGGGCTTTTGTCGCGGCTCCAGCAGCGGCGGCTCCGCCACGCTCGCTGGGCTTTCCGGGCTCTCCTGGCTCTCCTGGCTCTCCTGCTTCTGACGCGGCCTCGTTAGACACCGTAGCTCCTCCTCGATCTCTTCCTTCAAGCGCTGGTCCTCGGCGCGTGCGAGCGCACGACGAAGCCAGCGACCCGCGGCCCGCTCACCCGAGCGCGCCAACAGGGTCCCGACCATGAGCATGGCCGGAGCATCCCACGGATCCCCGCGCGAGCAACGTCGAAAACCACGCAGCGCGAGCGCGTCTTTGCCCTGCATGAAGTGGTCGAGGGCCTCGCCGTAGATCCGAGCCTGCCGCTCACGAAAGCTCTTCTTCCGCGCGCGAACCGCGTGGAAGAGATACTCGAAGATCGAGAGCAGCGCGAGGATCCAGAACGCGGCGAGGACGAAGCCGAAGCGCCGCCCATCGTCGGCATCGACACGCCCGACGACAAAGTGCAGGATCAAGAGCACGTCGGCGAGCGCGAAGATGCCTGCGAACTGCACGAAGCCGAGCGCGAAGCGACCCCGGACCATGTTGCGCCACGCGACGACTTGCGTCGCGAGGAAGAGCAGCAAGAGAACGAGGAAGGACTTCAGGATCATCGCAGTTGCCGGATGATACTGGCCATGCCGACCGAAGCGCAGCGCCGACTGAGGACCGCCAAGCTCTACCTCCTCTTGACACGCTCGCTCTGCCGTGCTGACCCACGTGCGACGCTCGAGGCGGCTCTCGACGGCGGCGTCGATGTCGTCCAGATCCGCGAGAAGCCGCTGGTCGCTGGTGATCGCGCCTGGATCGAGGAGGTCGTCGCGACCTGCCATGCCCACGGAGCGCTGGCGATCGTCAACGATGATGCGAGCTTCCTCGACGATTGCGACGGCCTCCACCTCGGCCAAGGCGACCTCGCAGCCTACCCCGAGGGCGCGGTGCGACAGGCGCTCCCGAGCGGACACGACAAGGTCCTCGGCATCTCGACCCACGACCTCGACGAAGTCGCGCGCGCGCTCGTCGAAGCACCCGACTACTTCGGCATCGGCCCCTGCTTTGCGACAGCGACGAAGGGCTACGAGCGCGGCCTCACGCCGGCAGGACTGGCGGAGCTGGTCGCCGCCACCGCGGACCGGCCGGCCTTCGCGATCGGCGGCATCACTCCCGACAATGTCACCGAGCTCGTGCGCGCAGGCGTCGAGCGCATCGCGGTCTCGAGCTGCATCCTCGCCGCTATGGACCCACGCAGCGTCGCCGCGCGCTTGCAAAGCGCTCTCACGGCAGGATGAGCATCGCGTCCCCGAAGCTGAAGAAGCGATACCCGGAAGAAACCGCCAAGCGGTAGAGCGCGAGCGTCCGCTCGCGGCCGAGCATCGACGCGACGAGCATGAGCAAGGTGCTCTCGGGCAGGTGGAAGTTCGTCAAGAGCACGTCGACGAGGCGCGGCCCCTTGCCCGGATACAAGAAGAGCTGCGTCGTGCCACTGCCCGGCCGCACGACCTGCCCGTCGAAGCAGGTCTCGAGCACGCGCGCGCTCGTCGTGCCGATGGCGACGATGCGCCCGCCGGCCGCCCGCGCGCGCGCGATCGCCTCGCTCGCCGCAGGCTCGACTTCGTAGCGCTCTTCGTGCATCACGTGCTCGGTCAGGTCCGCGGCCCGCACCGGGTCGAAGGTCCCCTCGCCCACGTGCAGCGTCACCGCTGCCTGCAGGGCGCCGCGAGAAGCGATGCGCGCGAGCATGTCGACCGTCAAGTGGAGGCCGGCCGTCGGCGCGGCGACAGCACCAGGTCGCTTGGCGAAGACCGTCTGGTAGCGCTCGCGGTCGCGGACGATGTCCTCGGTCGCCGGGTCGCGCTCGAGGTAGGGCGGCAGCGGCGCGCGTCCGCATTGTTCGAGGCGGGCAGCGATCTCGTCGACGCCCGGCTCGACGATGTCGAAGCGCCAGCGTCCGCCCTCGCCTTTGGCGACGAGCTCGACGCAGAGCGCACCCGCTTCGAAGTCGATGCGCTCACCCTTCCGCAAACGCTTGGAGGGCTTCAAGAAGCCGAGGCACGTCGCGCCAGCACGCTCGAGGATCAAGCAGTCGATGCGCCCGCCGCTCGCCCGCTGACCGACGAGGCGATGCGGTAGGACCTTGGTCTCGTTGACGACGACGAGGTCCGAGGGCTGCAGGTACTCGGGGAAGTCCCCGACGCTCACGTGCTCGACGCGATCGGGGTCGCTGCGCGAGCAGACGAGGAGCTTCGCGTCCTCGCGCGGCTGCATGGGCTCGTTCGCGATGCAGTGGGCGGGCAGTTCATAGCCGTAGGCGGCGACCCGCATGTCTTCGGGGCTGGGATCACGGGGCCCGCTCTCGTGCTTCGCTGCGTCCATGCGCGCGGTAGTCTAGCCCGCGCAGCGCGCGGCCCGCGCTCACTTCGTGCGCTTCGCCGCGATCGCTTGCAACGTCGCGACGGCTTCCTTGGCGGCCTCGCGGATCTGGGCGTCTTCGCTCTTCATGGCGTCGATGAGGAAGGGCAGCGCTTCGACATCGCCGAGGAGGCCGATCGAGCGCAGGGCGGCGAGGCGCACTTCCATCGGTTCGCTGTCCTTGGTCTGGGCGAGGAGGGCGGCGCTGACCGAGGGCTGCTGCCGCGCGAGGCGCCAGGCCTTCCAGTGTTGCTCTTGCTCCTGGATGTGACGCATGGCGTCGAGGGCCTGCTTGGCGAGGTCGCGGTTTTCCTTGTGCTCGTCGCGCAGCGCGCGCAGCAGGCCATCGGCAGCGGCCTCGTGGTAGTGGCGGACGAAGACTTCGATCGCCGCCTTGCGCACCAGGACGTCGCTGTCGTCGAGGGCTGTGAGCGCGAGCTTCAAGAACTGCGGAGCGCCGTGCATGGAGATCATTTGGAGAGCCGCGCGACGCTGTGCTGCATCCGCCGAGGACAGGAGCTCGCGCACCCGCGCGTCGAGGGCAGCGACAATGGCTTCGTCCTCGACGCGATTCAGGGCGCCGATGGCTGCACTTTCGAAGCCGAGGAAGGGGAGGGCGAGCCGCTGGTACTCGACGACGCGCGTGGACCGCAGTTGGAGCAGGAGCTTTTCAGCGAAGCGCTTGGCCATCGGACCATCGCGATCGCCGAGGACGGCATGTACGAAGCGTCCGGGATCGGCGAGTCGTTCGAAGTTCCGGGTCAGGAACCACACGACGTTGCCCGCAGCGGGCGGCTCGACCGCGTCGGCTCGCGGCACAAAGGCAGCGAGCAACGCATCGAAGAAGCCGTTCGGGAAGCGCACATTCGCGCCAGCACCATGGCACCACTGGATCGGGGTGAAGTCGCTGGTCGTTTCGAAGCATGCTCGCACAAAGGCGAGCAAGGTCGCGTCTTCGAGGTCGTGGTGGACATAGCGACCGCCGTCGAATTCGAGCAAGGCCTGCATCAGGTTCACGACGGACTGTGACCGGTCGACACGACGTAGGGGGACACGCAGCACCGTCATGCCAGCGCGAATGGCCGTTTCGACGTCTGCCTTCGCCTCGTCGCCAGCGACGATGAGTAGGCGGCTCGAGAGTTCGGTCAAGCTCGACAGCAAACCGTGGTTCTTCTCGGCCGAGGACAGCTCGGCAGTGCGGCGCAGGAAGTAGCGCAACTGCGCTTCGTTCGCTTCCTCAGCTTGCAGTGAGTCCACGAAGTAGCACAAGCTCGGGAGCTTGGTCGCTTCGTGGTACTGGCGCAACCAGGTATAGGCGGCGGCGTCGTAGGGCACGAGGGCGAGTATTAGGACGGAAGACCACGTTTGACTTGCAGGCTCGAAGTCTCCGGCCATGAGACGCGGCCGCACGTGCACGGCGGTAGCACGACGCAGCTCCTGGCTCGCCGTGTTGAGCGCGCTCGGATTCAGCCACAGGTCTCCGTCACCGAGGATGGCGGCTAGCGCGGCGCCATCCTCGGGCTTGGCAAACTTGATCAACATGGAGACCGTCTGCATGACGGTGCCCACGCCCGGGTTCTTCGCTTCGCCCGCGTCAACAACTTCGTACCACCGCCTTGCCATCTCGAGCAGCGGCGCAAGGTCGGCGGAACCCCAGTTCGACCGACTGTACCCGATCCACGTGGCCATTTCGTTTGCGCGCGGTGCACGCGCCTCGACGACTCGGTTGAAGACGCGCAAGACGTCCGCACCCCTCGCTGGAGTGGTGACGGAGAAGCGGAACTGCGGAAGCAGGGCTTCGATGAACGAGACGCCTTCTTTTCCAAGGCCCGCAACGGCGTCGTAGCCGCTATGCGCCCCGAGCCAAAGCTGGATCGCTTCGCGTTGCGCTTCGCTCAGCTTCCGCGTGGCCAACGAACGCACAGCCATGCAATACGCCTGAACACGATCGCGCTCTGCGCCGGTCAGTGCGACGACTTGTTGCTGACCTGCGACGACTTGGGTTGCACGACTCCTCTGCGGCGCGAGCGCCCGGATCGCCGCAACGCTCACTCCTTCGTCCGGGTCCGAGAGCCACTTGCCGTATGCTTCGGGCTCGATCAGATGAGGGTAGTGCGCGATCAAGCGCTTGCGCACTGCGCTGTCCTTGTCATTCAAGAAGCGTCGCACCCCATCGGCCAGGCCCTCATCGATGGAGCGAGGGTACCTCCCACCAGCCCGAGCGTCGACGAGTGCGCGCACGATGACTTCCCGGCGCAGCCCGCTCGCTTCGTCGTGCTGGCGGATCAACCACTGCAAGGCGTCAGGGCCGCCGAGTTGGAGAATCTTGACCGCGATGCGTCCGAGCAGACTCAGGTCGTAGACCTGCTTCTCGAAAGCTTCGATCAGGTGCGGCACGGCGCGGCGGCCAAGCCAGTCGAGCTCGGCGCCGGTCGAGGCGTTCTCGTGCGCGATCCACTGCACGACAGCGTTGACCACCGCATTGCGATCGACCGGCGTGAGTTCATCCTGGCCCGCCCCAGCGCCGCGGCCACTGCCTCCTTGTCCTTGCAGAACCGCGCGCGCCGCATCCCCTCGCCCAATTGCGACGCGCGGCCGGACGATGCGGCGATCGAGCTCGTCGTCATCCACAACATCGCGCTGCCGCACGGCGTCTTCTCCGGCGACGCGGTGATCGCGCTGTTCACCAACCGGCTCGACTGGGAC
>CALLZN010000412.1 GCA_937858895.1 uncultured bacterium | reverse complement strand
CTGGCAGTCGGCGTATTGCTTCGCGAACACCGTGCACGCTACGGAGCCGTGTAGGTCTTCGAGGCGAAAACGCGCCATGCGTTGGCCGGCGTTGCGCCCGTTCTTGATCACCATCGGGCGCAGGCTCGAGACCATGCCGGCAATGACGAAGTCGTGGCGACTGTCGCGTGACGACGCGCCATTCGCTTCGCGCGCCTCTTCGTTGGCGGCGAGGTTGGCGGCGAGGCTGGCCAGGGCCTTGGTGTCGGTGCCCGCGAGCAGGGAAAAAAAGCGTCCGCGCCGTTCGAAGGGATGGCCGGACAAGAAGAAGCCCAGCGCCTCCTTTTCGAAGCCGAGCTTCACGGTCTCGGGCCACTCGGCGACAGCGGGGATGTCAAGGCTTCGCTTTGCGCCTTGCGTCCGCGGGGCGGCGAAGAGCAGCCCCTGGCCCCGCGCGAGGTCCTTCTGCACCGAAGACGCTTCGCGCAGCGTCGCTTCGATGGCCTCAAAGGCCGCGCGGCGCGTCCACCCCGTCGACTCGAGCGCACCGGCCTTGACCAGGACTTCGTAGGCGGTCTTGTTCGCCAGGTGCATGGGCCAGCGACGGGCCAGGTCGCTGAGGTCGCCAAAGGCGCCGTCTTGGTTGCGCGCTTGCACAAGCGCGTCACTCGCCTTCTCGCCGAGACCCTTGAGCGCTCCGAGCCCGTAGCGGATCTGGCCGCCTTCGACGGAGAAGCGCGTCTGCGACGCGTTGATGTCGGGCTGCAGGATCTCGATCCCCATGCGCTTGCTCTCGTCGATGAACTCCTTGACCTTGTCGGTCAAGCCCATGTCGCAGGTGAGCAGCGCGCACAGAAACTCCGTCGGGTAGTTGGCCTTGAGCCAAGCGGTGCGATAGGTGAGCACAGCGTAGGCGGCGGAGTGAGACTTGTTGAAGCCGTAGCCCGCGAAGAACTCCATCGTCGTGAAGAGCTCGTCGGCCATGCGGCGGTTGTGTCCGAGCGCGACACAGCCATCGACGAACTTGGACCGAAACTCAGCCATGACCTCGGGCTTCTTCTTACCCATCGCCTTGCGCAGCGAATCCGCCTCGTTGAGCGTGAAGCCAGCGAGATGGTGGGCGATGAGCATGACCTGCTCTTGGTAGACGATAACGCCATAGGTGTCGCGCAAGATCGGCTCGACGACTTCGTGCGGATAGACGACCTTCTCTTGGCCGTGCTTGCGCTTCACGTACATGTCGGCCATGCCCGACTTGAGCGGGCCGGGGCGATAGAGCGCGATCAACGCGATCACGTCCTCGAAGCAGCTCGGCTTGAGGCGTCCCAAGAGCTCGCGCATGCCGTCGGATTCGAGCTGGAAGACACCGAGCGTCGTGCCGCGGCTCAAGAGCTCGTAGGTCTTTGGGTCGTCGAGCGGCAGCGTCGTGAGGTCGAGCTTGGCGCCGTGCTGTTCGAGGATGAGGCGCTCCGCTTCGGCGATGATGGTCAGCGTCTTGAGGCCGAGAAAGTCCATCTTGAGCAGGCCGACTTCCTCGAGGTCGGTCATCTGCCACTGCGTCGTGATGTCGTCGCCGTTGCGATAGAGCGGCACGTATTCGTCGAGCGGCTTGTCGGCGATGACGACCCCCGCGGCGTGCGTCGAAGCGTGGCGGCAGAGGCCCTCGAGCTTGATGCCGATCTCGAAGAGACTCTCCTTGGCCTCGTCCTCCTTGCGGATGGACTGGAGTTCCGTGTCCGTCTCGAGGGCGTCACGCAGCGATGCGCCGGGACCGTTCGGCACCTTCTTGGCGATGCGATCGACTTCGCGCAGCTCGATCGCAAGGGCGCGACCGACGTCGCGGATCACGCCGCGCGACGCCATCGTCCCGAAGGTGATGATCTGCGAGACGTTCTCTTCGCCGTACTTGTCGCGCACGTATTCGATGACCCGCTCGCGCCCGTCGCGGCAAAAGTCGATGTCGATGTCGGGCATCGAGACGCGCTCCGCATTGAGGAAGCGCTCGAAGAGCAGGTCATAGCGCAGCGGATCGATGTCGGTGATCGCGAGGCAGTAGGCGACGATCGACCCCGCCGCGGAACCTCGGCCAGGTCCGACCGGCACACCGATCTCGCGCGCGTGCCGCAGAAAGTCATACGTGATCAAGAAGTAGCTGACGAAGCCGAGCTTCTTGATGACCGAGGCCTCGTAATCGAGGCGCTCACGGATCTTCTCGGTGATCGAGCCGTAGCGGCGTCGGCAGCCTTCTTCGCAGAGCCGGTCGAACATCGCTTCGGGCGACTCCCCTGTGTCGGGGACGAAGTTCGGCAGGTGGTACGTATCGAAGTCGATCTTCACGTCGCAGCGCTCAGCGATCTCGACCGTGCGCTCGAGCACGTCGAGGCGGTCTGGGAAGACCCTCGCCATCTCCGCTCGCGACTTCAGGTAGAGCTGGTCGCCCTCCATCTTGAAGCGGTTCTCTTCTTGCACCGCCTTGCCGGTGTTGATGCAGAGCAAGATGTCCTGGGCGCGCCAGTCCGCCTGGCGGAGGTAGTGCACGTCGTTGGTCGCGACCGCGTGGCGACCGCTGCGCTTGCTCAACTCGAGCACTGCTGCGTTCGCCGCTGGCTGGTCGCGGTAACCGTTGTCCATGACCTCGAGGAAGTAGTTCTCAGGCCCGAGGATCTCGCTCATCTCGTTCACGACCCGCAGGGCTGCCTCGAAGTCACCTTGCAAGATGCGCTGGTTGACCTCGCCGCCGAGGCAGCCCGAGAGCGCGATGATGCCCTTGCCATATTGCTGCAGCACTTCGCGGTCGATGCGCGGGCGGCGATAGAAGCCCTCGCGGAAGGAGATCGATGAGAGCTTGATGAGGTTCTTCCAGCCGACGTCGTTCTCGGCCAGGAGCGTCACGTGGTAGGTCGGGTTCTCACTCGATTCGGCGCGCTCGAGACGGCTCTTGCCAGCGAGGTAGGCCTCGATGCCCATGATGGGGCGCACGCCCTTCTTCTTGCAGGCCTTGTAGAAGGGGATGGCGCCGAAGAGGTTGCCGTGGTCCGTGATGCCGATGGCGCCCTGTTCGTCCGCGGCTGTCGCGTCGATGAGCTCGTCGAGGCGACAGGCTCCATCGAGCAAGCTGAAGTGGCTGTGGACGTGTAGGTGACAGAATCGCGGTCGAGTCCCCATGCTTCGTGCTTCCCCCCTGCGCAAAGGCAGCGAGCATGCTACGCGCCCTTCGCCGAGCTTCCCATCGACTTCACGAGTGGGCGTCCGCGCTGTGCCCGTCGGGCTCTGCGCGAGGACTCAGTTCTCAAGCAACGACGCGAAGCTTGCGAGCCACGAGGTCGACC
>CALLZN010000411.1 GCA_937858895.1 uncultured bacterium | reverse complement strand
GACCGCGCGCATCGTCGAAGCCGTCATCGCAAGTCGAGCGTCGGAGGCGGTGAGGGGCGTCGTGAACCTGCGGCCAGAGCCGGACAGCTCGAAGCAACGGGACCCGGTGCCGCTGCGCGTCCGCCTCTTGGCCGTCGACGCGACGCGGCCGCCGTGGGGTGCGAGCCTCTTCGGCAGCGAAGCTTTGATTCCGGCGGCATGGGCCCGACTCGGCGCCGCCTTCGTCGAGGTCGCGCCTGGAAGCAAGTACGAGCTCGCGATGCCCGGTCGGCGCACGCGGCTCAGCGCCGAGGCCAGCGGCTACACCGGCCAGACCCGCGTGCTCCAGCGCGCGAGCCGCTTGCGCGCGGACTTCGAACTCGAGGCCGTCGCGGAGGCGCCGCTCGCGGTCGAAGCGCCGACCGAGGCCAGCACCGCGCCCTACGCCCTGCGCCTCGGCTTCGAAGCCTTGCCAGCGCGCGTGCCCTACGTCGAAGTGCAGGTGTTCTGGAACGGCGAGCCGCGCGGCAAGAAGCTGCGCTTCGACCCGCGACGCGCGATCGATGTCCCGCTCGGCGGCGCCGTCCTGCTCGACGCCGTGCTGCGTCGACCCGGCTCGCGTGCGCCGCTCGCAGACAAGAGGCTACGCGTCGTCCACCACGCGAAGATCATCGTGCCCTTCCCTTCGACCTGAGCAGGCTCACGCCGCATCAGCGTCGGACCTCACGCACCACGCGCAGGCCGATGGCCCAGACGCGAAAGTCGGCCGGGAAGACCGCGCGGAAGGCCGACCGCGCAGCGTCCGGGCGTTCGCCGCAGCTGCCGCCGCGCACGATGCGTTGCGTCGAAGGACTCGCTTCCGCGCGGCGTGCAGCCTTCGCTTCGCTCGGCTCGAGGGCTTGGTCGTAGCCGGCGCTGGCGGCTTCCAGGCACCACTCGGCGACGTTGCCGTGCATGTCGTGCAGGCCGAAGGCATTGGCGTCGAAGGACCCGACCGGGGCATGAAAGGTCCAGCCGTCATCGAGCCGCTCGTCGATGCGCCAGGCCGGGATCTCGGCGCCCGCGTGCCGATCCGCCAGGTTACAAGCGCCACGCAGCGTCAGGGCATCTGGTCCCGTGCTCCACGCCGTCGTCGTGCCGGCGCGGCAAGCGTACTCCCAACGCGCCTCGGTCGGCAGATCGAGGCCATGCCGGCGGAGGACAACGCGGGCGTCCTGCCAACTCACGCTTTCGACCGGGTTCCGCAGCGTGTTGCGTCCGCGTCCGGCGGCATGGAAGCTCGGGTTGCGTCCACGATCGAGCGCCATCCACTGAGCCTGGGTCATCTCGTACTTGGAGATGAAGAAGGGACCGACTTCGACCTCGTGCACCGGTACGCTCGCGGCCGGCGACGGCGCGTCTTCGCCGAGGCGGAAGCGCGCCCCGGGCAAGAGCACGAAGACGATGCCGCTGGTCTCGGACTCGAGGAGGCGTCCGTCTGGAGCGCGGGTTGGAATCGCTCTGCCAGAGCGCAGGTCGACGAACTCTTCGAAGCCGCTCCGCGGGTCGGCCCCCAAGGGCACGAGGCCCACTTGCGGCGACAAGTCGAGGCCCTCGAGGCGAGCATCGGCCTCGACGGCCGCGCGCGCACGCTGCCAGGCGACGCGGTGTTCGTCGATCGACCGCGCCTCGATGGTGGTCGCCCACTGCAGGCGCTCGCTCGCGCGCGCGAGCGCTGAGTCCGTGCCCTCGGTGAGCGCTTCGACCTGGTCGACGAGGTCGCGCACGCTGCGGTGCAGGAAGCGCGTTTCATCGGCGTCATCGCCGGCCGTGAGTCGCGCTTCGAGGTCGTCGCGGCGCGCGCGCAGAAGCGGCAGCGCGTCGGCGAGCGAGCGTGCTTCTTGCAGCCACGAGCGCAGAGCGGGCACGGTCGCAGGCAGGGCGGGGTAGGTCGTGGCTTCGGCTTCTTGCGCGCGCCGGAGCTTCTCCACGTGGGCGACGAGACGGAACTTGTCGAGGTTCTGCTCGGCGCGATGCAGCGCGAAGAAGGCGAAGGCCGCAGCCGCCGAGACGAGGAGGGCGAAGCCCACGACGATGCGCTGGCGCTGCTGCGCCGCGGCGTCGCGCGCTCGAGCGGCCGCGATCGCCTCGCGGGCTTCGATCGCCTCACGATGCGTTCGCTCGCGGTAGGCGCTGAGTCGGGTGACGATCGCCGCCGCGTCGCGCGGCCGCCGCGAAGGAGTTGTGGCCGTGCAGTCGACGACGAGGTCCACGAGCTCGGCGTCGACGCCAGCATGCGTGAGTCGCTCGGCGCTGTCGTGCGCACCGTCGTCTGCGCTGTCGAGCTTCGAACCCGAGAGGATCTCGAAGAGCAGCGCGCCGAGCGCATAGACATCACTGCGCTCATCGACGGCTTCGCCACGCGCTTGCTCGGGGGCCATGTAGGGCGGCGTCCCAGCGACGAAGGGTCGCTCGACCTCGCCAAGGACCTTGCCGATGCCCCAATCGACGACGTGGACCTCGCCGAAGGCGCCGACCATGACGTTGCTCGGCTTTATGTCGCAGTGCACGACCTTGTGCGCATGGGCAAAGGCGACGGCGTTGCAAGCATGTTCGAAGATCGACAAGAAGCGCGCTCGATCGTCATTCGTCGATGCGCGCACACGCAGCAGGTCGGCGACCGTCCTCCCTTCGATGACTTGCATCGTGAAGAAGGGCTGCCCATCTCGCGCGCCGAAGTCATGGACCTGCACGATGCCGGGATGGGCGAGGCCGGCCACGAGGCGCGCTTCGGCCTCGAAGGCGCGCAAGACCTCGGCACTCGCACGGGAAGTCTCGCCGATGAACTTCATCGCGACGTCGCGGCCCGGCACGAGCTCGTGCGCGCGCACGCCGACGCTTAGCCCGCCGCGGCCGAGTTCCTCACCAATGCGGTAGCGCGAGGTCGCGTCCATCGCCGGCTGGCGTGGTCTTTCGCGAGGCCTGCCCGCGCCGACGCCTGGGTCGGTCGCCATCGAAGCGAAGGCCAGGCGCAGCGCGTCGTCGAAGCGCTGCTCAGCGTTACCCTCGCCGTAGCCCTCGCCCTCGCCGTTGCCCTCGCCTCTGTCCTCGCCGTTCGCGCCGTTGTCGTCCTCCGCCATCATCGCTTCAGCCCAGAGCTTCGCTCGAGATCAGCGGCGCAGCACCGTCATCGGCATGGCGACACTCGGGCAGCAGATCGTGAGCGATTGAAAATCGAGGACGACGAAGGCATGAAACGCCGTCGTCGGCCAGGCCGGCGCGTGCAGCGTCCGCGTGTCGCGCCCTCCTGCGTCGAGGATACCGACTGTTGGCAGGACGGAGTTGGGCGCCGACAGCAAGAACGACGTGTAGGCATCGATGCTCAGTGGCAGTTCGAAGCCGAGGACCCTGGTCGGTCCGACGCCGCTCAGGGAACCGAGCAGGAGCCAGGCCTTGCCGGCGTTCGCCACGCCAGCATCGAAGTCGATGCGTCGCGTGCGCTGCGGCGAGTCGAAGACGTGCCCATCGCTCGACAGGCTCAGCGCCGCGGAACTCAGCGCCTGGACGCGACCACCGATGAAACCCTCGGCGTCGCGGTAGGTCGATCCGTCGCTCGGTGCGCCGACGACGAAGTCCGGCGCATGGTCGCCGTTCAAGTCCTCAGCGGCCGCCACGCTCGATCCGAAGTGCCCCTTGGTGCGGCGGCCCCAGTACTCACGGAGCACACGTCCGTCGCGGCCCGAGAGGAGGCATGTTCTGCCGACTGCCAGAAACCGGTCGACTGCGCGGCTCGGTGCGCCGACGACGAAGTCGACCGCGCCGTCCTCGTCGATGTCGCCGAGGCAAGCGATCGACGTCCCGAAGTCCTCGAAGGGCGTCGCGCCCGCGGCCGCCACCAAGAGCTGACCCGTGCGTCCCGAGTAGACTTCGAAGCGCCCTTCGAACTGAGCGGACCCACGCGGACTCCCGACCGCGACGTCGTCGTAGCCGTCCTTGTCGAGGTCGAAGGCGCCGACGACGCAGGTTCCGAACGAGGCTTCGCCACCGACGAGGGTCCGCAAAAGCACGCCAGACCTGCCGCTGATCACCGAGACCAGCGGACGATTGGCGTTTCCTGACGCGTCGCACTGCGAGCGCACGAGGAGGTCTACGTGTCCGTCACGATCGACATCGCCAGCGGCGGCGAGCGTCGAGCCGAGGCCGTGCACGGCGGGATCGTCCATTTGGAAGAGCAGGCGTCCGTCCTTTGCCGACACGACGCGTACGCGACCCGTGTAGGGGTAGTTGCCGCTCTGCGACGAGCAGGCGAAGTCGGTCGCGCCGTCGCCGTCCCAGTCGCCGAGACGCGCGACCGACCAGCCGAAGCGCTCTTCGTTCGCGTTCCCGCTGACCTCGCGCAGGACGCCACCACGCTTGCCGCTGTAGATGCGGATGACTCCGCTGACGAGGGCCGTGACCGCAAAGTCGGCATGCCCATCCTGGTCGAGGTCGCCGAGGCCCATGATGGACCAGCCGACTTGCGAGAAGGGCGAACCGTCGAGGCGATGGATCTCGAGGCCCGTTCGGCCCGAGACGACGACAGCCCGACCGCTCTGCGTGCCTGCCGTCGCGTCGAAGGGCGCGCCGATGAGCCAGTCCGGACTGCCATCAGCGTCGACGTCGCCGCAGCCAGCGACTTGACGGCCGAAGGACGAGGTCGGGACGGCCTCGAGCTCGAAGAGGTTGTAACCCTGATTCGGCCGCAGTGGCAGCTGCGCAGTCGACGTCGAGGCTAGGAAGGTCGCCACTGCGGCGACGGGAAGAGAACGAAGTAGCGTGACTGGAAGCGACATGGAACAAGCTCCTTTTGTTCCTGGTTCCGAGGCCGCGTCGTTTTCAGTCAGGCATAGTCGAGGAAAATCGCTCGAGCTTCAACCCTCGCCGAGCAATGCAATGAGTCGCTGACACTCGGCTTCGAGGTCCTCGGCGCCGTGGAAGGCGACGACGTCGCGCAAGCTGGCCTTGAACTCGCGGCGGGCCCGGCGGTACTCGTTGTGCACGGTCGCCGTGTCCTCGCCCAAGTGCTCGGCGATCTGCCGAATGGGTAGGCCGTCGTCGATGCGCAGCTTCAAGACCTGCCAACGCCGCGCGGATCCATCATCGAGGGCCGTGACGCGCTCTTCGTGCTTCACGATGGCCTGCCTGAGCATGCCGAGCGCCCATTCACGGTCGAAGAAGCGCGACAACGATGCCTCCCGCGCGGGCAAGGCCGTCCACCACGCCGTCTGCTCGGCGAGCGCCGCTGGCTGCGGCCGTCGCGCTTCGAAGCGTCGCGCCACGTTGCGCACGACTCCAAAGAG
Organism: uncultured bacterium; assembly: GCA_937858895.1. Lineage (GTDB taxonomy): Bacteria > Planctomycetota > UBA1135 > UBA1135 > JACKHW01. The sequence continues at coordinate 43,904 of CALLZN010000411.1, read as the reverse complement.
AAAGCCCCGAAAGCCGCCGCGCGCCGCATCCGCGGCTTCGAGGGCGCCGCCTTCCTTGAAGCACTCGATGAAGACGTCCTGGACGGCGTCTTCGACTTGATCCCGCAGCGGAGAGCCGAACCAGCGCTTCTGCAAATACGCCCGGATCGGCGTGACGTAGCTGCTCCAGAAGCGCGACCTCGCGCTGTCGTCTCCAGCCGCGGCCAGCGTCACCAAGGTCCAAGAGGTCGCTTCCATCGCAGGCCCGCAGTCTAGCGCGAACTAGCCCGGCGCACGCAGCGCGCGGCACTTGAGGCCATCCCGTGTTGCCGAAGCCTCGCTGCGATCGTAGGTCGGCCGCGCCTTCGTCCAGCGTTCTCGCCCACATGGACGATGAAGCCCCGCTAGGAGGAGAACGCTATGCAAGACCATCCTCGTTCTATCGCGCCGCGTGCGCGCGTCGTTGGTGTCCGGACCGATGCTCCTTCTCCTCGTCCTTCGACGCGCTGCGATGGCGTCGTGGCCATCCTCGTGGTGGCCATCTCCGCCTCGCTGCTATGGAGCGCTTCTTGTTCTGGGCGGCTCGGCTTCGAAATCGGCGGTCATGGGCAGGGAACGCAGTTGCTCGATCGCACGGTCGCGGAGCTCCGCAACATGCCCTTCGATGAACTCGCGGCCCTCGAGGCTGCGCAGAAAGACGAAGCGAAGTACCGCATCGAATACTCGGTGCGACGGAAGCGTCATGACACGCTCGAGATCCAGGCCGCCTTGGTCGATCGCTTTGGCGGCGGCACCCTCGATCGCTTCGTCACGTGGCGCTCTCGTTCGGAAACGACTGCATCGGTTGCGCGATGACTCAGAAACGCATCCTCGCGATCTCATCAGGCGGCGGCCACTGGGTCGAGCTGCTGCGCGTGCGACCGGCATTTGCGGGCCACAAAGTCACTTGGGTGACGGTTCGCGCTGCCTATCGCAAAGACGTCGATGGCGATGCCTTCGTCGTCGTGCCCGATGCGACGCGTTGGGACAAGGTCGCGCTCGTGCGCTGCGCCGCCAAGATCTTCTGGACCTTGCTCCGGACACGGCCGCATGTCGTCATCTCGACAGGCGCCGCGCCCGGCTTTTTCGGGCTGCGCATCGGCAAGCTCTTCGGCGCCAAGACGATCTGGCTCGATAGCATCGCGAACGTCGACGAGCTCTCGATGTCGGGTGCGCGTGTCGCGCGCCACGCCGACCTTTGGCTCACGCAGTGGGAGCACTTGGCCGCGCCGAGCGGACCGCAGTTCAAGGGGGCAGTGCTTTGATCCTCGTGACCGTTGGCGCCCAGATGCCCTTCGACAGGCTCGTGCAGGCAGTCGATGCTTGGGCGGAAGCGACGGGGCGCACAGGCGAAGTCTTTGCGCAGATCGGCGAAGGCGGTCGCGAGCCGCGCCACATCGCTTGGACGCACTTCCTCGAGCCCGACGAGTTCCGGCGCCGCCTCGCGGAGGCCGACGTCCTCGTTGCGCATGCAGGCACGGGTTCGATCTTCTCGGCCCTCGAGTTCGGTATTCCAGTCCTCGTGCTGCCGCGTCACGCCGACAAGAACGAGACGCGCAACGACCATCAGATCGCGACCGCCAAGCGCTTCGAAGCCCTCGGTCACGTGCGCGTGGCCTGGGACGAGAGCGAAGTCGGGCCGGCGCTCGAAGCGCTGCTCAGCGATGCCGCGCGGTCCGGTTGCGTCGCGCCGCATGCTTCGCCGAACTTGATCGCCGCGCTGGCCGACTTCGTCGCCTCAGCTTGAGGCGCTACTTGCGCTACTTGCGCTTCGTGCGGCCGGCCTCGTCGAGGATGCGATCGAGGATCGAGAAGACCTGATCACTTCCTTGCTCCATCTCGGCGACCGCAGCGAGGACCGTGTCGAGGTTGGCGTCGATGTCGTGGACCATGTCGAGCACGCGCTTCGTCCCCGAGTGGACTTTTGCGTGGGGCGTCTCGAGCGCGCCGAAGCTCAAGCAGTTGCGGAAGTTGGCCCGCCCTTCGCCCTCGTCGTACCACTTGCCTAGACGACAGTTGTGGTGGTCGACGAAGCGCAGCTGAGGCTCGCGACGCAAGATGGAGAGGTAGGTGTTGACCTTCCAGATAACGTGGTCGAGCTTGGCGAGGCTGATGAAGATGCGCTCGTTCGAGCGCGAGACGTCGTTCATCGTCTCTTCGTTGCTCGCGTAGGTGTTCTCGAGGCGCTCGGTGAAGGTCGAGACCGCCTGCTGGGTCGACGCGCTGAGCTGCCTCGAGGTCGTGATCGATGCGCGCGCGCTCGTCGAGTGCTCGACGATGCTGCCGACGAGTTCGGAGATGCGCTCGACCATGTCGGCGGTCTGCTTGGAGAGGCTCTTGACCTCGTTCGCGACGACTGCGAAGCCGCGGCCGGCTTCGCCAGCGCGCGCAGCTTCGATCGTCGCGTTGAGGGCCAGCAAGTTGGTCTGCGAAGCGACGTCCGCAATCTCGCGCAAGAAGCCGGCGATGCCCTCGACGTGCTGCTCGAGCGTGCTCATCTTGGTCGACGACTCGTCGAGTTGGGCGTCGAGCTGCTTCGACGACGCGCGGATCGTGGTCGACTCCGAGACGAGGACCGCGAAGTCCTGTTGGATGCGATCGCAGCGCGAGATCGTGCTCTTGTTGAGGTCGACGGTCTCGCTGATGTTGGCCTGGATGGTGCTGAGACCGTTCTTGACGCTCTCGTTCTCGGCCTCGCAGAGCTTCAGGAGTTCGCGACCGACGTCACCAACGCTGCACGTCTTGTGGGGCGCGTCGTTGCCTAGCCCGAGGGCGGCGTCGAGCGCGTCGAACTTTTTGTGATCACTACCGAACATCGCTGCTGAGATCGGAACGACGGGACCGCAATCTTCAGGAAAAGCGATAGACGAGGCCACGACGGGCCGGAATCGTGGTCGAGCGATGACTCGAAGTCCTTGGTTCGTGATCCGGGATGCCGTCCACGGCGACATCTACCTGACGCGTGAGGAAGGCCGCATCCTCGACTGTCTGGAAATGCAACGCTTGCGTGGCATTCGCCAACTGGGTCTCGCGCACCTGGTTTATCCGAGCGCGAGGCACAGCCGCTTCGAGCACTCGATCGGGACCTTGCACATGGCCCAGGCCATGATCGACGCGATCCGGCGCAATGCGCGACTGGACCCGGCGACGTGTCGGGACATCGATGATGACGAGGCGCGCGCGATCCGCGCGGCGGCCCTCGTGCACGATGTCACGCACATTCCCTTCGGGCACAACATCGAGGACCAGTCGGGTCTGCTGCCGCGGCATGACGAGGCGGCGCGCTTCGAGGACATGCTCGGCGATGGGAGGGAGCTCGGTCGCGAGCTCGCGGCCCAAGGGCTGCGGGATGCGGTGCTCGCCTTGCTCGGCGCTCGTGAATCGCAATGGGCGCCCTTTTCCGCACAGATGGTCAGCGACACGATCTGCTCGGACCTCATGGATTACTTGCGGCGCGATTCGTACTTCACCGGCCTGCAAGTGAGCTACGACGCGCGCATCGTGGGCTACTTCCGCGTCGATCCGCAGGACGAGCGGCTCTACGTCGATTGCGAAAAGAACGGCCTCTTGCGCGACGACATCGTCTCCGAAGTGCTGCGCATGCTGCAGGCACGCTACTACTTTTCGGAGCGCGTCTACTACCACCATGCGAAGATCGCGGCCGGTGCCATGGTCGCGCGTGCGGTCGAGACAGCACTTCGCGAAGAGTGGCTCGCGCCGTCCGGGCTCTACGACATGACCGACGAGGGGCTGCTGCTCGAGCTCGCGCGGCGCAACGATCCAAAGCGTCGTTCGATCGCGCAGCTCCTCGAGCGACTCGCTCGCCGCGTGCTCTACAAGCGGGTTGCGGTCTTTCCCTGGGCTTCGAACCAGGGCATGCAGGACCGGCTCATCGACGACTTCTTCGCGCCGCGGGCGGCACAGACGCGCGGCGCTTGGGAGCGGGAGCGCGAGGCTGAGATCCGCGACCGCTTCGGCTGCGAGGAGCAGGTGCTCTTCTACTGTCCCAACCGCCGCATGCAGCTCAAGGAGGTCGGGACCCTCGTTCGCGTGCCGTGGTCGGACACGCTCGAGCCGCTCTCCGCCTTCAAGGACCGCTTGCCGCGCATCGCGGATCTCGAGCAGTCCTACCTGCGGCTCTGGAAGGCCTACGTCTTCACGAGCTCGGTCGATCCGCAGGTCCGGCGCTTCTTGCAGGAGCGTGTGCGGGCTTGTCTGCCGGGCGCGGTCGACGAATACCGCATGGCCTGAGCGAATGCTCGCTCACTTGCTCAAGTGATCGAGCACCGAGCTCTGAACGCGCTTGTAGAGCGAGCGCGTCGCGTCGATGTCGAGCAGGTTGTACTCGGCGATGTCGGCATAGCGCTTCTCGCGGAAGGCCGCTGCCACCTTGGAGCCATCCATCTCGGACTTGGGGCTCTCGATGCCAAAGCCCCAGCACGCCGCCTCGAGGCTCATCGGGCGTGCTCCGAAGCCACCGCCGGTCAGGATCTGGTAGAGGTCGAGGTGCGGTTCGTGCAGGTAGGGCGGCTGCGAAACGAGGTCGCAGCGGACCTCGACGCCGAGGATGGCCGAGCGGTTGCGCAAGAAGGGCAGGTCGAAGTTGCGCCCATTGAACGTCACGATGAGCTGGGCTTGGGCCGCGAGCGACCAGAAGCGTTCGAGCATGCGCACTTCGCTGCTCACGAGCAGCCAGGCGTCGGCGTCTCGTGCGAAGTCTTCGACGTCCTCGTCGAGCGGCGCGAAGAGCACGTGCCCACCGGCCGAGGCGTCGGCGTCGCCGACCGCGATCGAGACGACGCGCGAGAAGAGCGGGTTGAGCGAGTGCACTTTGTCGGCGGGCCACTCGCGCTCCTTGGCGATGGCTTCGACTTGTTCTTTCAGGGAGTCTGGGAGCTTGTCGATGTCCTCACGCGGCGCCGTTTCGATGTCGATCACGATGCGCGAAGCGGCGACGTCTTGGATCTCGGCCATCCCTTCGCCGAAGACGGCTTCGTTCGCGGCCTCCTGGTCGTCGCGCTCGTCGATGAGCCGCAGGCGTCGGACTTGGAGCTGCGGGTTGCCCTTGTAGACACCGCGCATACCGCGAATCTTCACGATATCGCCGGGCTTGAAGTCGCAGGCGCGCGCGAAGTCCTCGTGGTCCGAAAACAGCGTCGCCGACAGCGACCCGCTCTTGTCGGCGAAGGCCATGCGCAGCATGTCGTCCCCGCGCTGCGTCTTGCGCAGGTCTTTGGAGGCGACGCGGGCGTAGATGTCGGCTTCGTTCTGGTCGAGGTCGGAGATCTTCATTGGGGCTCGTGGGGGCTGGCTTGTGCAGTGGACTATGCAGGCAAGTTCTCGTCGATCCACACGCGTAAGCGGCGCACAGCTTCGTCGATGGTGGCGCGATCGCGGGTCAAACTGAAGCGCAGATGACCTGGCACGCCGAATGCCGATCCGGGCACGATGGCGACCGATGCCTCTCGGAGCAAGCGCGACGCGAGGTCTTCGTCGTTGATGCCTAGGCGATCCTGGAGGGCCTGCACGTTGGGGAAGGCGTAGAAGGCACCCTCCGGCACAGCGAGCGAGAAGCCCCGCAGCTCACGGGTCGCCTGGACGAAGAGCTCCCGGCGCGCGCTGATCTCAGTGACCATGCGTCGCAGGCTGGCGCGGGTTTCGTCCGTGAAGGCGCAAGCGGCAGCAGCCTGGGCGATGGAAGAGGCGTTGCCGAGCAGGTGACTCTGCAAGCGTCCCGCCGCCGCCACGAAGTCGCGCGGCCCGAGCATCCAACCGAGGCGCCATCCCGGGATCGCGTGACTCTTCGAAAGGCCGTCGAAGACGAGGGTCTGCTCGAGGCCGATGTCATGGTCTGCGGGACTCGGCGCGCGCTCCAGGTCCGGTGTGCACACACTCGCGTAGATCTCGTCCGAGAGGATCGTCACTTCGTGCTTCCGCGCGAGCAGGTGCAGAGTCGCGAGTTCCTCCGCAGTGAGGATGCGACCGGTGGGGGTGTTGGGCGAGTTGATGCCGAGGGCGCGGCGGCGCGGTGGCGTGAGTGCCCTCTCGACCGCCGCGAAGTCGGGCGCAAAACCCCGGGCTGCATCGCCGACCAGGATGCGGGCCACGCCGCCGGCGAGGTGCACGATGTCGGGATAGGAGACCCAGTAGGGAGCGAGGACCAAGACCTCGTCGCCGGGTTCGAGCAGCGTCAGAAGCGCGATGTGGATCGCGGGCTTCGTTCCTGCGGTCACGAGCACGTTCTCGGGCTTGACATCGAGGCCGCAGGACGCAGCGGCGAAGCGGGCGATGGCGTCGCGAGCTTCGTGGGTGCCCGAAGTCGCCGTGTAGCGCCCATCGCGTCGCTCGAGAAATGCGCTCGCAGCGCAGCGAACCGCGTCCACCGGTTCGAAGTCGGGTTCTCCCGCCGCGAGCGAGATCACGTCATGGCCGAGCGCACGCAGCGCCGCTGCCTGCGCGCTGATCGCGAGCGTGATCGACTCGGTGACATTCGATGGGCGTGTGGCGATCTTCAAGCGCACGAGAATAGCGTCGCTTCGGACTCGGCACCGCAATGGAAACGCCAGGGAAGTCGAAGATGGGGGCTTCGGTCTCGGCAACCGTATTGCTGTCGGAGGGCGACGGCGTTCCGAAGCGCGCGGGCTACGTCGTCTTTCGGCGCATGTAGTCGACCTTGACAGTGATCTGCGCGTTGCGGCCCTCCTTCGTCGCTTGCGTCTGCTGTTGCATGACCTGATCTTTGTCCGGCGTCGGCACTTGAAAGGAGAAGTTATTGCTTCCCATGAAGTCATCGCCGCCGCGAATGCCGCTGTCCGCTTCGCGCGCCACGAAGTTGATCGCGATACGATCACCCCTGCGCAGTCCCTCGAAGCTGCATGTCTTGTTCATCGCGTAGGCACGCCCTGGGTTGCCGCTCTTCGAGAACGAGAATCGATGCGTCGCGGAGCCTCCGCTCGCTTGCATTTGAACTCGGTATTCGTCCTTCTCTTTGCCATCGAAGTCACGCAGCGCCTCGAAGGTGAGGAAGGTGACTGTTGCGTCGTAGACGTACTCGCCGATGCTCACCGCGCCTTTGACGACATTGTCGGTTTCGCTGAGCTCTTGGATTGCGTTGGAAGGATCGACCTGCGCGGTCAAGGTCAAGGCGCCCGTCTGCGTGATGCGAAAGGGCCGCGTCCCAAGCGTGAGCGTGCCGCCGGTTTGAAGCGCTGCCTGGGCCTGGGTTGCTGTCACAGGGATGACTTGATCCTGCAAGAGGACCGGCGCCGAAGTCACCGTGATCGTGAACGCCGACTGGATTGCATCGGCGTTGCGGATGCCGATCGTGACGCGTGCGCGTCGCGACTCACCGATGACCGGCGCAGCATCGCCCTCGAGTTCGACGGCGAGTGCCTGAATGTTCGGTAGCGGCGGAGGCGGTGGTGGATAAGCGATCGTGATCGGAAACTTGGTCACGAGTACCTCGGCTCCGCTCGACACCTGCAGCACATAGTCGCCGGCGGCGATCTTGTACTGTTCACGGAAGAAGACCGCTGCCTGCTCCTTGACGAGCTCGGCGTCGTTCGTGACGCCGGCGAGCGCCATGGCCGACGCACGGAAACTCGCCATCTCGGCGCTGCTCAGGTGTAGACCCGGCTTGGTCGGCACGTTGGCGGCTTGGGGCGGGCCGCCGCGCAACGACTCCAAGCGAGAGCGGATCCGGGTCGGCACTTCGACGCCGCGAAGTCCGATCGACTGCGGCCCATCGGCGGCCTCGCGTCCCGGTGCCACGGCTTGGAAGCGAAACTTCGTGACGAGCTGAAGCTGGGCGCGTCCCGCGGCGAGACTCAGCTTCGAGTAGTCAGCTTCGAGTGCCGGTAAGGACTTACCAGCAGCATGCGCGACCTTCGGCAACACGCTCGCACGAAACGCCGCGTACTTGGGCTGTGCCCAGCCGAGCGTCTGCGCGAAGTTCTTCAGTGTGATGCGCGAACTCGTCACGCCGACGATCGCCGCCGCGGGGAAAGTGAATGCCGGCTCGCTCCTGCCGGGCTCGAAGAGTGCAACCGCGAGATCGTCGATCTTGTCGAGGCGAGAGCCGAATATCGACAGGTCCTGGGTCTCGCCGATCGTGAACGTCTGCGGCAGCAGGGCGTCGAGACGGGGCTGCGGCTCGAGCGCTTCGATTCTCTGGCCTAGCTCGAGGTTCGACAGAATCCAAGCTCGGATCGGAGCGACCAAGCCGACAACGACGAGCAAGGCGATGAGTCCGAGGCCGACGATGCGGAAGAACCAAGACTTGGGACGTGCCAGGATCAGAACGAGCACGATGAGAATCGCACCGCCGAGGCTCGTCCAGACGAAGATCGAGTTTGCCGCCGCATCCACGACCACCGTGGCGCCCCCGATGCCGAGGAAGACCAGGTCTTCCGCGCGTGCCGAGAGCGTGCTGACTTGCACTGTCAACTGCTGGCTCAGGGTCTGGAGAAGTTCTTCGACGCTGCCGCCGAGCAGCTCCGCGCGGATCGCCCCGATTGTCGTGCGCAGTTCATCGAAGACCAGCGCGAGACTACCGTCGAGTCGATCGAACGCCGCACCGACCTGGCTCGTGAGCAGGCCATCGAGCTGCTTCGTCACTTTGCCGATGCGGTCGTCGAGGACTTGCCCGAGTTCTTGGGACAGTTGGCCGGACGAAACGCCCTCTTCGACCTGCGCGAGGAGGTTGGTCGCCTCCTGCGACAGCTCGGTCAAGCTGCGCGTGAGATCGCGGATCCCGCACGAAGGGAGCGCTAGGCAGGCGAGCAAGAGCACCAAGAAGCGCGGGAGGAGACGGGGGCTTGGATTCATGTTCGGATTCGACTCGCGAAGTACGGATCCTCTGAAGCGACGTCGCCATCGCTTCTCGACGGAATCTCTCCGCTTTCTTTGCCGTGCACGCGCCGGGGTGGGCGCCTTCTGCAATGGAAGTCGAAGAAGGGGTCCTTCGTCCTACAACCCGTGACCTCCTCCGATACGCTGCTCGTCGAATGAACTGGAAGAAGCTGATCAAGACCTTGTCCCTGCTGATCGTGGGCCTGGTCGTCCTCGTCGTCGCGGGTTTCGCGACCTTCGTCTACAACCCCTTCGAAGGGAGCTTCGGTGAGCTGCGGCGAGCCGTGCCCTACGGCGTCGATTTCTACGTCGCGAAGGCGGACCTTCGGAGCGACTTCGAGTCCTTCCCGGTGCCCGCGTTTTGGCCCGACTTCGAGAACAGCCCCGCCTTCCCGAAGATCCGCGCTGGCTCGATCTACAAAGACATGTCCGCTGACGTTGGTCGTGCGCTCGAGGAGGTGCGCCGCATCGACGCGCAACTCGCTTCCATTCCGCTGCTCGGGGTCAGCATCCTCGGGGACGCCATCGGCAAGGACATCGCGGTCGCAGGCCGACTGAGATCGAACCGATCGGGCTACGACGTCTGCGCCTACACCGTCGTCACGTGGAAGGTGCGTGCGGCGATCGAGCTGCTCGGCTTCGACTTCGTCAAGTCGCGCTTGCCCGGCATGACGGTGACGCTCGACGGAGGCATCTACGAGCTGCGCGGCAACGCCGAGCCGTTCTGGCTCACACGCGTCAAGGACCTCGTCATCGCTGGTACTTCGAAGGAGCTCGTAGTCGATTCGAGGCAGCTTGCGACCAACGAGTCGACCGCTGACGCGATCTGGACATCGGCCGACTACAACGACCACTTGCGAGCGCCGCTCGAGGCCAGCAGTGCCGAGAACGTCGTCGAGCTCATGACGGACCTCGCGACGCTGCGAGACTTCTCGCCGAGCTTCGCGAACTGGCCAGGCATGGGCCAGGACGTGACGCAGGAGCAGAAGCTACTGCGCACGTTCTTGACGCCGAAGGCTATGCGCCGGGCGTGGTCGAGCCTCGCGCTCGAGGGCAGCGGCGCGACCTTGACGACGCGCCTGACCCTCGACCCGGGCGAGCTCGACGACTTCCAGCGTCGTTTCCAGGAAGCCAATCCGGGCAGCGTCGAGACTTGGCTCAAGTCCTTCCTGCGACTCGTGCCTTACACCGCGGCCTTCTGCGCGACGATGCGGGTTCCGGCGGGCGACTTCTTCCGAGCGGCATTCCGCACGATGGAGATCGATGCGCAGAACTTGATCGATGATGGTCTGCGGCGCTCCGGTCATGGCGCAGGCCTCGATGGTCTCATTGACACGGTCGCGCCCGCGCTCGAGCCTTGGATCGGCGTCGTCTTCCGCAACAACGACTACCCGCGCTACAAGAAGGAGTTCGAAGTCGCGATTCCGTCGCCCGCGCCGGTGTGGGCGCTCGTGACGCGCGCCGAGTCCGGAGCCGGTGGGCGGATCGAGGACCTGATCAAGCTCTTCCGCGAGAACATGCGCTTCCGCCTCAAGTTCGATGGTCAGGACTTCTTCATTCACGTCGGCCCCAACAAGGAGCAGAAGATCCAAGAGTGGGGGAATCGGCTCATCCCGGGCACGGGCCAGATCGCGGTGCTCTACGACGACAAGAGTCGCGACTTCATCATCAGCAACTCGGGCAAGCTCGTGCGAGAGATGGTCAATGCGCGCTTCAGCAGCGATGGCGTGCGGCACATCCTCGCTCACGACGAGTCGTTGAAGCGCAGCATCGAGGGCATGCCCGAAGCCGTTTCAGGCTTTGCGTGGCTGACGGCTGCGCGCGCGCTCAACGTCGTGCAGGGTTATCAGGAGTTCACCAACAAGCGCTTGCAGTCCCAGGCGGCGGACGCTGGCTTCTTGCTCTCCGAGCGCGGCGGCGTCGAGAAGATGATCTTGGCTCGCGACTTCCCCGGGCGCAGCGACGCGACGCGTTTGTCTGCGAGCGAGCAGAAGCGCTTCGAGGAGCTCGTCAACACAGAGCTCGCCCGGCGCTGGGCAAGCGAGCGGTCGCGACTCGGGCGAGATACAGAGCGAGCCTTTCGAGAGGCCGCTGCCTGGCTCGAAGGGTTCGACCACGTCGGCCTCGTGATGCGCACGCGTCCCAAGCGCCTCGACCTCGAGCTCCGCGTCGGGGCGAACTGGTGACGGACGCGCGAACGAGCAGCGCGGCCTCGTCGAAAAAAAAAGCTGACTTTTGTCGGGGGGCCCCTCGCACAGGTGATCCGAAGTCGCTAACCTCTTTGCCTCTCGACCGCACCTCGGTGCTGCTTCTCAGCCACTCGGGTAGGTCGAGCCCTCCGGGTCAGCGTTGTCCTTGTGCCTTTGTGCCGATGGCAGCGCCGCCTGTGCGTCACCGGCCGAGGTGGTGGAATTGGCAGACACGCTAGCTTGAGGGGCTAGTGGCCCTTACGGGCCGTGCAGGTTCAAGTCCTGTTCTCGGCACCACTTTCGACGCAGCGCCCATCGGGGTGCGTCCTCGCGACAGATTGTCGACGACCCCCTGGGCAGACCGGGATTATTGGGTGATACTTAAGGGAGTTCTCTGTCAGCCGAGACGACGCGCGTGCGTCGACGGCTAGGCTCCCCCGCCTCAGAGTGCACTGTCCTTGCGCTCGCTCGTCCATGCGATTCTCCGCCTCTCGGCTCAAGAGTTCCGAGGTCGGGAGAAAGGTCGACGACCCGCGGAGGCCGTGCTCGATGCGGTGTCGGGTGGCACTCTCTTGAAACCTTGGAGGTTACTTCGAATGCGAGCTCGCCTTGCACTTCTCGTCCTTGCGACGACCGCGTCCGGTCTCGTCGCTCAGAACCCGACCAATTACTTCTACCGCTGGGACCGCTCGACGGAGTTCACGTCCCGTGGCTCGAACGGCAGCAATGCTGGCTACGTCTCGCAGGGTTTCTCGCACGGCCACTCGGCCGGCCTGAACACGCTGACGCAGACCTACATCATCATGCAGGACCAGAATCCGTCGACCCAAGAGGTCTACAACCTCGGCACGACCGAGTTGGACGCCGCTGGCTTCCCTGACTATGCAAACCTCAACTACTACGCGACGAACCTGACACTGCCGGTCAACACGCAGACCACGCCTGCTGCATACGCCGTGACGCTCACGGGTCTCGTGGCTGCGCCGCACAACCTCAATCTCAAGCAGTGCACGCAGTGGCACCATGTCTGGCAGTTCGTGAACGCCACGAACTGGACGGCTGACGGGCTCTCGACGCACATGGGGCAAGGCGCGCCGTACAACAGCACGCTGCTCTGCTTCAATGCCGCGAACCACCGCGAAATCCCTCGCACCGAAGGCACGGCGCAGATCATCGAAGAGCTGGGCTGGAGTGCTGTCCCTGCCGCGAATCCGAACTTCATCGACCGCACGTGGCGCCTGCGCACCGCGTGGAAGGAGCTCGTCCTGAACGGCGGCGCCTTCAACACGACCTACGGTGGCTTCAACGGTGCGCTCGGCGCGATCGGCTGCAACAATACCGACCCGAACCTCGGCTACGCTGCCCTCGATCCTGACTTCGCGGACATCGGCCTCGGCAACCCGGCGCGTAACGACGATTACACCTGGCTCGTCCAGGCGGGCATCAACAACGCGAATGACTTCGCGGTGCTCTTCTTCGCCAACACGGTCTTCCCGAACGGTGGCGTCCCGTCGCCCTTCGGTCGCCTCCACATCGACATCACGGATCCGCTCTTCAATGCGATCGGCCCCGTCGTCATGGGTGCCCTCGATGCGGGTGGTAACGGCGCGCTCACGCTCAACTTCGGCCCAGGCAACAGCACGCTTCGTCCGATCGTCGCCGACTTCCCGAGCTGGAGCGCCCAGGCGCTCGTCTTCGGTAAGAACCCCGCGGAGCTGACGAACCTCTTCTCGTTCCGCACCAAGCTGCTGCCGACCGGCTTCACCGCTGGCCAGGCTGACGCCGCGAACACGGCCAAGCTGCCCAAGACCATCACCGACCAGACCATCCTCGTTCGTAACGATGGCCGCGGTCTCTTGACGGTCAAGCAGACCCGTGGCACGAGTGTCTTCGGCACGGCCGATGTCTGCGAGCGCACGGCGGTCCGCCTCATCCTGAACCCGGCCGCGAGCGACGTCGAGATCTCGACGACCACGACCAACCCGGTCAAGTTCGTCTGGGCCTACAACAAGTGATGGCCTAGTCGCGAGCTTCCATGAAGCTCAGCGACAGGATTGGAGCGGGGAGCGCCCTCTGGGTGCTCCCCGCTCTTCGTCTGCCACCTGGCGTGTTGTTGCGCATCTCCGCGCGTCTGGCGGATCGCATGCCGTGAGGTAGACTGCTTCGAAGCCATGAAAGCACTGCTCAGCATCCTCCTTGTCGTGGCCGTCGCGGTCGGCGGCTATTTCGTCTTCGCTCCGCCGCCGGTGGATCTCGAGGACCCGATCGATACGGGGAAGGCGATCGAGACTTCACCGCAAGCGGTCGTCGTCAACGAGTCGAAGGGAGCTGACCTCGAGGTCTCCAAGGCGCCGCCCCGGGCCGCGGAGCTGGATCAAAAGGCCTTCCTCGCCCAGCATGAGGAAGAGCGACGCAAGCTCTGGGACAAGTTGCGTCCGATGAGTGAGCGCTTCTTGCCTGACCCCGACAACGTTGGGCCGTGCCCGCCAGCCTATGTCGGCGCGCGGAACGTGCGCGTGGAGCGCCGCTACCTCGATCCCAAGTCCGGGGCCCGCATGTGGATCCACGAAGATGGCTCCTACACGTCGCTGGCCTTCGGCGTCGGCGAGTACCGCGATCCGCAGACCGGGCGCATGATGCCCAAGGAACTCGTCATCACCGGTGTCCCCGAAACGCCGATGCCGATCGCGCCGGACGAGGTCCCGATCGTCGACACGGGAAAAAAGTGAGCTCGTAGAGGCGCGAACTTTTTCTTTGGCGCGACGCTCCGATGGCAAGCGTCGAAGCGCTGCGATCGAGCGTCTCCAGGCATGCGGCGGGCAGTTTCGGCCATTGTCGAACCTTCGTCATTTCGTAGAGTAGCGTTCGCGTTCCTCCTCGTTCGCTACGCGCCTCCTCGCATGGACATCGTCGACAGCACACTCGATCCGCGCCCGTCGCGCGTTCGCGCGGCGGCTCAGCTCCTCCTCGATCCGGATCCAAAGATCCATCGTGCGTGCGAGCGCCAGCTCTTGCTGTGGGGTGAGAATGCACGTCCGGCACTCGTCGATCTCGTGGAGGTCGAAGACGCCGGGGCTCGCGTGCGCGTGCGACGACTGCTGCAGCACCTCGAGCGCGACCTTTGGATCGAGCGTTGGATCGACTTCGCAAAGCGGGCCACGACCGACCTCGAGGACGGCATGCTCTTACTCTGCGAGCTGCAGCGTCCGCTCGTCGATGTCGACTTGCTTCGCGGGGACCTCGACCGTTGGGCGGAGAAGCTTGCGCCGCGCGTCGATGGCCTTGGCACCAAGCGCCTAGTCGATGAGCTCATCGCCTTCTTCCATGATGAGCTTGCCTTGCGGGGCAACCGCCGCAACTACAACGATCCGGACAACAGCTTCCTCGACTCGGTCGTGCGGCGCCGTCTCGGCATTCCGATCAGTCTTTGCGCGATCTGGATGCTCGTCGGGCGCCGCCTCGGTATCGCCCTCGAAGGCGTGGCCTTGCCCGGTCACTTCATTCTACGGCTCCGTGCAGCTCGCTCGGTCTTGGTGGATCCCTTCCATGGTGGACGCGTGCTGACGCGACGCGACTGTATCGACCGAATCCAGGCCATGGGCTACGCCTTCGAGCCGAGCCTGATGGAGTCGGTCGATGACCGGCGCATGCTCCTGCGTTGCCTTGGCAACCTGGCTCATGCTCATAGCGATGGGGAGCTCCGGGAGATCCTGCATCGCGCGCGCACGTCACTCGCGGTGCTCTGACCGGGGGCCGTCATTCCTGCGGGGCGCAGCGAAGCGCTAGCCCTGAAATAAGCGCTCCGATCCGCGAGATCGCTGCGCTGCGCACGAGAGCACCGCGCTCACGGCCGTGCTCGGCGTCCCGAATCCTCACGTGGCTACGGCCACGCTCCGGTTCGGAACGCCTGTGCGCGACCACGCTCACGGCACTCTCGTGCGCTCTCGCGAACCGGAGCGCTTTTTTCAGGGCTAGCTGTCTCCCCTCGGGGACACATGACGGGGAGAATCGCAGCTTTAGACCTCGAGATCCTGGCCCCATCCTTGCGACATGACCGTGCTACCTTTCCAGACGTAACGGAGCCCGAGCCAATGCCGCGATCCCAGCCATCCCCGTGTTCTTCCTTCCGCGCGCTCGTGACCGCCCTTGCGCTCTTGGTTTCCAGCGCTGAAGCGACGAGCCAGGTCCGCTCAACGAGCCAGTCCCCGGCCCGGAGCAGCTCGCCGGTGCGCAGCAGCCCTTCGCCGGTGCGCAGCAGCCCTTCGCCGGTGCGCAGCAGTCCTTCGCCGGTGCGCAGCAGCCCTTCGCCGGTGCGCAGCAGTCCATCGCCGGTGCGCAGCTTTCCCACGTCACGGTCGGTGCAGCAGCCGTCAAGGAGCAGCTACCGCAGTCCCGTGACTGCGAGCCGACCCTCGACCTCCGTCCGCAGCGCGCCGCGTACGACAGACATCATTCGGGACCCGATTCGAAGCCGCCCAACAAGTTCACGCAGCGCGGGAAGCGGCTTCGGCGCGACGACGAGTCCGGCACGCAGCTCCACGAGGGTCACGCCCGATGCATCTCGCTATCCGATCGTCGAGCGCTACCGGGTGGGCGGGATCAGCTCGGAGCGGAGCAGCACGACGTCCAGGCGTTCCTTCCCAGTGAGGAGCGTCGACAGTCTCGACAGGGCGGGGTCAACGAGGACGACGCGGACCACGAGGGCGAGCGATGTGATCAAGAGTCGTCTCTCGACCCGGCTTGGCGCTGACGCGAGCAGCAAGTCGACGACGAGTCGCAGCACCAGAGTCACGGCGCCTCGCGCCGACAGTGACAGTCTGCGCTCGGCTGCGCCGCCGCTCCGCGCGCCGTCGTCGTCCGCCCGTGCGACAGCGAAGCCCGCGCCGATGATCGATCGCTACCGCAGTCGCGAGACGCCCAAGATCTCTTCACGCGCAACGCCGCCCCGGCTCGAGCGGCCGGCAGCGAGCGGCCGCGTGCGATCGATCGTCGATCGTGATGCCAATTTGCGGGGCTGGAACAGCCCGCGGCGCCGCGGCTATCTGTGCGAACAGCCGTGGTTCCGTCGGGATCGCTATTGCTGGGGCTTCGGAAACCGCAACCTCTGGTGGTCAGCGTACGCGTGGACGACTCCTCGCTTCTGCGGGTGGCTGCCTGGCTACTCCTTCCTCTGGGACAGCTATTGGACCTGGCCTTGGGTCGACACTTGGTACTTCGGCCACAGCTCGTCGTTCTACTTCGCGTCGGCGCCCTATGCCTGCTACGCGACGAGCTTGCCTGCGACTTGGGTCGACACGACTCCGGTCGTCATCGAGGCAGAGCCCCCCGTCGAAGCGGCCCGCCCCGCAGCCCCGGCCATGCCTCTTGCTGACCGCTCGACGGAAGTCACGCTCGCGACCTACTACATCGAGCTGGCCGATCTCTACTTCAAGACGCGGAGCTACGCACGGGCAGCGGCTGCCTATGCGCGTGCCGTGAAGCTGGTCCCAGAAGACGGATCGCTACGCCTCGTCCTCGCTGATGCGTGGATCGCCGTCGGCGACTACGAGCAAGCTGCCTACTCGATCCGCCGCGCTTTCGAGCTCGATCCGGAACTCGCTTCGATCTCGATCGACAAGAGCGCCGCCTACGGCAAGGTCGAAGACTTCGAGAAGCACGTCGATGCCATGCGCCGCCGCGTCGTGGAAGAACCGACGGACCTCGCGGCCAGGCTCTGCCTGGCAGTGACGCTGCGATCGGGTCCTGACGCGGCCGAAGCAAGGATGCAGCTCGAGCGACTCGCCGAACTCGCGCCGAGTGACGAAACCGCAAAGCTCCTTCTCGCGCGCTGACTCGCGGCCTGTGCCGCGTCAGCGCGCCCGGATCTCGACCCGCGTCTGAACGAGCGCGCCGTCTTCGAGCCCCGCTTCGGAGGGCAGCGCGTAGGGAAGCACGAGCACCGGTCCTTCGAGGACGAAGCCCTCCTTGGCTGCGTGCGCGCGGATACGCGGTTCGAGCGCAGCCTGCGCTTGGTCAAAGGCGATGCTCTTGTGGTGCAGCACGAGGACGAGGCCCTCTTCACGGTCGTGGACCTTGTACCCCTCGGGCACGAGGATGCGGCCGTCGGGGCGATTGCTCTTGATGTGGATGCGCACACGTCGGCCGTCGACGTAGGCCGGGAGTCCCACGGCCCCTTGGCCGAGGGCCCCTAGGGCTTCACCGAGGCGAGAAAGAACTGCCATGCGCGCTTCCCAGCCTTCGCCGACCTCCGCCTCGATGTACTTCGCGGCCGTCACGCGTTCGAGCAGCGGCGTCTCGAAGTTGAGTTCGGCCTCTGGGTCAGCGAATCCGGGCACGCGTGACGAGGGCTCGGGCTTGCCGTCGACACCGATCGCTTGCTCCCGTGGCTCGAAGACGCCGTCCAAGAAGCGACTCGCGAGCGACACCCGGTCGAAGCGCAATTCGCGTCCGTTGCGATCGCGAAGCTCGGGCACACGTGCGCCATGGTCCTCGTGCCAGTCGACGACTGCCCAGCGCTCGCCTTCGATCTGCAAGGTCGTGAGCGTGCCTTGCGCATCGAACTCACGGTGGATGATTGGCGCGTCCGTCGCGCGAAACCACTTTGCCGGGTTGGTTCCGCCATCGCTGCCCGTGTCGAGCAGGTCCCAGCCGAGCACGCTGCCGAGTAGAAGGCGCAGAGCTTCGACTTTGGTCTTGGCTTCCTCGCTGACCGCCTGCCAGCTCCGCGCGCCGTTCGGGCCGCGTCCCGGCGAGGCGACCGTGCTCTCGGGGCGGCGGAGCGCGATGCTCGTCTCGCCCGCGCTTTTGACCTCGAGCCGCATGTGATTTGGGCGCTGGAGCGCGACGAGGAAGCGCTGGCCTTCGAAGTCGCCCTCGAGCAGGCATGTCTCGAGTGCTGTCGTCGATCCGCGCGACAGAGTGTCGAGCAAGGCTCGTGCGGGCGGCTTGTTCGACGTCTTGGTCTGGTCCGCGCAGGCCGCGCCGAGCAAGGCCAGGGCGGCGATCGTGGTGGAGCGACGCATGATGTGGACTCGCTTACTTTTTCTCTGTCGTGCCGTCTGGGTCAGCACTGCTCGTCTCGCTTGTGCTGGCAGCCTCTTGCGCTTCGATCACGTCGCGGAACTCGCCACGCCACGCCTTCAGGTCGTACTCGTGGTCGACACGATCTCCAGTCAGGGCCTTGAGCGCCTTACGCGCGGTCAAGCGAACGTTCGGATTCTGCTCCGTTGGCGAGAGGAGTGGGAAGACCAGGGGCGCTGCCTTGCGGTTGTGCGTGCGTGCGACTGCGACGAGGGCCGCCTGACGGATCAGCGCTTGCGGATGCGAGAGGTAGCGCGTCGCAGAATCAACGGTCGCGGGATCGCGCAAGAGGCCGAGGCCCCGTAGGGCGTGGACGGCGAGGATGCCGTCCTTGTCGAGCGTCTCGCCTTCGAGGAGCTTGGGCCAGACCATCGAGAGCTTGCCATCGCGGAACGGCAGGTCGCCCTTGGGGCGTACGGCGCTCTGGATCCGGAAGAGCGCCCAAGCCGCCGCGCGCCGCGCCTCGATCGAGGCGCTCGTGTCGAGCGTGCGTGCAATCAGGCGGTCGAGCGGGGTCTTCGGGCTCGCGAGCTGTCCCAAGCCGAGAGCGGCGTTGATCCGCACGAAGTCTTCGCTGTCATCGAGCGCGTTCTCGAGCGGTTCGATTACGGCCTCGTCGCCGGAGAAACCCAGCGCCGCCGACGCGATGCCGCGGTGACGAGCGTCTTCGCTACCGACGATGCCGACCAAGGGTTTGAAGAAGCGGCGGGCCTGGGTCTCGAGGTACTGCTTGAGTGACTCCGCGCGGCGCTGCGCCGTGATGTGCTCCGACTTGGCGACGTTCGTCGTGTACTCGTCGAGCGCCTTGTCGAGCTGGACGAGCGCGCGTGAGAAGTCGGCGTTGCGAGAGATGTCTGCCTCGCGCTCCATCGCGCGGCGCTGCGCTTCTTCTTCGAGCTTGGGATCCTTGCTGGCCGACGTCGTCGATCCGTTGCGCTCAGCGATACCCTCCGATGACGAACAGGCTGTGATCAAGAGCGCGGTCGTAACCCATAGCAGGCAGGACCTTGCCGTGAGGACCGGCGACGGACGAGTTTCCGTGGTGGCGTGGGTCATGCGAGAATTCCGAGTCATGGAGCGTTGTTATAGGCGCTTCGAGCGCGCAACGTGGACGGCGAAAATGATGCACGCTGGAACAGGGCGCCAATCGAGTCATCACCAGCAACGATTCCGACCGTGATGACCTGCTACTGGCGACTCACAAAGCTCCGGAGACGACCCGTGCGCGAGCTTCTTTCACGATGCCGTTGACATTTCTCGAGACGCTGAGCAACGCGGATCACGAGCAAATCCAGTTTTTGCGCGATCCGGACCTCGGGCTCTTTGCCATCGTGGCGATTCACGACAGCCAGGCCGGACCCGCCTTCGGTGGTATCCGTCGCTGTGTCTATCCTCATCTCGTCGATGGCTTACGCGACGTCCTGCGTTTGAGCTCAGCCATGACGGACAAGTGCGCGCTGGCGGGCATCCCCGGTGGCGGGGCGAAGGCCGTCGTGCTCGACCGAGCGGACCTCGACCGCGATGCTGCCTATCGTCTCCTCGGTCGCTACGTCGAGAACCTCGATGGACGTTGGTTCTGTGGACCCGACGTCGGCACCGGCGCGCGTGAACTCGCGCTCATTGCTGAGTCTACGCGCTTCGTGACCGTGCCGGGCTCCGACGGGCCGGGTGACTTGGCGACGGCGACAGCGCGCGGCGTCATCGCTGGCCTCGAGGCCGTCGCGGCGACCTTGCAGGGCACCGAGCGCGACAAAGCCGAGCTCGGACGCTTCAGCTACGCCATCCAAGGTCTCGGTGAGGTCGGCAGCCTCCTCGCACACGAGCTGCGTGAGCGCGGGGCACGCGTGATCGCCTCCGACGTGGACGATACGCGTCTCGCGCGCGCCATCGACCAGGACGGAATCGAGCCGTGTGCGAGTGAGGAGATCCTCGCAGCGGCTTGCGATGTCTTCGTGCCATGTGCCCTCGGCGGCATCCTGCACGATCTGTCGATCGAGAGGCTGCGCTTCCGCGCGATCTGTGGCAGCGCCAACAACATCCTCGCGACGGATGACCACGGTGACCTCCTCGCGCAGCGCGGTGTTCTCGTCGCTCCCGACTTCGTGGTGAACAGCGGCGCGCTGATCCTCGGCGCGGGCTACCACCTCTTCGGCGAGCGCGACCCGAGCGCTGCGATCGATCGTATCGGCGAGGAGCTCCTGGCGCTCTTTGCTCGGGCTCGGTCCGAGGGCTTGGCGCCGACGAGGCTCGCGGTGCAGATCGCGCAGGAGCGGAGGGCGGCTGCGCGTTCGCTCGGCGCGGGCCCGTTCTTTCCGCATGATCTGAACTCTGGGGGGAAGCGATGACGATTCCCGACTTCTTGCTGACGCCGCACAGCCACGTCCTGCGGGTGCGCTTCTGCGAAACGGACCAGATGGGCGTTGCTCACCACGCGAGCTACATCCCGTGGATCGAGGAAGCGCGGACGGAGTGGATGCGCGCGAGAGGACGCAGCTACCGTGAGATGGAGGATGCCGGTCTGTCGCTCGCCGTCACGCGCCTGTCGCTGCGCTACCTGGTCTCGGCGCGCTACGACGATCGCATCCGCATCGACACTCGCTTGAGTGACCTGCGTAAGGCGTCGCTCGACTTCGAGTACCAGCTCTACCGCGTTGGCGCAGACGACGTCGTGACCGACAGCGCGACCAACAGCGCCTCGCCAGTCCTGGTAGCCCAAGCCGAGACGCGGCTCGCGCTCATCGGTCGCGATGGGCGGCCGCGACGCTTGACTCTCGATGACCTCGTACCGCGATCTTGAGGCCTCGCCGCAGCGTCACGCACGTGGCCTGGCCAGGCAGAAGATCTCGATGCCGTGACCGCTTGCCTCGATTCTCGAGTTGAGCCAGCGGAACCAGCGCGGGCGCGCGTCGACGTCGTCGTGAAAGTCGTAGGCGCGCGAGCTGTGGATCGAAGCGACGTCAAAGCCATGGCGGTCGAGGACCTTGGTCAGCGTCGCGACCGAGTAGTGCACGAAGTGATCGTCGTGGAAGGTCCAGCGGTAGCGTGAGCGCAGCAGGTAGCGCTTGCAGGCGTCGACGTTCGGCACGGCGACGAAGAGGTAGCCATGCGGGGCGAGGACGCGACGCGTCTCGGCGAAGAAGGCTCGAGGCCAAGCCAAGTGCTCGACGACGTGATTGGCCGTGACGAGGTCGAAGCTCGCGGCTTCGAGACCGGCATCTTCGAGGGGGCCTTCGCGCACGTCGAGGCCCTGTTCTTTGGCGATGCGCAGCGACGCGGACGAGAGCTCGATGCCACAGGTCGCCCAACCGCGTTCTCGAGCGACGACCAGCTCGGTTCCGATGGCGCAGCCGACGTCGAGAAGGCGACCATTCGGGACGAGCGTCTCGACGTGCTCGAGCAAGCGCTCGGCGCGGCGCCGAAAGAAGTCGACTTTGCGGACTTGATCCTCGGTGTAGGTCTCGGCTTCCGTGACGGCGCGTCGCAGGTCGGCGGCTGTCGGAACGGGGTTGACAAAATAGAGCCCACAGCCACGACAGACGACGATGCGGTTCTGCCCAGAACTGCCATAGGGGCGGTGGTCCGTGCTGTCGCAGGCGTGACAGCGAATCGTCGTTCTCTCCACTTCCACGCTCCTCTCAGCTTCGGGCCGGGTCGATCCGAACGGGGTTCTCTGGTCTGGTCACGCGGCGTATGCTCGCCGCCTCCTGGTCGGAGCCTCGATCGAGCTTCCGTTCACCGCCGAACCACAGCATCAGATCCACAGCATCGCCTCGTGCCCAGCGACCGCAAACCTTACATCGCACTCTTGCTCGGTCTCCTGCTACCCGGGCTTGGCCACGGCTATGCCGGAGACAAGAAGCGCGCCCTCATCGCCTTCGCTGCCGTGACGACGTGTTTCGTCCTCGGCCTCGTTCTGGCGCAGCATCGCGTGTTCGCCTTCACGTCGTCGCTCTTCGCGGGACTTCCGGTCCTGGAGTGGCTGCCGATTCACTTGCTGCCCGAGGCTGGCAACTTCGGCGAGACGATGCTCGCCTGGATCCTTCAGCCTGCGTCGACCGAAGCGGGGCGCGATCGCCTGATGCGCTTGCCCGTCGCGACCGAGCACATCGGCCTGACGCTGACGGGCCTCGCGGGCTATCTCAACGCGATCTTGGCGGCGGACGCTGCCTGGCTGCTCGCAAGGGGGCGCCTCGAGCAGGAGCGCGGGCGCAGCTTCCCCGGCCAGCCAGCGCTGAGCTGCCTCGCCGCGTGGCTCGTGCCGGGTTTGGGTCACGTTCGTGAGGGGCGGCGCACGGTCGGCATGCTCGTCGGCATCAGCATCCTCGCGCTTTGGATCGCTGGGCTCTGGTTCTCGGACTTCACTGCCTGCGACCGTCCGCAGCTCTACTGGTGGTGGGCGGCCCAGGCCGGCGCGGGCGGTCCGACCCTCCTCTCGTCGACCCTGCTCGGGCCTCTGGCCATGGACCACGAGATTCCACACATGGATCTGGGCATCACCCTGCTCGCGATCGCAGGCTTGCTCAACGTCGTCTCGTTGACGGACGTCTACACGCTTGCCGAGAAGAACGCCCTCGCTGCTGGCGGTCTCGTGGATGCGCCCGTGGCGCCGAGGCAGCCGGCATGATCATCTTTCGCTTCTTGCTCCTTGTCGTCGTGTGCCTCGCTGGCTGTATCGTGTTTTATGCGCGTCGCGACCTCGAGCCTCGGGCCCTGGTGCGCAGAGCAGCCATCCGGGGGCTGGTCGTAACGGGCTACGTCGTCGCGGCCTACGTCGGCATGGGGCTCGTGACACGCTTCTTCATAGATGCTTGACGAGAGAAGAGAGAAGATCGAAGCGCGCCGCGCCGCCGCGGAGCGGAGCTGAATAGAACATGGATTCGTCTTCAACACTCACGGGGACCACAGCGCAGCGCGCAGACGCGCACTCGAACTGAATTTCCATGGAACGACGCATTTGGCTACGTGGACTCGGCATCTACCTGCCTCAGGCCTCTTTGACGAACGAAGAGATCGAGGTCGGCATGCCATGGCTGCAGACCTCTGCACAGTGGATCGCCGAGCACACGGGGATTCGAAAGCGCCACGTCGCGCGCAAGGACCAGAGCGCGGTCGACATCGGCTTCCTTGCTGCACGCGAAGCCCTCGAGCTCTCTGGGCTCGAGCCCGAGGCCATCGACCTCGTGCTGCTCGCGACCAACACCTCCGACCAGGTCTACCCGGCCGGGGCAGGTCTCATCCAATTGGCCTTCGGTGGCGACGCATCGGGACAGCTTCGCATGAAGAGGGCGGGCGCTCTCGATGTCCAACAAGGCTGCAGTAGCTTCCTCGGGGCCATCGGCATGGCCGCGGGCATGCTGCGTGGCGGCGCCTTCGAGCGCATTCTGGTTGTGGGTGCAGATGTTGCCACGCGCATGGTCGACTGGACGGATCGCAACGCGATCTTGCTCGGCGACGCAGCGACCGCTTGCGTGCTCGAGGCGGGTGACGAACCTCGCGGCCTCAAGATGCCTGCCTTCGAGGTCCTCTCGCACTTCATGCGCACGGATGCGAGCAAGAGCGCCGCGATCGCTCAACACGGCGTGCTCAACACGGCGAACCATCCCTTCGATCACTTGGGTCGCAAGATCGAAGCCGGAGAAGGGATGCGTGCGCAGCTCTATGGACCGGACTTCTTCGGCTCCTTGAGTGAAGAAGAGCATCGCTTCTTCCGCATGGATGGCCGCCAGGTCTATCGCTTCGCCAAGGGGGTCGTCCCGCGGCAAGGCTATCTCGAGGTCCTGCGCCGCGCCGGACTCGTCGACGATCTGCCGGAGCGCTTCCGTGATGTCGAGTCCGTTGACGATGTGCGCGAGCGCGAAGCGCGCGTCGAGCTCTGCAAGTATCTCGCGAGCAAGGTCGACATGTTCGTGCCGCACAGCGCGAACCTCTCGCTCAACCAAGAGATCGCCGACGAGATGGAGATCCCGTGGGAGCGTATGTATGTCACGCTCAACAAGTACGGCAACACGTCCGCTGCGTCGGTGGGCATCTCGCTCTACGAGGCGCTGCGCCAAGACTCTTGTTACACGAGCTTGACCAAGCGCGATGGCACTGGCTCGATCAAGGTCCAGGGGCGGGAGATCCGCGTTGCTCCGCTCGAGAAGGGCCACGTCGCTCTCTTGGTGTCGTTTGGGGCGGGCAACTCGTGGAACTACATCGCGGTGCGCCGCGCCTGAGAGGCAGCGCATCAAGTGCGTCTCGTCAGAGCCAAGCGATAGGACGCACCGGCTTCACGCTCGACCCGGCCGGCGATTTCGAGTTCTCGCAGCACTACGAGCACGCGTGCGCGAGTCAGCCTGAGTTCGGCGGCAAGCGCATCGACAGGATGCGGGCGCCGACGCAGCGCTTCGAGCACGGCGACCTGGTCGGCTTGGAGGACCGATCGTAGCGGTTCTTCTTCTCCCTTCTGGAGGCCTAGGTCGGCGATGAGGCTGCTCGGCGAATCGGCCAGGGTGGCACCGTCGCGGATCAGCCGATGGCAGCCTTCGCTCTGTGGTGAAGACCATGGACCAGGGACCGCGAAGATCGGTCGGTCATAGGCGAGCGCCCACTCGGCGCTCAAGAGCGCGCCCGAGCGCTGCGTCGCTTCGACGACGAGCAAGGCGCGCGAAAGGGCGACGAGGAGGCGATTGCGGCGGGGGAAGAGCGCTGGTCGCGCCTCGGTGCCTGGTGGCGCTTCGCTGAGGACGATGCCGCCATGCTCGACGATCTCGGAGACCAGGGCTTCATGCTCGGGCGGGTAGATTCGGTCGAGGCTACCGCCCAGGATCGCAATGGTCGGAGCAGCTGCGGCGAGGGCAGCCTCGTGAGCGATGGCGTCGATGCCACGCGCGAGCCCGCTCGTGATGCAAACGCCGGCGAGCGCGAGCGCGCTCGCGTAGCCGCGCGCCGCGTGCATGCCGTAGCTGCTGGCTGCCCGTGGCCCGACGACGGCGACGCCGGGCACCTCCAGGATTTCGAGCCGACCCCGATGCGCGAGCACGAAGGGCGGATCGGGCAGCTCGGCGAAGACGGCTGGCCAGCTCGGGTGCCCGCGCCAGAGCCAAGCTTCTTCACCCGTCGCATCGAGGATGGCTCGAGCAGTCTCCCGAGTGTGCTCGGAGAGCAGCCGCGCGCGTTGCGCCGGCGCGACCCCCAGACTCGCGAGGCCGGCGTCGTCGAGCGCAAACCAGGCCTCGAGGGGGTACGCCGGATCCAGCAAGGCCGGCGCACCGTAGGGGCGCAACCCGGCCTTGGGTCCGAAGGCGAGCGCGAGAGTCAGTGCGTCTTCGAGGGCGGCCACGATGACGGAATGTCATCGCAGCCGCCTCGGTGTCGCGCCTTCCTCAGAATTCGCCGAGGAGGAGGCGGATGCCGTTCGACGAGATGAAGCCGATGGGCGACGTCATGTCGAAGACCATGAACTGCTGGAAGGCCGTCGACCCGAGCAGTTGCTTGTCGTTCGGGATGTCGAGCGGGACGGTGGCTTGGCCCGTCGCGTCCGACACAACGCCGAGGATGATCTCGCCCGAAACCAGCAAGGAGCAACCCGGTGCGAAGGTCCAGGGCAGGTTCAGCGCGCCCCAGTTCTTGTCCGACCCGCCGACGAGGAAGGCCGCGGGATTGTTGGCCTTGGTTTGGTCGAGCTCGACTTGGAGGCGGCTACCGATCACCGGTCGGTTGGTTGCCGTCGAAGTCGGCGTCAGAGCGCCACGACGGCACTCGATGCGGAGCTGCCAAGGCGTCGAGAAGAGCCAATCCGACCAGTTGTTGTTGCGAAGCTCGCGGTGCAGCACGCCAGTCCCACTCGTCGCGATCGGCAGGATGAGCTTGTCCGCGTTCGTGAGGTAGATGTAGTAGTAAGGCAGCGTGACCGGCTGGTTGAACTTGAAGTTGTAGGTCCCGAGCGTCGACACCCGCGTGCGTGCGGTCGCGATGCGGCTCTTGGGTGCGAGCGATGTGTTGTCCGCGTCCCAAATCTCGACGTCGAGGTCGAGGCTGCCCGATCGAGCGCCGAGGTAGAGGTCGACGCCGCAGACCGGATCGTTCGACGAGCGTGCGTCGAAGATCGCGATCGCCGTCGCCGTCGTCGTTTGGTTGGCCGAGGTCATGGTCCAGTTCTCGCTGAAGCACGTCTGGCACGCCGAGCCCGACGCGCAGCCGACGCCGAACGAAGTCGCATCCGCGATCGAGATCGAGATGGGGCGCTTCGAGACGAAGGTGCCGCCAACCGAAACGAGGCCGAAGTCCGCATCGATCGCGGCCGTCTCGACGTGGCTGTCCTGGGCGACGAGGTAGGCCAGGACCTCGACGGTCCAGATACCGGCCGTCGGGTTCTGGATGAAGACGTTCTCGACCGTGTTGCGCTGGTCGCGGTCACCGCTCGTCACCGAGTAGTTGCCCGCGTTCAGGCCGGCATTGCCCCAGTAGCGTGTCGTGCCGTTCGGCGCGGTCACCCGCAGGGTCAAATCGTTGATGCGCGTGAGGGTCGCGCTCGGGTTGGCTGGCGGATCGGCATAGACCATCGAGACCTTGAGCTCCGAGCGATTCGCCGGCACGTTGATCGTGTAGGCCATGCCCGAGCCCTGCGTGAGGATGTCGGTCTCGTCGACGACGTAGTGCAGCGCGCGGTTGTCATACATGGCCTTGAGGTTGGGGAAGCCCCAGCCGCAGTGCTCACGACGGTTGTCCGTGCTCGAGCTCGTAAACGTGTATTGCGCTGCGTTCGCGACTTGGAGCGCCTTGAGCGTCGTCGAGTGCGGGCGATTCTGGAAGCGCGTTCCGTTGGCGACGCGCTTCGGGCTGAAGAGCCCGTCGGTGAACATCTGGATCGCGATCGCATTGTGTCCAGCGACGATCGGCGTCGCCCCCGACGTGCCACCGAAGTTGGTCTGCCAGTTGTTCGAGCTGTATCCCGCCGTGCCGGTCAAGTCCGAACAGAGGATGTTCTCGTAGTAAGCGCAGAGCTCCGGCTTGATGCGGCCGTCGGCAGCCGGGCCAATGCTCGCGCCGCCGGCGTTCCAGGAATCGTCGAGCGGGTTCGAGTTGTTGCGGTGGTTGACGCCGCCGATGGACATGACTCCCTTGGCCCAGGCTTCGGGACGCGAGTCTTGGGTCTTGGCGTTCGACTGGCTGTTCGACCAGACGATGTCGTGGTCGAAGACAATGTCGTCAGCGGCGGCCGAGACGGAAGTGTAGGCGCGCGTGCGACCGCCACCCCAGGAAGCCGTCGTGAACATCACGTTGTGCGTGTTGACCAGGCGGTCGACGACCTGCCAACGTGAGAAGCCGGACGTGACCGCTGTGTAGGTCGTGTAGTAGGCTTGGGCGTCCGGAGCCATGCCGCGCGCCGCGGGGTTGCTCGTGCCGTTGCCGAAGACGATGCCCGCCGTGCAATGACCGTGGCTCTGCTGGGCGCCGCTGCTGAGCACGTTGATCGGCGTCTTCGAGAAGTCCGGGTGCGAGGCCTCCAGGCCTTCGTAGATGTGCCCGATGATGCCTTGGCCGGTGAAGCCGCCGAGGGTCTCGACATGGTTCGCCCCGCCTTGGATGCGCGCGTTGTCCATGTCTTCTTCGGGAGCCGTCCAGCGGTCGATCCACAGCACTTCGGGCATCTGGCTCGCGCGCAGGAGCTGGCCGCGGTCGAACAAGACTTCGAGCAGGAGGCTGCCTGGTTGTTCGTGTTCGATCTTGCCGCCGATGGCTTCGATGCGCGCGATGAGACCAGGCTTGTCGCTGCGCTTGTTGACGACGACGATGTTGTACTTGCGCAGCGGCATCGCTTCGCCCGACTCGAGTTCGCTGATGAGCTCGGGCTCGAGGCGGAAGGCCGGGTGGTAGGGGAGGACGGCCCGCACGCCCGCGACTTGCCGAGCGACGCGCTCGCGATCGGCGTTCATGCGCACGACGTAGGCGTTCTCAGGGAGGTAGCGGTGGATCTCGACGCCGAGCCGTTGGAGGGCTTGACGGCGCGCGTCAGTCGGCGCCCCGGCGAACTGCACGATGTAGAGGCGGCCGGACTTTGGCGCCCGCAATTGCGCCGGAACTTCGATCGCCGTGCGGGTCGGGTCGAAGGTCGCGAAACGCATATGCAGTTGCTGGGAGTCGACAGGCAACTGCGCGAAAACTGCAGCGCTGAGTGCGCTGAAGATGACGGGAGTGAGAAAGCGATGCATCAATGGTTCTTTCCAGTGGGAAAGCCCAAAGCCTAGCGGATCCGAGCCGCTTGGGGACCGGCATCCGCCGGGCTAGGGACCATTTCGCGGCCGCGAACGAAGAGGGGCCGCGACTCGTCTTCGAGTCTCGGCCCCTTCGCATCGGAATCGCATTCGCGGTCGGCTTCTCAGGACTGTTTCCAATCCACGCGAAGCCCTCTGACTCTCGCGTCAGTCCGCGCTCTCGCTCTCCGGGTCCTTCGCGGGTGTCGTCGGCTTGGTGCCCTTGGTCGCCGCGAACTCCAACTCCTTGGGCCGCTCACCCGGCGTGAAGAGGAGCGAACCGTTCTTGACGCTGATCAAGAGGTGAACTCCCTCCTCGTAGTTGCCGCGCAGCACCTCTTCGGCGAGCGGATCTTCGAGGTGCTGTTCGATCGCACGCTTGAGTGGCCGAGCGCCGTAGTCGGGGTGGAAGCCCTTGTCGACGAGGTAGCTCAGCGCTTCATCG
This sequence comes from uncultured bacterium, assembly GCA_937858895.1. Taxonomy (GTDB): domain Bacteria; phylum Planctomycetota; class UBA1135; order UBA1135; genus JACKHW01. The sequence goes on along the minus strand of CALLZN010000411.1, from coordinate 15,087 downwards.
GAGAGCTCGAGCGTGATGTTGCGCTCTTCGAGGCGCTTCATCACCTTGTCGATCTCGATCAGAACGATGCGGTCGAGGTCTTCGCGACCAAGCTGGTTGAAGACGACGAGCTCATCGATGCGGTTGAGGAACTCGGGTCGGAAGTGACGCTCGACTTCGCCGAGGACCATCTCCTTCATCTTCTCGTAGCTGCGGTCTTCGTCGGAGACCTTGAAGCCGAGGCCCGCGCTGTTCCTGATCAAGTTGGCGCCGATGTTCGACGTCATGATGAGGATGACGTTGCGGAAGTCGATCTGCCGTCCGAACGAGTCGGTGAGTCGACCTTCCTCCATGACCTGGAGCAGCATGTTGAAGATGTCCGGGTGCGCCTTCTCGATTTCGTCCAGGAGCACGACGGCGTAGGGCTTGCGACGCACCTTCTCCGTCAGATGCCCGCCCTCTTCGTAGCCGACGTAGCCCGGAGGCGCGCCCACGAGTCGCGAGGCGTTGTGCTTCTCCATGTACTCGGACATGTCGATCTGGATGATCGCCTCTTCGTCTCCGAACATGAAGCGCGCGAGCGCCTTGCTGAGCAGCGTCTTACCGACCCCGGACGGGCCGAGGAAGATGAAGCTGCCCATCGGTCGACGGGGATCCTTGAGACCCGAGCGCGAGCGGCGCACGGCCTTGGAGATCGCCTCGATCGCGCGGTCTTGGTGGATGACCTCTTTCTTGAGCGTCGCCTCCATCTGCAACAGGCGCTCGGCTTCGGCCTTCTCGAGGCGGTTGAGCGGAATGCCCGTCATCTTCGAGACGGTCTCGGCGATGACGTCCTTGTCAACCGTCCCGCCGCCTTCGCGGGTCGACTCGCGCTCGCGCCATTCCTTCTGCGTCTGCTCTTTCTTTTTGCGCAGTTGGTAGGCCTTGTCGCGCAGGTCGGCGGCGCGTTCGAAGTCCTGGTTGGCGACGGACTCTTCCTTTTCCTTGTCGAGCTTCGCGATGTCTTGCTCGATCTCGCGGAGGTCGGGTGGCTGCGTCATCGAGCGGATGCGCATGCGCGCTCCGGCTTCGTCGATGACGTCGATGGCCTTGTCCGGCAAGAAGCGACCCTGGATGTAGCGACTCGAGAACTCGACGGCCGACTCGAGGGCGTCGTCGGTGTAGCGCACGCGGTGGTGGGCTTCGTACTTGTCGCGGAGGCCACGCAGGATCTGCACGGCTTGCTCCTTGTTGGGCGGCTCGACCATGACGGTCTGGAAGCGTCGTTCGAGCGCACCGTCCTTTTCGATGTACTTGCGGAACTCGTCGAGGGTCGTCGCGCCGATGCACTGGATCTCGCCGCGCGAGAGGGCGGGCTTCAGGACGTTGCTCGCGTCGATCGCGCCCTCGGCCCCGCCGGCGCCGACGAGCGTGTGCAACTCGTCGATGAAGAGGATGACGTCGCGCGCGCGGCGCACCTCGGTCATGACGGCCTTGATGCGCTCTTCGAACTGACCGCGGTACTTCGTGCCAGCGACCATCATCGCGAGGTCGAGGACGACGAGGCGCTTGTTGCGCAGGATCTCGGGCACGCCACCGCGGATGATGTCTTGGGCCAGGCCCTCGACGATCGCGGTCTTGCCGACACCGGCCTCACCGAGGAGGACGGGGTTGTTCTTGGTGCGTCGGCAGAGGATCTGGATGACGCGTTCGATCTCGAGCTTGCGCCCGATGACCGGGTCGAGTTTGCCCTCTTTGGCGAGCTCGGTGAGATCGCGACCGAAGGCGTCGAGGGCGGGCGTCTTGGACTTGCCCGACGTCGAGCCCGTGACCTCGTTGCCCTCGATCTCTTCTTCGCCGCTCGTGTCGGCGCCGAGGAACTCGAGGACTTGGATGCGCACGTCTTCGAGCTTGACCCTCAGGTTGAGCAGGACTTGGGCGGCGATGCCCTCGTTCTCTTTGATCAAGCCGAGGAGCAAGTGCTCGGTGCCGATGTAGTTGTGGCCGAGCTGGCTCGCCTCTTCCATCGCGAGTTCGAGCACCTTCTTCGCGCGGGGCGTGAAGGGTAGGTTGCTCATCGTCGCCATCGAAGGACCGGTCTTGACGATCTTCTCGACCTCTTGCCGGATCTTCTCGAGGTCGACGGCCATCTTCTGCAGCACGTTTGCCGCGACGCCGTTCCCCTCTTGCACGAGACCCAGCAAGATGTGCTCGGTCCCGATGTACTCGTGATTGAATTTTTGGGCCTCTTGGCGAGCGAGGCTCATGACCTTCTTGGCGCGGTCAGTGAAGCGATCGAACATGCAGGTCCTCCAGGTGGCTTCACCGCGCCCGGGGATCGTCGTCGAATCCGGACACAGCGAAGGTCGATCCTATAGATCGGCGGCTCCGAGACCACAATTGAACGGGCCAGATCGTCCGGCTGAAACGTGGCTGCGAGCGTGACTTCGCTGAAGAGCTTCAGTTCTCGAAGTCGTCGCCGTGCGGCGATTCGCCCGTCAGGTGCCCAGGATGTCGCGGACGAGGCGTGCCCGGAACTCGTCGCGCTGGCGCGGATCGAGCTGCTGTCCGGCCCGACTTTGCAGGTGGCCTGGCTGGGTCAGCAAGAAGATGCGGTTCATCTGATCGAAGGTCGGGCCATCGACGAGGCTGAGGACTGCGCCGAGGCGGATGCGCGAGAGCAGGTTCATCGTCTCCTCTGAGCTCAGCGAGCGAGCGCGCTCGAGGATGCCGACGGCGCGCCACGCGCGGTCCTCGACGAAGACCCGGTTGCTCATGAACTCTTGGCGCTGCCGGCGCTCGAAAGTGATGAGGCTGCGCACGGCGCTCGACAGGTTGTCGAGGATCTCGTCCTCGGACGAGCCGAGCGTCTTCTGGTTCGAGATCTGGAAGAGGTCACCGACGTCCTGACTGCCTTCGCCGAAGAGGCCGCGCACCGTCATGTTCATCTCGTGGATGGCATTGGTCGCCTTCTCGATCTCCTTCGCGGTCACGAGGGCCGGCAAGTGCATGAGGACCGAGATCCGCATGCCCGTGCCGGTATTGGTCGGGCACGACGTGAGGTAGCCGAACTGGTTGGACCAGGCATAGCCGACGCGGTTGGAGATCGCGTCGTCGATGCTGTCGGCGCTCTGATAGGCCTCTTGCATGCGGAGACCCGAGCGGAAGACCTGGATGCGCAGGTGGTCTTCTTCGTTGATCATCACGCTCGAACGGCCAGCGGGATCGAACATGACGCCGCGCGCACGGTCGGCTTCTTCGAGTTCGCGCGAGATCAAGTGGCGTTCGACGAGGCAGCGACGCTCGAGCGCTGACAGGGCGCGAATGTCGAACCACTTCCACTCCTCTTGTCGTGCGAGCGGGCCGAGAGCCTCGGTGACCTCGGCGGTCAGGGCGGCTGCTTGCTCATCGGTCTGCATGATCGAGAACTCGTGGCCCTCGAGGTTGCGGGCGAGGCGGACGCGCGTGCAGACGACGACGTCTTCGTCTGGCCCTTCGCCGCGTAGCCACTCGTCACGCGGGATGTCGCTGTCGTCGTCGTGGGCGTCGTCGTCTTCTTGCGACCCACCTTTGCGCGAGCGTGCACTCATGAGCGATCGCTCTCCTCGGTGAGGCGGCGCATCTTGTCTCGATAGAGCGCAGCTTCTTCGAAGCGCTCCTCCTCGATCGCTCGCTGCAAGTTGGCACGCAAGCGCTCGAGCTCGAGCGGGGCTGGTGCGCTGGCTGCCGGCCGACCCGGCACCTTGCCGCGATGGTTCACGTGCTCCTGCACGCGCCTGAAGATCTGCAGGAGGTCGTCGTGGAAGGTCTCGTAGCAACGCCCACAGCCGAGACGGCGCTGGCGACGAAAACTCGCGTGATCGAGGCCGCAGCCAGGGCAGGTCATTTCGCCCTCGGGAGAAGGGCGGGCGACCTCGCTCGCTTCGATGAGCAGCTTGCCGATCACGCCGATCGTCTTGGCCGGCGGTGGCGCCGCGTCGGTGCCGAGCGCGCACTGCTCACAGACATGGTGCTGCACCCACTTGCCGTTCTCCAAGTCGAGCTGTTGGTAGGTGGCTTGCACCTTGTTGCACTTCTGGCAGAGCACGCGGTCACCTTGCGAGATTGCTGACGAACGGGCAGGGGAACGAAGCGACCACTATCGGACGGAGCGCGCGTGCTCGAAAGCCATGCAACGAGGAAATCACGACGCCGCGTCAGAAGCTGCCTCGTCGACGCGACCCGCGAGGCCGTGCCACCACGCAACTGCGCTCTGCGCGCGAACTTCGAAGTTGGGGTACTGGTCGAAGGACGAAAAGGCCGGTGAGAAGAGGATCACGTCACCGTGCCGGCTCGTCGCGAGCGCCGCTTCGAGGGCGTCGCGAAGCTTCGCGTGAGCCCGCGCCCGGAGTCCCGCCGCCGCCATCGCACGGGCGAGATCGGGCCCGACTTCGCCGAAGAGCTGGGCGCTCGTGGCAAGTCGCGCCGCATCGCAGTGGGCCTCGAGCCCCTCGCCCTTGCTGCGACCGCCGCCGACCCAATGCACGCGTCCCTCGGGGACGAGGCTGCGCAAGGCCGAGAGCGTTGAATCGACGGTCGTCGAGACTCCGTTGTCGAAGAAACGAATCCCGTTGCGAACCCCGACCTCGACCAAGCGGTGCGGTAGACCCGTGTAGCCGCGTAGACCACGGGCAGCTCGCTCGACATCGAGGCCGTAGCGGGCGACGAGGGCCAAGGCGAGGCGGGCATTCTCGAGTTGGAAGCTGCCCGCGACGCTCAGGTCGCAGCGTGCAAGCACGAGGCGACCACCGTAGACCAAGCCCTCGGTAGTGATCGTCGGCTCGTCGGTCGCGGTGAGCAGGTGCAAGCGGGGATCGCAGGCACCGTCCTCGCGCGGCCCACGTCCGCCGAGCAGGGCCGGACCGCCTTCGCGCAGACCTTCGAGCAAGCGCAGCTTGGCCGCGTGGTAGGCGGCGCGACTGCCATGCCAGGCCAAGTGGTCGGAGCCCAAGTACGGAAGCACGAGCCCGGACAGCGGGCGGCGCTCGAGATTGAGGCGGCTCGCCTGGAAGCTCGAGATCTCGAGCACACAGTCCTGGTCGGCGCGCCAGGCGCGGCGCAGTTCGAGCAAGCTCCCACCGATGTTGCCGCCCGCCAGGACGGGGCGTCGCGTCGCCGCTTCGAGGGCCCGGGCCAGCATCGACGTCGTCGAGCTTTTGCCGTTCGTTCCGGTGACCGCGGTGACACGCCCTGGGTAGGCCTCGAGGAAGAGGTCGAGCTCTTGCGTGCAGGCGATGCCTCGCGCCTTCGCCGCGGCCAGCAGCGGGTGTTCGGGACGAACGCCAGGATTGACGCAGAGCAAATCGACGTCGGCGAGCGCGCCCTCGTGTTCGCCTTGGACGTCGATGTCCCGCGGATCGCTGCTGCCGATGCTTGCAGCGAGGCGGACGAGGCCTGGCGCCAGGTCTTCGAAGCTTCGCCGATCGATGATGCGCAAGCGGTGGCCGCGCCGCAGGAGCTCATAGGCCGCTGCCTCGCCGCCCCCGAAGCGGCCGAGGCCCCAGACTGCCGCGAGACCGGCGCGCTTGGGTGAGGCGCTCATCGCGCGACCTGACTGCGCTGCAAGGCTTCGATGGCCGCTGCGTGTGCCAAGTCCGGGCTCTGGTCGACGCCGCCGCTGCTCGCCCGCGGGTCGCTGCGACCGGGTTCGAGCTGGAAGTTCGCGATCGGAGGACTGTAGCCGAGCAGCACGCGCCGCACGGTCTCGACGGGCAGGTCGAAGGGGAAGATCCACGTCGGCGCTGGCACGTGGTGCTCGACGAGTCGCGCAGCCGCTTCGCGATCCCAGACGAAGGCACCTACCGGCCCCTCGACTTCGACGTGGACCTTGCCGTAATACCGGGGCTCGAGGGTCCACGGCGCGCGCTCGTCCCCGACGGGCCGCGACCGGCGCTGGCCGTCCTCGAAGACTTCGAGCGCCTCAGGCGCGACGCCGTCGACGCGGACTTCGATGCGCGGCGTCGTCTTGCAGGCGAAGAGCGCCAAACAGAGCGGCAAAGCGCAGAAGGGCACAGCAAGGAGGCGTTCGAGCTTCGTCACGAACTTACGCCCAGCGGCGCGGCGAGGTGTCGAAGAGGGATAGCAGGCCGAGAGGGGCACCTGCTCGAGAGTGGCGGAGAGGGCGGGATTCGAACCCGCGGTACCGAAAATCGGTACACCGGCTTAGCAAGCCGGCGCATTCGGCCACTCTGCCACCTCTCCAGTGGCGCGACATTGAAGCGAGGTCGCGGTCTCGACACAAGGGTGCAAACCGGTGCCCCTCATGCGCCCATGCGCGCACGCATCCAAAGGCCCAGGGCTTGGATCTCCTCGAGGCAGACCGAGTGCTGGATCGGATACTCGTGCCACGCGACGTCGTAGCCATACCGGCTCAGCTGGTCGCGCGCCGCGCGGCCGCGTTCGACGCTGACCATGGGGTCGAGGAAGCCGTGGCCCTGGAAGACGTGTCGCTCGATGCTTGCGCCAGGCCGCGCCGCGGGCGTATCGATGAGATAGGTCGACAGGGCGATGACCCCGCAAAGCGCTTCGTCGCTGCGCAGCGCGTAGTGCAGGGCGACGGCGCCGCCTTGCGAAAAACCTGCGACGAAGATGTTTTGGGGCTGCACACCGCGCTTTACCTCACGTGCGACGAGTTCACGGAGGCGGTCGGCGCTGGCCTCGAGCCCCGCGAGGTCGTGGTTGCGTTTCAGGTCGAGGGCCCGGATGTCATACCAAGCGGGCATGACCATGCCGCCGTTGATCGTGACTGGGATGCGCGGCGCGTGCGGAAACACGAAGCGGACCCCAAGGTCGTCCAAGCCCAGCTCGGGGACGATGGGCTCGAAGTCGTGGCCGTCGGCGCCGAGGCCGTGCAACCAGATGACCGCGTGGCTGATCTCGTTGGCGGTCGATAGTTCCAGGGCTGCGAGGGGCATGTCTAGTCCGGGCTAGGGCGGACGAAGTTGGCGGTGGGAGAGGGATTCGAACCCCCGGTACCTCTCGGTACACCGGTTTTCAAAACCGACGCAATCGGCCACTCTGCCATCCCACCCGGTCGTGTCGGGGTTCAAGAGCCCGTATCTGCCCTCCCCCGTGGCCGAGACCTTAGGAGTCGGCGCGGCGCGAGGCAAGACACGCGCTTCTGGCTGCTACTCGCCGCGATCGAGCGCATCGAAGACGCGCTTCTCGACGTAGATCGGCACTTCGACTTGGACCGCGAGGGCGATGGCGTCCGAGGGTCGCGCGTCGATGCTCTCTTCTCGATCGCCGATGCGGATGACGATGTTCGCGATGAAAGTCCCGCCGCGCAGATCGGAGACGACGACGCGGTCGATGTGGCCGCCGCAGACCGTCAGGAGTTGGACGATGAGATCATGGGTCATCGGCCGCGTCGGCTTGTAGCCGCGCAGCTTGCGGTGGATCTCTTCTGCTTCGTTGATACCGATGAGGATGGAGAACTGCCTCTCGCCATCCCGCTCACGCAGGTGGATGGTCTGTTGGTGACGCCGATCGCTGATCACGACACGGACGAGTTTGACCTCGACGGCAGTGGACATGGGGTGGTTTATAGTGCGTCGCGTCCCGCCATGCGACCTCGGCCCCTTCGGCTGGCGCATCCGTGCCGTTTGCGTTTGCCATGTCGACACCAGAAGAAGTCGTTCGTGTTTTCCGCGGCTCGGCCCTCGAGTCCGTCCATCGCGGTTCCTGGGTCGTCCTCGAGGGCGACCGTATCGTCGATGCCGGCGGGCGCGTCGAAGAGTTCACATACCCGCGGTCCGCACTCAAGCCAATCCAACTGCTGCCGCACTTTGCTTCGCCGGACTTCGAGGCGCACGGCTTCGACTTCGCGACCCGAGCCATTCTCGTAGCGAGTCATAGCGGTGATGCGGACCACGTGGCGGCCGTGGACCGTGTCCTCGCGGCCGCCGCGGCGGAACGAAGCGCGCTCGCCTGCGGGCCGCAGGATCCGCTCGATCGGCAGGCGCGCAAAGCCCTCTACCGCAGCGGCGGCGAAGGTTCGGCGATTCACAACAACTGTTCAGGCAAGCATGCCGGCTTCTTGCTGTCGGCCCGCCGCCTCGGCGCGCCCCTCGATGGCTACCTCGACCCGGATCACGCCGTCCAGGTCGAGGTCCGGGACCTGCTCGCTGAGCTCACCGGCATGTCCAAGAGCGACTTGAAGCCTGGAATCGACGGCTGCGGGGCACCCAACTGGCCGCTGCCGCTCGTGGCACTCGCGGGACTTTTTCGCGACCTGGCGGATCCGCAGCGCCTACCGCAGCGCTTGGCCTGTGGCGCGCGCCGCATCCTCGAGGCTGTCTCGCGTGAGCCCCAGTTCTTGGCCGGGCGTGGTCGCTTCGACACGGCTCTCATGCGCGCTGGCGGCGCTGGCCTCATCGGCAAGTGTGGGGCAGAAGGCGTCTTCGCGGTCGGCGTCGTGCCGACCAGCACACGCCCTGGGCTCGGCATCGCGATGAAGATCGAGGACGGCAACCAACGCGGCTACGAGAAGGCGCTGCCGGCCCTGCTTGCGGCTCTCGGTGTCCTTGGCGCCGAGCCGGAGCGAACCGACGGTGAACTCGCGCCGTTTGCCCGCGGCCTGATCCGCAACACACAGGGTCTTGTCGTCGGCCGTGCGGTCTCGCGATGGGACGAGGACTTCGATCGAGCTTGAGTGCCATCCCCGACACCGCCGACGTGCTGCTCCGCTCGCATCCGCGCTTGCTGCCGGATGCCCACAAGGGGTCCTGCGGCCGCGCCCTCATCGTCGCTGGCAGCGAGCGCATGAGCGGCGCAGCGCTGCTCTGCGCTCGGGCGGCGCTGCGCTCAGGCGCCGGTCTCGTCGAGGTGGCCCTGCCGCGTTCCTGCCAGGCTCGCATCGCCGGCTACGTGCCCGAGGCCCTGACCCTTCCGCTCTCCGAAGAGCATGGCGCCATCGCCGCCTCGGCAGCCGGCGAAATCGACGAAGCGCTCGCGCGAAGCGACGCCATCGCGATGGGACCGGGTCTCTCGCACGCAGCCTCGGTGGCGCGCTTCGTCGCCGCCGTCTTGCCGCGCATTGCGGCCCCGCTCGTCGTCGACGCCGACGCGCTCAACATCTTGGCCGCGGACAAGGGGCCGGGCGGGGGGCTCGAGCGTCTGTGTGACCGAAGCGCCGCGACGATCTTGACCCCACATCCCGGTGAAGCGGCTCGCTTGCTCGGCCTCGGCGCAGCGTCCTTGGTCAATGAACGTCGAGCCGCGGCCGCGCGCGAGCTCGCCGAGCTGAGTTCGGCCGTCGTGGTGCTGAAGGGTGCAGCGACGATCGTCGATGACGGCAAGCGGTCCTGGACCAACTCGAGCGGCAACTCGGCCCTCGCGACGGGCGGCACGGGCGACGTCCTGAGCGGCATTCTCGTCGCGATGCTCGCCGCGGGCTTCGATGCCTATGAGGCCGCTTGCACGGCGGTTTGGGTCCACGGCCGCGCCGCCGACCGGCTGGTCGAAGCCCGCGGTGGCAGGGCGCGGTCGAAGCGCTCTATCCTTGCCTCCGATGTCATCGAGGAGCTCCCCTTCGTTTGGCGCGAACTCGAGGTCGACACCAACGCCGCCGCCGACACCACGGAGCAGCCCAGATGAAGGGTTCATCATTCCAGCTCGCGCTCGTCATCGGCGTCCTCGCTTCGGGTCAGTGGGCTGGCACCCAGGACCAAGGCACGGACCAAAGCACGGACCAAAGCACGGACCAAAGCGCGGACCAAGGCGCGGACCAGGGCCAGGGTCCAGCCGGGTTCGAAGAGCGCCTGCGCGCCTGGTCCCGCGCCGTCGACGAAGAGGAACGCGAACGCCTCGCCCGTGACCTCGAGTGCGAGCCCGGGCTCGAGGCGGCGGATCTACGGGCGCGCTTTGCTGCGGCTTGTCGGTCAGCCGGCTGGCGCGGCCATGCCCTCTGGCTGCGCATCGCCGCTTTGCGCGACCTCGTTTCCGAAGCGGATTTGGTCGCTGGCTTGGAGCATCGGGTCGCCCCGGTTCGAGCCATGGCCGCGAGGGCGGTCCTTGCAGATCGACGACGGCTCCAGGCGACGCAAGACGCTGGTGAGCGCCCGGTCGCCGCCGCGGTCCGGCGCGCCCTCGAAGTCGCCCTGATCAACTCCCTCGACAGCGACCGTGACAACGCCGGCGACAATGCCGACCGGAGCGTGCGCGGGGCAGCCCTCGTTGCCCTTCACGCTTGTGGGGCCCTTGATGCTGCGACCCTGCAGCGCGTCGCGCTCGCCGCTCCTGACGACGAAGTGCCGCTGCGCATTGCCTGCGCGGATCCGCTGACCTTCGCGCCCTTCCTCGATGGCTTCCTCGGGGCCGGTGTCGGGGCCGGTGTCGGGGCCGGTGTGGGGCTCGTGCGTTGCCTCGAAGGCTTACGCGGCGCCATGATCGCGCCTTCGACGCGCGCCGTCGTCACAGCGCTCGCCAAGGATCCGCTGCAGGACGCCGAAGCACGTCTGGCGGCCTGCTTGCTGCTCGAGTCCTCGTCCTGGCCTGCCGACTTCGACGCCTTGCTGCGCGGCGGTCTCGTGCGCAGCTCGGAGAACGCGGAGCGCCTGCTCGTGATCTTGCCGCCGCGTTTCGCGGCCAACCTCGCCCGTCAGATCTTCGAAGCCGACGACGAGAACCTCGTGCTGCGTGGGCTGAGCGCGCTCGAGCGCGTGGACGATGCCGTGCTCGCCGACTTCCTGACGAAGGTCGAGCGGCTCATTCCGGCTGCGCGCGACCGGGTTGCGCGCATCCTCTTGGAGCGGCTGCCGAAGCAGACATTGCAGCGCAGCAAGTTCATCCTCGAAAGCTCTGTCGATGTCGACTTTCAGGAGGCTTGGGTCGAAGCCGTCGGTGAGCGCCTTGCGCGCTTCCGTGAGGGCCGCAAAGTCCTGCTGAACTTGCTGCGTCCTGCTGAGGCCGAAGAGCGACCTCGCTTGGCGGACCTCGCCTTCAAGAGCTGTGTCGCTGCCCAGTACTACGTGCCAGAGTTGGCGGCTCATGCCGGCGAGGACGCGCAGCGGCTCGCGGTCTTGTCGCGGCTCGGCACCCTCGTGCCTTCGGAGTTTTGGATCGCGACGCTGGACAGCGCTGCGACGGTCGACGTGCAGCTTCGCGCGGTCGCGGCGCTCGGGATGTACGCGCAGACAGAAGCCATCGCAGCCACGTTGCGAGGTCTGGCGACCGGTCCCTGGAGACAGTGTCGTGTCGCCGCCTTGCAGGCCTATCTCGCGGTGCCTGAGCCGCACGACCTCGAAGGCTTTCTCGCGAGCGTGTTGCGCGTCGCTGACCTTGGTCTCGATACGGCCTTGATCGAGGTCCTCGAGACGAGTCAGCGCGACTTCGTGCGGCCAGCCCTCGCCTACTTGGCTTCGACGCGCATCGCCGGCCTCTTGCTCGAAGCGCGTGCCCTCCATGGTGACGACGAGGCGGCGCGCGCTCTCTTCGAAACCTTCGAGAGTCTGCCGATGTCGCGGCTGCGACGGTTGCGTGACTCCATCGCGCGTGCGCTTGGCCCCGACGACCTCGATCGCATCTTCCAGGCGCTCGATCCGGGTCGGCGCAGCGCCAGTTCTTGGGTGCTGAGCGAGGTCTTCGAGTGGCTCGCGTTGCGACCGGACGCGTTTCCTGGCGAAGGCCCGAATTCGCTCGACGCGCGACTCCGGGCCTTCGCGGCGCGCGAAGAAGACGACGAGCTCGCCACCGCAGCTCACGTCCTGCTCGTGCGTCGCGGGCAGCTCGACGTCCTCAGCGAGACTCTCGACCGTTGGATGCGTGAGGCGGCCGAAGAGGACGAGGGGCGGCTCCTCGAGCTCTTGAGCGTCCTGCCGACCGATGTCGGTCCGCGCGGCGTCGAGCTCGCCTTCGACATCCTCGCGGCGCCTGCCCGCGATGTCGCAGCGCTGCTCGACTTCGAGCGCAAGACGCCGATCGCCGCGGGTCGCACCGAGGCCGCATACCAGGGGCTGCAGCAGACGATTCAATGGCTCGCGAGGCTCGAAGCGTCGGTCGTCGAGCGCGGCTTCGCGCGCTTCCTCGCTGACGCCAAGCGTCGCGAACGCTGGGCGCGCGTGCCGATCGAAGGAAAGCTGCGCATGTTGCAAGTGGTGGCGCGGAGTCCCGGTGCCTTGGTCGTGCTTCGACCTCTGCTCGCTTCGACGGCCGATGAAACCATGCCCGGCACGCTGTTGAGCGCGTTGACGGGGCTCTTCTCTTCGCGCCTGCTCTACGAGCTCGGTGATCTCAACGGGGCACGACGTGCCTTCGATGCGGCCCGCGTCGATCTCGAAGTGCACGGACTCAGAGATCGACACTTCGAAGTCGTCGTGCGCGACGTGCTGCCGACTTCGAGCGGCGAGCCTCGCGCTGCGCTGCGCGCCTTCGGCCACGCGCTTCGCGCGCAGACGAGCAGCGACCCTGCCGAAGCTGCGGCCCTGCGCGAAGCCGTGCGCCTCGCTTTGCGAGACGACCCAGGCTTTGCCGCGAGGATCCTGCAACAATGATTTGCCGCCCGATGCGAGCCTTCCGATGAGAACTACGCAAACCCGCCGACGAGTCGAGGTACGACCGATGATGTTGAGAACGTTGACGACGCTCCTCGCTCTATGTGGGCTCGCGGTCGCTGCATGCGTCAGCGAGCAGGATCCGCGGCCGCCCAAGCCGGCACCAGAGAAGCCTGTGCCCGAAGAGCCAGCGCCCGAGAAGCCAGCGCCCGGGCAAGGAGAGGCAAAGCCCGACCGTCCCGCGCCAGATGACCCAACCAAGAAGTCCGCGCGAGAAGTCCTGACCGAGCTGCTCGCGAAGGAAGGCATCACCATCGACAGCGAGGGCAAGCGCGTCCTTTGCGAGGGCAAGATCACGGTCACGAAGGACTTCCTCGAGTTCGTGGCCATCGGTCCGAACGGCAAGAAGCACGAAGCCCTCGTCACCTTGCGTTGTCGCGGCAGCTCCCTCAACGCCGCGCTACTCGCCCTCGGCATCGAGCCTGGCAAGAACGCCGACTTCGTCGAGATCGTGCCGCAGCCGACGCGCGAAGAATACGAAGCCGGCGCGCCGCTCGACCGCTTGATCGCGCCGACCGGTCCCGAGCTCAGCTTGACCGTGAGCTGGCACGACGAGAACGAGAAGCTCATCGCGAAGCCGGTCGAAGCCTTGATCATCGACATCACGACCGAGAAGGCTCTCGAGAACGCGCGTTGGATCTTCTTCAAGTCCCTCGTCGCGCCGATCGAGAAGGGCAAGCCGCCGGTCTTCGTCGCCGACTTCGAGGGCAACTTCATCTCGACGTACTACGCGAAGCCCGACAGCCACATGATCACGATCGTGCACGAGCGGGCGCGCGACGATCAGAACTGGTACGCCAACACCGAGGCGCTGCCGCCGTCCGGAACCCCCTGCACGTTGACGCTCGCCGTCAAGGCCGCACCCAAGGGCGAGGCCAAGGCGCCGTCCAAGTAGCGCAGCTCGTTCTGCTTCGCGCGCCGCGCCGGCTCCAGGAAGACGCTGTCGAAGATGCGCATGATCGTCAGCGGATCGAAGCGCTGCGAGTAAGCATCGTAGTCGCCGGCCCGCGGCGCGAAGCTCAGCAAGATGCGCAGCAAGTCGCCCTTGTCGCAGTAGTAAATACCGCGTTCGCGCAAGACGTCGATGTGATAACGATCGCGGCTCGCGAACCAAGTCACGACGGGCTTGTTGCAGATCGAGAACTCAGCGCAAGCGAGCCCGAACGACTCGCCCATGGCGCGCGCGTGCAGCATGGCGTCACAGGCTTCGATGAAGGACCTCTTGAACGCAGGCTCGACGATCTTGTCGAGAAAGAGCACGCGCGGATGCGCATCGAAGGGCAGCGTGTTGACGAAGAGAAACCAAAGGTCATCCCTCGCTCGCACGGCTTCGCGCACGGCCTCCCGAGCGAAGTCGAGGTCGAAGGTCTCGAGGCCTCCGTGCCGACCGAAGACGATCGCGGTCGGCGGTATCCCAAGGATCGCGCGCACGTCGACGTCCGCCGCCGGCATCGGTCGAACGACGTAGGGCACGACCGGCGGTCGCTTCGCGGTCGCGGCGTGGCGCGCGGCGACGAAGTCGGAGATGGCCGCATAGACATCGCCGTGGGCATCGTCGGCTTCGAAGACGGCGTGCACCGCTGTGCGCAGTCCAGCCCGCTGCGGCAGCGGCCACGTCGCGTCGCGCCGACCTGCAACTTGCCGGTAGTAGACGTCGACGCCGTCGAGGCCGCGTTCGAGGCCCGCGATCGAGTGATAGAGCAGGACCTCGAAGCGCTCCCTGAAGCGATCGAGGCAGTCGATGCGAGCCGTCGCCGGGCAACAGATGAGGGAACGGTTACCGAGCACCTGCTCGTTGAGGTCCGCGTAGTCGTAGAGGGCCACGTCGGTACCACGTTCGGTCAAGTGGCGTGAGTCGAAGGCCACCGTCAGCTCGGTCGCGGTCTGCGTGTCGGACTCGATCGTGGCATCGAACTGCGCGTTCATCCTCACGCGATCGGGTCCACGCGCGGGTCACCTTGATGCCGTCGTCTCACAATCGGCTTATACGCCGACGCAGATTTCGGCGGCCGGCCTGGACCACGCGCCGGCGGCCAGCCTCCGCTGCCGTCGCGGTTTGCTTCGTACAACCTGTCGGCTGCGACCGACCGCCATGGCGCAGCACCCGCATGGCGTCGGCAAGAAGCTCGGACTTGCTGCTATAACGAAGGACTCTCAGCACTGCCTCGGCTGCCCCCGACAATGTCCATGAAACTATCCCTTCGTCGCGCGGGTCTCGTCTTCGCGCTCGTCTCGACTGCGTCCGCCCCTCGATCGCAATGCAGCGACCCGACGCCCCCGCGTGCAGGTTTCTCGTACAAGTACGATCAAGACCAAGCGGTGACTTACTCGGACGGCTACAAGACCCTCGCCAACGTCTTGTATCCGGACGCTACGCCCCCGTCGTGCGGCTGGCCCTTACTGGTCATGGTGCACGGACTGTCGGGCAGTCGGAGCACGGGTAGCCTCGAGGCGGTTGGGGTCCCTCGGCCACGCTTCGTTTTCGTCGCCCACGCCCTGCGTGGGCCAACCGGGCCCCCTGCCGACAAACCCTGCCAGC
>CALLZN010000410.1 GCA_937858895.1 uncultured bacterium | reverse complement strand
CGGGTGGGAAGGGCCCGCCGATGAGGCTCAGCACGGGGCAGTCGTGAGCCTTGCCGAGCAAGTCCCAGAGCGCCAAGTCGACGCCCGCGATCGCCGCGACGTGCATACCGCGTCGACCGAGGATCGGCATGGTGCGGCCGTCGCGCTGGGCGAGGCCAGCACGCCGTCCGTTGAACATGCGCTGCCACAGCGTGCCAATTGCGCTCGGGTCCTGACCGACGAGCAGCGGCGCGAACTCCGCTTCGATGATCGTCACGAGCGCCGAGCCGTTGCCAGCGCTGCCGACCGCCGGCTTGGCCTCGCCATAGCCGACCAAGCCGCACTCGGTTCGGATCGTGACCAAGACTGCGTCGAAGGCCGTGATGCGTCCGAAGTCCGAGCTGTGCTGCCTTTCCGCGTCGAGTGGGCAATGCACCCAAGCGGCGCTCACGCTGGCGATTCTCATCGGCATTGGCGGTGACCGTTCAGCGAAGCAGCGGCAAGAGCGTCTTCGATGCCGTCTCGTACAGCATCGTGTAGAACTCTTCGCTCAGCAGGCTCGAGCCGTGGTCTTGGATGAACTTCAGTTGCTCGGGCGAGATGTCGACCGGATTGGTCTCGACCTGGTTGGGCCACGGCGAAACCGGCGTGCGGTCGACCGGAGCCACGGCTTCCATGGTCAGCGCGCCGTCGTAGCCGACGCTCTTCAGCTCGCTGACGAAGGCGGGCCAGTCCACCGAGCCCATCCCTGGTGCCATGCGGTTGTTCTCGGCGACGTGGATGTCGACCAAGCGCGGAGCGGCCAAGCGCACAGCCGCCAACATGTCGACCTCTTCGATGTTCATGTGGAAGACATCGAGGCACACGCCGCAGTTCGGACCGACGGCTTCCGCCAGCGCCATCGCCTGGTCGGCGCGATTCAAGAAGTAGGTCTCGAAGCGGTTGAGCGGCTCGAGCGCGAGGCGGACGCCGCTCTTTTCCGCGAGGTCGTAGACCTCCTGCAGACCAGCGACGACCCAGGCCCACTCCTCCTCGGGAGTGCCGTCCGGCGTGACCTTGCCGACCGTCGCGGGGACGACGGTCAGCTCGTGGCCATCGAGCTCCTTGACCATCGTGACCAGCGACTTCATGTAGTCGACTGACTTCGCGCGCTGGTCGGGGTCTTTGGCGGCGAGGTTGCGCTCGCCGAGGGTCAGGGTGACGGCACCCCAGCAGCGGATGCCGTGCTCTTTCAGCTTCGGTCGGCACTCGCTGGGGGGGTACTGGCCGGGCTCACCACTGATCTCGATGCTCTCGAAACCGAGGCGCTTGATGCGCTTGAGGGTGACTTCGAGCGGCTCGGCTCGCATCCAGTTGTGCGTGGAGAGGTGCATAGCGGTGAATGGACTGAGGACTGTGCGTTTGAGGAAGCGGCCGAAGATAGCCCCCTGGAGGGTTCGGCGCCTGCCCGAACCGGCGGTCCTTCGCGAGGCTCGGTTGCTGCGTCGTCGCCGTGCCGGCGGTCACCGTTCGTGCCCAAGCGCTGGTCGGTCGCAAAGCGACTGCAGCGATCAAAACCCCGGTCGCAGGCCACCGCTCAAGAGAACGTAGTCAAGGTCGGCCGAGCTCTCGCTTCGAAAGACCAAGTAGCCGTCGACCACCTGCGCCCGGTCGACTGCGACCATGGCCCAGCGACGTGTCGCAGGATCCAGCGCGCGGGCGCGCAGCGCCGGGCCGGGCTGCTCCAAGACCTCGCCCACAAAAGGCAGTTGTGCGAGCGTGCCCGTCCCGCGCACGAAGTAGCCACCGCTCGCTTCCTTGTGTCCGAACCACCGCGAAGTCGTCGTCTTGTGGGCCTCGGCTTCGCGCAGCAGAAAAGGCGATGCGTCGCGCAAGAGGACCGAACGCGGGACTTCGGTGAGGGGCAGGCGGGCCTGGGGTTCGAGGTCGAAGACCTTCTCTTCGAGGCGCGGGCCGTCGCCCTGGAGGACCACGACTTCGAGTTGGCGCTGCGTGCGATTGTGGAGCATCGGACTCGTGGCTTCGCTGCTCGCCCCGACCCAGCGTCGCTCGACCCAGATCTCGGCGACGCAGGCGGCGATGCCGGCGGTCTTCTCGAAGCGCAGCTCGAGCGACCTCGACGGCTCGGTAGCTGGCTCGGCCCTCGCGCCGTCCGCGCGCGTGCCTGCGAAGACCGAGCGTGGCAGCGGGTAGACCAGCTCCTTCGGTTGACTCGTGATCTCGACTTCGTCGTGCAGCAGGATGCCGTTCGCGCGCAAGCGCTGCGTTGGATAGACGAAGTGCCCGCGCTCGTGCGCGACGAAGGGTGTCGACGGATCGGGGTTGTAATAGGTCAGGCGCACTTGGAGGTCGTTCACGTCGACGTCCCTCGGCACATCGAAGCGATAGACGACTGCCACTGGATGCGCGCTGATCGTGCGCCAGGGAACCACGCGGCCGAGCATGCCTTCGTCCGGCGGCGTCAAGCCGGTGCCCGGCACGAGGTGGGGGTGCAGCCCTTCGGTGCCACAGTCTTCGTAGAAGACCACCGCGCCTTCGCCCTGCGCTCGCGCGCGCGAGGCGTAGAACTTGGACAAGACCGCGTAGTCGAAGCCGAGATAGCCGATGCCAATCCAAACCGCGACGCCCAAGTAGACGAGACGGCTGTCGCCTCGGAGACGCAGTGCGATGCGCAAACCGCTGCCGAAGAGGACCGCGAAGCCCGCGAGCGCCGGATAGAGGTAGCGCCCTTGGGCCGAGGGAAAGACGAAGTTCCCCATGACCGTCAAGGCGAGCAGCGTCGCGAGGGCTACGAAAGACGGCGCGAGCGCGTTCAAGGCCTCGCGCGGCAACTCGCTGCGCACGCTGCGTCGCAGCAGCAGCAGCACACCGAGCGCCGCCGCGCCGCAGGCACCAGCGAGCGCCAAGATCAAAGGCCGCGGCAAGAGAATCGCACGATTCCAGTAGCCGAAGAAGGTCCGGAAGATGTCCCAGAACGTGACTTCGACGAAGGCTGCCGTCGCAGGCTCACGCCGCATCGCAAAGGTATAGGTCTCGACCAGCACGTGCATGTGGAAGGGATCCCCGTGCAGGTAGAGGTTGCGCACATACCAATAGCTGCCGAAGACGAGCGGTGGCAGGGCGCACCAAAGGAGCCACGTGAGGCCAGCGCGCAGGCTGCGCAGCGCAGAAGCGCGCACGAGCGCCGCAACGCAGGTCGTTGGGATCAAGAAGATCGCACCCGACTTGCACCAAAGCGCGAGCGCAAAAAAGCAGCCCGCCGCGAGGCCGAGGCGCCGCGCCGACCCCTGGCCGCTCGCCGCGCGCAAGACATAGTAGAGCGCCGCCGTGCTGAAGGCCGCGAGCGGCGTGTCGGGCGTCAGCGCCGCGCCGTTCATCGCCACCTGCGGAATCGCGCAGCAAGCGAGCGCGATGCCGAAGGCGAAGCGCCGCCGGTCGGGCCACACGAAGTCGAGGCAGCGCAGCAAGAAGAACGCGAGCAAGAGCTGGTGCAGCGCGATCACGAAGCGCAGGACGTAGAGCTGGCCGATGCGCGCCTTCGCTTTGTCGTCGGCCGCGCGCACGCGCTCCTCTCGTCCGAAGTCGAGCGTGACCTCGTAAGGACCCGGCAAGCGCAGCGGCGCGCTGTCCTCGAAGACGCCTTCGGTCAGCTTCAGCACAATGCCGCCGAGGATGCCTGTGTAGGGCGGATGGTGGTCCTGCTGGATGCGCTCTGCTTCGGAGTAGGGGTCGGCCCAGGTCCCTTCGTCGCGCCACCAGGCGGCGTTCTGCAGATGCGAGAGCTCGTCCGGGTTGTGCAGCGGCGGATTGTAGAGGCCGTAGCCGAGCTCGAGGATCGCGACCAAGAGCAAGAACAGCGTCGTGCGCACGAAGCCCGAGCGCCGTGGCTTCGAGCTCTTTGCCCCATGGTTCACAGTCGTTCCGTCCGTACCGTCCGTATCAGCGCGCTCCGTCATCGACCGAACTCCGCGTCCACGACCTGCGACCCAGGGACGACGTCGACCCGACCGTCCTCGAAGCGCACGATGCACTTGGTGCCGCCGTCGTAGTCGCGCGCCCGGACGAGCAGGGTTGCCGGCTCACCGAGCGCCACGCAGGGCTCGTCGAGGCTCGCTTCCGCCCCTGTCCAATAGCGCACGAAGGGATTGTCGCGCAGTTCGCGTTCGACGCTCGTCATGTCACAGTGCCCAGGCAAGATGCAGGTGCGCTCCGGAAAGCACAGGAGTGTATCGAGGATCGAGGCGCGCAGCTCCTCGTAGCTGCCGTGCCCATGTCCGCGCGTGCCGCCGATGCTGCCACGGAAGAGCGTGTCGCCCGTCGCGAGCAAGCAGTCGTTGACCAAGAAGGCGAGCTGTCCCTTCGTGTGTCCCGGCGTATGCAGAGCACGGATGCGTAGGTCGCCGCTGCGCAGCTCTTCGTCATGATCGAGCAAGCGGTCCGGAACACGAAGCGCCTCGGACGCGCCAGCACCGAAGAGCTCGCGTTCGTGACGTCCAGCACAGACTTGACACGCGTGCGCGTCACGCCACTCACCATTGTGCAACACATGGTCGGGGTGGTGGTGCGTGCACAGCACGTGTGTCAAGTCGAGGCGACGCGCCTCGAGGACGGCCTCGAGGGGACCCATCGGCCCACCGCTGTCGATCAAGACCGCGTGTCCGCCATCGTGGTCGCCGATGAGCCACGAGTTGGAGAGCCAGCCTCGGTGCATACTGCGTTCGATGATCAAAGCTGGCTCCAGTGATGACGTGGCCGCTACCTCATCACGCGACGGCCGCGCGTGTCACAGCTCGAGGTCGAGGACCGCCGACGGCTTCCAAGCAAAGCCACCGGTCGTGCCCTTGAGCCCGAAGCTCTGTGCGTAGAGCAAGACACCGGCGAAGGCCGGGTTGTTGGGCACGCTGACGGGGACCGCGCCCGGGACCGAAGTTCCGGCCGAGAAGAGCAGCGTCGCCGGGTCGAAGCCGACGCTGCCATAGCTCGCGCTGTAAATGCCCGCCTTCCCATAGGCAAAGAAGAAGACCGCCGGGCCAGCGAACGTCGTGCTCGCGTTCGTGAACACCCCAGTCTTACCGATACCCCAATTCGTGACCTGGAGGGCAACGTCGGACACTTCGTGAACACCAATGTCGGGCAGGGAGTTGCGGTCGTCATCAGCGTCGCTGCAGCGCGCATTGCCATAGTAATCGTTGCGCATCGACAGCGTCGCTGGCACAGGGTAGCCCGCCTCGAGGCAGGGCGAGCCGGCCTTCTGGTGGTAGTCACCCTTTGCGACGTCGACGAGCATCGGGTCGACGACCCGGTTGCTCGCGTTCACCATGTAGGAGTAGGGCGTCGTGCAGCCCCAAGCGATGTTGTTCTCGAGGACCGCCGTTGCCGGCAACGCCGAACCCGGGAAACCGAGGTTGCCGTTCAGGATGATGTTGTTACAGATCCACTGCTTGGGCGCGTTCGTGCTCGCGTAGCTGATGCCGTGGTTCTGGTTGACGATGACGTTGTTGTAGCAATACGTGCGGTCGCCATCGGTCGCGCTGAAGTACTGTGTGCGCAGACGAATCGCGACGAGGCTCGGCGTCGCGGTCGTCGACACGATGACGTTGTCATGAAAGGCGACGTCGAAGCCACCCCAGCAGATGAAGGCGCTGCCCGCATCGATGAAGAGGTTGCCGTGAATATTGATGTTCGTGCAACCAGCTTGGGTGTTGACTGGACTGCAGCCCCAAACCGTCGCGATGCCGACGTTCTTGAAGGTCAGGTTTGTGATCTCGATGTTGTCGGTACCGACGCCGCCGATGCCGAACATGCCGTACCAAAGGTCATCGATGCCGTTGAAGTCGATGACGCAAGTGCTGCGGTCTTCGCCGACGATCTTGAGGTTCTTGAAGCCGTTGAGCGCGATCTTCGCGCTCTTGTTGTTGGCCGCGTCCCAGAAGTCGCCATTGCTCTTCGGGCCGTAGGTGCCGGGCAAGGCGTGAACGACGAGGTCGAAGTTGCGGCCCGTCAGCGCCTTGGTCAGGGTCTTGAAGGGCGCGGTCCGCGTGCCGGCGGCGCTGTCGTTGCCGTTCGTCGGATCGACCCAATGGTGCGCGGTCTGCGCGACGGCGCTGGTCATGGTCAAGAAGCTTGCGGCGAGTGCAGAGCGGAGCACCGCCTTACACGAGGGGCGTGCGTGTGTCGTCATGTTCAGTGTGCGAGCAAGGGGCTCGACTCGGGAGAAGATCGAGGTTGCGCGACTTCGCGCTACCGGGCGAGCTTAGCCAGAAGGCGCAACGATGACGATGCGTCCCCACGAAAGAGCCTCGCGCACGCGGCAGCATTCCGCAAAGTCCGGCTCGTGCACGTGCAGCGGTATGCGGCGCCAAGCGTCGCGCGGCCACGGCGGTCCCGGGCGCTGCGCATAGAGGTCGGAGAGCAGGCGGCTCGGGCACGAGAGCCAGGCCGTCCGCGGTCTGCCATAGTCCTCGACCAAGCGCTCGAGGCGCTCGATCAGGTCTTCGTGCTGGGCCTGCGCGTTCTGCAAGCGCAGGCGCGAGCCGTAGCGCGACTTCCCCTTCGTGCGCAGGTGCGTCGCTTGCGCGCGCCCGTTGCCGCGCACGACGTAGCGCTTCTTGGCCTTGTGCTCGAGGAGCACGTCGTCGTCCCAGAGGCCCAAGGCAAAGGCCCCCGCGCGCACGAGGACGACGAGCATGAGGCCGAGCCGCTCGCCGAACTCGACGCCGATGTCGACGATGTAGGACTCCGCGCTCGTGATGCCAGGGTCGATGCTCTGCGCGAGCGGCGGCTCGAAGCGCAGGCTTCCGTCGCGACTCAGAAAAGCCGCGCCGTCGTCGCTCAGCACGGCGCCGTGGGCGCGCTCGAAGGCGCGCAGCCGCATGCTGGTCTCGTTCCAGCGAAACGAAGCGACGCGCCGCGCCTGTGTCGCGCCGTCTGCGCCTGGAGCCTGATCGCGTGCGTCGGTTGGCAAGGGACGTTGATCCAAGAGGTCAGCCCTTCTAGCGTTGCGCGCGCATGCATGTGCCGCTAGCCGAAATCTCCTTCCCGAACTTCGATCCGGTCCTCTTCGATCTGCCGGGACCGCTCGACATTCGCTGGTATGGGCTCATGTACGTCGTCGGCTTCATCGTCGGCGCTTGGATCCTCGAGCGGCTCAATCGCCCGGATGCGTCAGGTCGGAGCTTCCTCGGCTTGCCGCCGGAAGGGCCGCAGGACCTCATGCTCTGGCTCCTCGCCGGTGTCGTGCTCGGCGGACGCTTCGGGTTCTTGATCTTCTACAAGCCGGAGATCTTTCGTGACCCCGCCTCGATCTTCGCCTTCTGGGAAGGTGGCATGGCCTTCCACGGCGGCCTCCTCGGCGTGATCATCGCGACTGTGATCTTCAGCCGGCGGCGCGGCGTGCCGGTGCTACGGGTGCTCGACGGGCTCGCGCTCGCGGTGACGCCCGGCATCGTTGCCGTGCGCTGTGCCAACTTTATCAACGGCGAACTCTACGGCCGCGTCACCGACGCGTCGGTGCCCTGGGCCATGCGCTTCCCGACCGATCCGGTCGCCGTGAACGGCTTGCGCCTCGCCGGCCTTCCGACGCGCGCCCGAGAGTTGCGCATCCAAGAGGCCTTCGCGAGCGGCGAGTGGGAGAAGCGGCGATCAACCGCAGGCTCGCGCCGCTGGGCCTCGCCGCCAGCGTGCCGCTGCGCCACCCGAGCCAGATCTACCAAGCCCTCTGCGAGGGGCTGCTGCTCGGGCTTGTTCTCCTGGTTTTGTGGCGTCGCACGCGGGCCCAGCCCCTCGGATGGGGGCGCTACGGCGGGGTCTTCTTGCTCGGCTATGGCTTTCTACGCTGGGGCATCGAGGTCTTCCCGCAGCCCCATGAGCCATTCGCCCCACAGCCCCGCCAGCT
>CALLZN010000409.1 GCA_937858895.1 uncultured bacterium | reverse complement strand
CTGCTGCGCTTCTGAAAGAGCGGATCAAGGCGGCATGAGTTCGTGACTCGCAAGAGCGGCGCACGATGCCCGCCTCTAAACTCTCGGCCATGCGCTTCTTGAACATGGCTGTTCTCGGGCTCGCTGCCTCGCTTCTCGGACTGGCGCCTTCGCCGGCCTTCGTCCAAGACGCCGCCAAGGCCGAGAAGCTCGACGAGCTCGACAAGCCCCATCGAGTCCTGTCCTTCAACATCCGCTACGGATCCGCCGACGATGGCCTCGATCATTGGAAACTGCGGCGCCCGCGCGTCGTGGCCACGATGACGTCGCTGAACGCGGACGTCGTCGGCCTGCAAGAGACCGAGAGCTTTCAGGTGCGCGAGTTGCTCGCAGCTCTGCCGCGCTACGCGGCCGTGGGAGTGCAGCGCGACGATGGACTGCTCTCAGGCGAGGGGACGACGCTGCTCTACGACCGCACGCGCTACACGCTGGCTGCGGCCGGCACGTATTGGCTCAGCGACACGCCGGACGTGGCTGGCTCGAATACCTTCGGTGCAGCCTGCAACCGCACCTGCACTTGGGCGCGACTCGTCGACCTCGAGAGCGCCACGACATTTTATGTTTACAACACACACTTCGACCACAAGAGCCAGGTTGCGCGCGAGAAGAGCGCCGAGCTGCTCGTGCGCAAGATCAGCGCGCGCGGCGACGAGATCCCCTTCGTCGTGACCGGCGACTTGAACGCCGACGAAGCCAACCCGGCCTTGCTCGGCCTCATGCGAGGCGGCGAAGGCTGGAGCCTCGTGGACAGCTACCGCGTCCATCATCCGGACGAAGAAGCGGGCACCTACACGGCCTTCCGCATCGACTCGAGCGGCGGGTCGAAGAAGATCGACTACGTACTCTGCGGTCCAGGCATTCGCGCTATGGCCGCGGACATCGACCGCCGCAAGGTCGACGGCCGCTATCCATCGGACCACTTTCCGGTCTGGGCCGACCTGCGCTTCGAGCGCTGATTGTGCGTGCGCCCCAGACCTCGCGACCTCAGACAGCCGCGATCGCGGCTGCGTAGTCGGGCTCTTGGGCGATCTCGGGCACGAGCTCGGCGTGCATGACGACGTCGTTGCCGTCGAGCACGAGAACCGCGCGGGCGCAGAGCGCCGCCAGCGGACCGGTCGTCATCTCGATGCCGTAGTCGCGCGCGAAGTCGCCGCGGAAGGCCGAGAGCGTCATCGCGTTCTCGATGCCTTCGGCACCGCAAAAGCGCTTCTGTGCGAACGGCAGGTCGCGGCTCACGTGGAGGACGACGACATCGTCGCGCCCACCGAGCTTGTCGTGGAATGCCTTGACCGACAGCGCGCAAATGCCGGTGTCGATGCTCGGGAAGATGTTGAGGACCTTGGTCTTGCCCGCGAAGTCACCGAGCGTCGCTTCGCCCAAGTCTTGCTTGACGAAGCGTGCTGCCGGAGCCTTGCTCCCGACCGCCGGCAGATCGCCGTTCGTCGAGATCGCGTTACCTTTCAATGTGATCGTTGCCATGCCGTCCAAGATGGCAGAGCGGAGTGCAGAGGTCGCGTGCAATTCCGAAGAGACTCACCGAATGAGATCGACGCGCGCGAACGAAGCTGAAAAGTGCCGCAGGACCCGTGGCGCACTCACGATCTCGACACCGCCGATCGAGGCGCGGCGCTCGAAGACCCGACGCACGATCTCGATCACGTAGTCCATGTGACTCTGGGTGTAAGTGCGACGCGGAATCGCGAGCCGCACGAGCTCGTGGCGCGCTGGCAGTTCGCGGCCCGTCTCGTCATCGTGGTGCGCGAGCATGACGCTCCCGATCTCACACGTGCGAAGGCCACCCTCGAGGTAGAGCTCCATCGCGAGCGCTTGACCCGGATACTGTTCGCGCGGCAAATGCGGCAAGAAGCGTGCGGCATCAAGAAAGATCGCGTGCCCCCCGTGCGGCACGAGGACGGGAACGCCGGCGCCATGGAGTCGGTCGACGACGTAGCGGATGCTCGCGATCCGATACTCGAGGTACTTCTCGTCTAAGACCTCGTAGAGGCCTTGGGCCACCGCGTCGAGGTCGCGCCCCGACATGCCGCCGTAGGTTGGAAAGCCCTCGGTAACGACGAGGCGGCAACGCAGCTCGGCCGCAAGGTCAGCATCGCGAACAGCAACGAAACCGCCGATATTGGCCAGGCCGTCCTTCTTGGCGCTCATTGTGCACCCGTCTGCGAGATCGAAGGCCTCGCGCACGATATCAGCGATCGAGCGGCCGGCGAGACTCGCGTCGCGACAGCGCGCGAGGTAGGCGTTCTCGGCGAAGCGACACGCATCGATGAAGAGCGGAATCCGATGCGCGTCGCAGGCGGCCTTGATTGCGCGAAGGTTCTCGAGCGACACCGGCTGCCCGCCGCCGGCGTTGTTCGTCATCGTAACGACGACGAGCGGCACCGAGGCAGCCTTCTCGTCGAGGAGACTGCGCAGAGCCGCGACGTCCATGTTGCCTTTGAACAAATACATCGAGCTCGTGTCCGAGCTCTCGACACAAGGCAGGTCGATGGCCTGCGCGCCCGCGCCCTCGACGTTGGCCCGCGTGGTGTCGAAGTGCGTGTTGTTGGGAACGATGTCGCCAGGGCGCAGAAGCGTGCGGAAGAGCAGGTGCTCAGCCGCGCGGCCCTGGTGCGTTGGCACGACGTTTTCGAAACCGTAGATCGACTGCACCGCCGCCTCGAAGCGCTCAAAGCTCGGCGACCCAGCGTAGGACTCATCACCACGCATGACCGCCGCCCACTGCTCGGCGCTCATGGCTCCCGTCCCGCTATCGGTCAACAGGTCGATCATCACGTCGAGCGAACGCAGCTTGAAGAGGTTGCCGGTCGCTGCTTCGAGACAAGCTTCGCGTTCGGCACGGCTCGTAACGCGGATCGGCTCGACGCTCTTGATCCGGAACGGCTCGATGATGGGCAGGTCAGCCATCGGTCCGGTGCCTCGCGCTCACTTCGTGCTCTTCATGCGCTCGCGGAAGTTCGTCATGAACTTGCCGACGTCCTCGCCGATCCCTTCGACTTGCATGACCTTCATCGAAGCCTGCATCAAGCGCTGCTGCACGTCGCCCATTTGCTTGGTCATGGCATCACCGATGGCCTTCTTGGTCGCCTCGTCGGGCTCGCCGAGCGCCTTCACCTTCTTGCCGATACTCTCCATCTCGGTCAGCACCGACTCGAGCTTGGGCTTGGTCGCTTCCCAGCTCGCCTTGTCCTTCACGCCCTCGAGCGCTTCCGCGAACTTGGTCATCTGGCCGACGGAAGCTTGCATCAGGGCTTCGTGCGAGTTGCCACCACCGCAGGCGGCGAGCGTCAGGGCGAGCGTGAGCAGGACGGAGATAGACAGTGTCTTCATGTGGATGTCGTGTTGTTGAGAAGTCGAAGTCAAACGGCGGCGACCATAGCCGCGGCCTGTGTCCGACGCGAAGACTCGCGCAAAAAGCGTCGACTTCAGCCGCTCAGCTGCGTGAACCCGCCGCGCGCGCGGCGCTGACCAGCGAATAGAGCAGGCAGAGACCGCCGACCGGGACCAGCAGGACCGCAGGCGACGGGTCGCCCTCGAAGTTGAGGATCCCGCCTGCAAAAAATCCCAGCGGCATGAGCACCGAACCAATGCGCAAGAAGCGCGCACTCCGCGCGACCAATGCCGCATCGACGAGAAAACGATCGGCGACCGCGGCGAAGGTCAGGCAAAGGACACCGAGGACGTTGCCGTGAGCATGAGCCAGGGTCCACAATTCTCGCCGCATGGTGCTACCCAAGTAAACCTGGATCTTGAGGGCGTGCAGGGCCTCGAGCGTCAGGCCTGCAGGCAAAGAGACCGCGAGCAGGTACCAACCAAAAACAGCCGTCTTGCGCAGCGTTGCATCCATCATTCACCAATGTTGATGACGCGTCCCGACTGCAGATTGAGCAAGGCGATGATGGCCTCGAGCCGCGGCGCGAAATCTGCCCCCAGCAGACTGGTGTCGGCAGGTGGGCGCAACAACGAAGCCGAGCGTCTCCGGAACTCATCGAGGAAGGTCCGCGCGAGACCATCGCGTTCGGCCTTCGGACCGTCGTGCCGCCACGCCTCCAGCGCCGACTTCACGCCGGTATCGAGCCGCTCTTCGAGTCGAAGTAGGCTCTTCTGCGCCGTCCACCGGATGCTCGGGTAAGCATCGAGCAGCGTCGCGTGCAAGGCCACGCGCAAGAGGGCCGTGTCGGCCGGGGCGACGGCCGCTTCGTCCCGGCCCATGGCCTTTGCGTAGGTGACGCGTTGCACCGCGTCGCCGGCCAACATCGAGGCGACTGCGTCCGAGAGCTCGAGTGGCGCCTTGTCGAGCCGCAGCTTCGGGTCGCGATACGCAGGACCCCAAAACTCACGCATCTTTCCGGCGGCCCAGAGTGGGCTCTTGTCGAGGTGGCAGAGCGTGCACGCATTGGGTCTTCCGTTCTCCGCGTCGCGTGCCGGATCCGGGATCTCGATGTGATGACTGCGGTGGAGCTCCACGACCCCATAAACAATGCGTGGCATGTGACAGTCCATACAAAGGCTGCCGCTGCTCTCGGGCGCGTGCTTGGTATGTGCGCTGACGTTCTTGCCGATGTCCTCATGACATTGAGTACAGGCGCGGTTGCCACGCATTTCAGGTTCGATCTGACCGCGCACGTCGCCGCCATGCATGACGTGGCAAGACATGCAAGACAGCTCGCCGCGTTCGTAGCACGGCGACGTCGTCACCCCCTGGTACTCGTAGGCGGTGAGGCGCGGGGTCCCGTCCCGCCAAAAGCGCAGCTCGAACTCATCACCCTTGCCGCCCGGCAACTTCGTGTCGATGCGCACCGGCGTCACGTGGTCCGTCAATTCATTGCCGCTGCGGAAGGTCGGCCCCGTCACCCGCCAGCGGAAGTGATTCTCGAGCGGCTTGGGAATGCGCTGTCCATGGCACTGTCCACAGGCCCCAGTGCTCGTCACATGGTCGAGTTTCTTGGGGTTGACGATGCGCGTGTCGTTGTCGGCATCGAGGTAGTCGACGTAGCGCGTAAAGAGGCCGTCGTACTTCTCGAGGTGCTCCTTGGCCGGGCCATGACACGCTTCGCACGCGATCCCGAGCGAGGCAACCCGTGAATCGAAGGCGCGGGCGCCTTCGTCGATAATCTCCCGGCCGTCGGCTCTCGCGACGTAACCAGGCCGCGGACCCGTGTTGTGGCAAAAGATGCAGTTCTGATTCCAAACCGCTCCGTGCGCGTCCCAGTCCGGATTGTCGACCTGCAAGAACACGTCGTTGAGGTGCAACCAGCGTTGGGCTTCGATGTGATAAAGAATCGGTAACCGTCGGTAGATCGCGCCACCCTCGCGCTCGATGCGCTCGAAATACTGTTGGTAGCGCCGCGACCCGACGGCGAGCTCGACCTCCGCGACCCTCCGCCCCGTCTCGCCATCGGGGATGTCCATGAAGAAGCGATCGCCCTCGCGGTAGGGTCGACCACGCTTGCCATAGAACTCGACGGCCCGCCCGTCGAAGCGACCGACGATGGTCGTTGGATCGACGCGCTGCGTCATCGTCGCGTGAAAGGTCCGGGCCCAAGACGCATGCTGGTCCGGGTGGCAGCGCTGGCAGGTTTGCTCGCCGACGAAGTTCTCTTCGCGGTGGATCAAGGCCCGATTCGCTTCGTGCTCCTCGACGTTGAAACCGAGCACGAGTGCGACGCCAATCAGGATCGGCGCGCTCGCGAGAGCCAAGCTAGCTTTGAGGGTCGACATGACCCTGGCAGGTTAGCGCGTCTCGAAGGGAGCAACAGCGCGCGACTGCCGCTTGCCCCCGGTGCACAGACTCCGCGATGCCGTCAGCGTGACCCGATCTTCATGACCGGAACGCTGGTCGTCGCCGCCCTGGCCGGGTTGGGGTAGCTCGCGTCGAAGAGCAAACCCTGCATGTAGAACTCGACGCCGATGAGCGAAGTCAGCCGTGGCAGTGTCGTGCGCAGGAGCCCGCTCCCCTGATTCGTCGGCACCGTCGTCGTGAACGCCGTGGCGAGATCGACGCCGAGGTTGCAGCCATTCATCCCGATGGGGTCGAGGGGCAGCGGCGTGATCGGCCTGGTCGCGAGAAACATGATGGCCGTGTTCGGACTCTGCGGCAGGTTGTAGAGGTCGAGCTCCCAGACCTCGCCGATCCACGCTCGACTGAGCTCATTCAACAAGCCAAGCCCTGGACTCTGCACGAAGGATGGGCAGCCGGCCGAGAAGGCGAACATCGATCCCGGGTCGTTCGGAAGGCCGAGCGTCGGAGTTCCATCTCGGTACCAGTCTTCAGCGGCGTGGCCGAGTCCCCAGGTATCGCGGCCGTAGTGGGCGATGCTGTGACCCTCCATCGTCGGCAAGATGACGCTCTCGAATGTCGACTTCCACTGGGATGCCTGGGTCGCGACCGCGATGTAGCCCTGGCCACCACCAAAGGACACGAAGTCGACGAGGGAAGTCGGATCTTGGAAGGACGCGCTCTTGAACAAGGCAAGGCCCTCCGAGCGCCCAATGACCGGCGCCGTGGGCAAGAAGATGTCGGCCGGCGAACTCGTCCCTGCACGCCCCACGTGGATGCGGCCGATGACACCAGGCGAGATGCGCACGGACGGCAGGTTCACGGTCGTGGTGCCGATCGCGAGGAACCAGCGGCCCGTGTCGATCTCGACGTTGCCGACGTTCTCGTATTCGAGAACCTGCCGGCCAGCATCCACGCCAACCGGATCCACGAGCACTTCAGTGAAGCGAAGCTCGACGACTTGTGAACGAAGCGCGCCCGAAACGACGAGGGCGCAGACTGCGAAGGTGAAACGCTGAGGGAGCGAACGCATGATCGATTGTCTCTCCAAAAGGACAAGTCGGGGCAGACCTGTCCAGAACCGATGAGGGCGGGGCGCACGCGTTCAAGCACCGTGCCGTGGGACGACTTTCAGGACTCGGTGCGCAGCTCTCGCGGCAGCTCGATCGTTTCGTCGCACTCGTCACGCCAGAGGTCCTCGAGCGCCTGGCGGCGCGCGATGCACTGCACACGTCCTTCGCTGCACAAGAGCTCGGCGGGCTTCGGCCGCGTGTTGTAGTTGCTGGCCATCGACATGCCATAGGCGCCAGCCTGGAAGACCGCGAGCCGCGCGCCAGCCTCGAGCGCCGGCAGCGCGCGATCTTTGCCGAGCCAGTCGCCGCTCTCGCAGACCGGACCGACGACGTCGACGACGCGCTCACGCAGTCGCGTGCTCGTCACGACCTCGCGGATCTCGTGGGTCGCGCCGTAGAGCGAGGGACGGATCAAGTCCGTCATCGCGGCGTCGACGACGTAGAAGTCCTTGCTCGCCCCGCACTTTTCGTAGAGCAAGGTCGTGACGAGAACACCAGCGTCGCCGACCAAGAAGCGTCCCGGCTCGCAGAGTAGCGCCAAGCCGCGCTTTGCCAGCAGGCCGCTCATACCGCGGCCCAAGGCCTCGAGATCGAGGGCGCGTTCGTCGAAGGGGCCGCTGCTTCCGAAGCCGCCGCCCATGTCGTAGTGCGTGATGCCGCGCGCGCGCAGCGGCTCTTCGTCCATCCAGGCAAGGACCTTGTGGCAAGCCTCGAGGTAGGGCTCGACGTCGAAGAGCAAGGAACCAAGGTGGACGTGGTACGCGATGAGCTCGATGCCCCTGATGTCGGCGATGCGCTCGACGAGGCGCGCCGCCGTATTGAAGTCGACTCCGAACTTGCTCTCCTTCTTGCCCGTCGCGATGTAGGCGTGTGTGTCGACGCCCACGTCGGGGTTGAGGCGAAGCGCGACGCGCACGCTCGTGTCGAGCTCGCGCACGACGGCCTCGGTGGCCTTGAAATCCCTGGCGGCGGCGAATT
>CALLZN010000408.1 GCA_937858895.1 uncultured bacterium | reverse complement strand
GCAAGCAGCGGCACGACGATGCGCACGCACTCGCTCGGCTGCAGATCGACGTGCTGCCGTTTGGCCACCTCGCCACCGGAGCGCAGCATGAGCCCCGCTGCAACGACGAGGCTTACGAGGGCCGCCGCGATGGCCGCGAAAGCCAGGATCGTGAGGGGCAGAGAGTGGGCGGCGAGCACTTCGAAGCTCGCACCGAAGAAGCGCCAAGAGGCTGAAGCCGGCACCGCGAAGCAAAACAGCGCCGCGACGATCGTCAGCAGCACGAAGCGCGGCATCGTCGTCACGGTCGCGCGCAGGTCGCGCAGGCGGCCAGGATCCTGTCGCTCCGCGAAGGCAAAGGCCGCGAGTAAGAGCGACGAGGCCGGCAAGCCGATCGCGACGACACCGGTCAAGGCGAGGGCGAAGGCCTGCGGCGTGCCGATCGTGAGCAAGGGCAGCACGAGGTGGAGGGGCACGAGAACCGCGACCGCGAAGCGCCGTCGCAGCGACTCACGCAAGTTCGCCGACAAGGCGAGGCCGACCATGGCGAGCGCCGTCACCACGAGAACCGCGAGCACGAGACCCGGACTCGACCAGAGCTGAGCGTCGTGGCCATAGCTCAGCGCGAGCTCGGTAAAGAGCCCCGTCGCGAGCACCACACCGCCGAGCATCACGAAGATCGAAGCACCGGACGTGAAGCGATGCTGGAGCATCGTGTAGCCCCAGTGCAGGGGGAAGAGCATCGTGCGCGGGAGAAAGGCAATCGCGAAGGCCAGGACGAGCCATGCTCCCAGCGTCGATTGCTGGACCATCGCGCGCCTCGTCTCATCGATCGAGGCCGAGAGCGCGAGCTCGCTTCCGCCAATGGCGAGCGGCAGGTTCGTGATCGTGAGCACGGCGATGAAGAGCGCCGCCGTACCGACCAAAGAGCTGCCGAGGACGACGCTCGCGCTCGTCGCCGCGTCCGCGCGGCGCCGCGACACGAGGCCGAAGCAAAGCGGCAGGATCGCGACTTCGACCGACACGAGCAACACGACGAGGTCGCCAGTGAGCAGGGCCGCGAGCGTGGCAGCGAGCGCGAGGAGCAAGCCCGCCGCCTGCTGCGCCGGCCGTTCACGCGCGTCGCGCGGTGTGGCCGAGCTCGCGATGACGCCCAGCAAGGCGACGAAGGCCACGGCCAAGATGCGCGTGGGACGCAGCGCGAGCTCGAAGTCGACATCCAAGTTTTGGAAGCGGAACCAAGGCAGGCTCACGCGCGCAGCATCCATATCGAGGGCGGCCATGGCGACGAAGCCGAGCACCGCTGTCGAGATCGAGGTCGCCAAGGCCCGCGGTGAAATGAGCGGCGCGGACGCGGCGTTCTCGGACGCTTCGCTCGTGCGGCCTTGCAGCAGAAGAATGAGCAGGCTGCCGATCGCGGGCAGCAAGACCATGAGCAGGGGAAGGGCCGGGGTCACGCTTCGCGCTCCGTGGCCTCGTCGCGAGGCCCAGCGCGCGACCCTTCACGCGGAGCCCCAACGTTGCGGCGGCCACGATCGAGGACGGCGATCAAGCCGAGTTCGACGCCCACGACCATGAGCGCGACGAGGATCTCGACCTGAGCCACGGTCTCGGAGCGGCGCACGGCCCCAACCGTGGCGAAGGTCAGGCAGCAGGCGAGCACGCCAACGACCGTGCAGAGGCGTTGCCGCAGCGGCGAAGTGCTGCGCATGCCGAGGATGGCAACGGTGAGGACGCTGGCTGCACCGATCAAGAGATAGGGACTCGCGGCCTCGCTCGTGAGCTGTGTCATGGAGCGCTGCTCCCGCCGCTTCGTTCGGGTGCCGTGGCGCGCGTCGCGCGCGCTGCAAGGAAGGCGAGGACACTCGCGACGAGCGCGAGCGCGACGAAGCTCAGGCCGCGACCCGTCAAGCCGAGCCACAGGGCACGGCCGCCGATGGCCGCGTTCGCCCCTTCGACCGGCGCCGGCAAGTTCCTCGTCTCGATGAGCGCGTCCTCGAGGTAGGGAAAGGCGAAGCCCAAGGCTAAGGCGGCTAGGACCGGCAAGACGGCAGGAAGGCCGAGGGCTCCGCGCCGCCCGTCTCGGCTCTCCCCATGCTGCGCCCGCGGGTCACGGCTGTCCATGCAACCCGTGAAGGCGAGGCTCGCCACGAAGACCGTGACGGCGGCGGCGAGCACGGGGAAGCCCAGGATGACAAAGAGCAGGGCCACTGCGCCGCCCGCGATGAGGCAGCTATGGCGCATGCCGCGCGCTGTCTGCACGACGCAGAGGGCGAGCGTGGCTGCAGAGAGTGCGGCGAGGATCGTGAGGTACAAGAACACGGCGGTCTTCAGGTCGGCGAGATCATAGTCCGGTCACTCGTCAGCGGAACTCGCGACCTCGGCCCTTTCGACGCGGCTGCTGCGCGCTGCATTGCGCTCGTTTCCGTGCTAGACTCGATTACCTTCGAGCCGACCCCACCTGGATCGCCTGCCCACATGAATTTGTCGAAGCTCTTGATCGCTGCAGCCATTGGGCTGCTCGCTGTTGCCACTGTCACCTACTGGGCCACCGTCACCTACTGGCCGCAGCTCATCGGCGGCGATGACAAGCCGGCGACGATGTCGGGCCTGCCCGAGAACGGCGACGCTGCGACAGCAGGCACGAAGCCTGATTCTGGGAGCTTGCGGGTCGACCCGAAGGACGTCGCTGCGCAACCAACGCCATCCAACCCGAAGTCGACAAACGCAGCCGAGGGCAAGCGTCGTCCGATCGGCAAGACGGGCAAGGCTCCTCACGGGGCCGCCGTCTTCCCCGACGGCACGTGGCTCGAGCCCTTGAACGGGGTGACGGTCGCGCCGCCCTTCCCCGGCTTCGCTCCCGGCTATCCCTACGCGCCGGTCGTCGAGATCGTGAAGGGGGACAAGGGTGTGTCGTGGTACATCCACGCAGATGGTTCGACATCGTCGACCCAGCTCGTCGAGACGACGCAGGAAGGGCGCAAGTTCGTGCAGGCGGGCTGGGCGGTCGGCAATCCGACCACGGTCTTGCCGGTCGATGTCGCAGGAGGGTTCGGACCGCGCGGCAACCGTGATCCGAAACGCCTCCCGCAGGGCGGCCGCCAAACCTCCAACTGAGTTGACCCCACATGGCCTTCGACCCCGACGCGCTGCAGGGTCCGCAGCGCACGGCCTTGCACGAAGCCCTGCAGTCGATCCTTCACGACGTGAAGAACGAGTTGGCCATTGGTCTCGGCCATCTCGATTTCGGTTCGGACAGCATCGACCAGCACGGCAGCACTTCGGTTCGCTCGAGCTTGCTGCAGATCGACCGCCACGTGCAACTGCTCCAGGCCTTCTTACTCGGCGACTACGAGGCTGGTCGCAGCTTCGACCTGGTTGGCGACCTCGTGCAGCTCGGGCAACGCCTCAGGCGCTTCGCACCCGACCTGCCGGTCCTGCGTGACTTGGACCGCGTCCTCGCTTCGCTGCAGGATGCCGAGGTCCGCGTGCATGGGCCGCGTGATGCGGTCCACGACCTCCTCGTCTGCTTGCTCGCCTCACCTTCCTCGACCATTCGCTTGGTCGGCTGTTCACTCGTCGACGTCGGGGTAGAGGGCCGCATGGCGCCCGGTCGCTATTGGCAGCTTCGTTTGCTCGAGGCCGCGGCGATGCCCAACCTCGAGCGCGAGCTCCAGCGTCAGCGCCTCGTCGTCTGCGCGAACGGCGGTGACCTGCGGCGCGAGGGTGTGGCTTGGATCCTCGAACTCGCCGCGCTGTCCTGACTGGGGGACAGGTCTCTGCTTTTGCGCAGCGCTTGCGGCGCAAGAGCCGACAGCGGCGGGTTGCTGTTCGAGGAACGAAACTTGCGGCGTTCGGCGACCATGAGCTTCAGGACCAAGTGGATCGGGGCGATTCAGCCAGGCCAGCGAACGCGTTCCGCGGCGCGACAGCGCACGCTCCTCGTTAGCGCGCTCTTGGTGATCGGCCTCGCGTTGACGACTTCGTGCTCCGTGCAGCGGGCGACCACCGACGAGCGCGCCTCGCCGTGGGAGAAACTCGCTCGAGAGAACGAGCGCCGCTGGGATGCGCTGCGGCGGGGCCCGCGAAGGGGCGGCTGGGGGGAGCCCCGCGGCCGTATCCCCCAGAGCCCCCGCGGCGGCCCCCGCCCCGCCCGCGAGTGGCGCCTCCTCGGCGGACCGGGACACGAGTACTTGCGGCTCTTCTTGACCTACGAGAACTCGACGACCGAGGCGATCAAAGAGACCCGCGTTTGGGTGAATGTCCGCGACGGCCTCGGAGTCTTGCGCGCGACCGCGTGGATCGACATCTACATCCCGTGGTACGAGTTCGCTCCCGGCAACACGTGGACTGGCGAACTCAGGGTGCCCATGCGCGGTGCCCACCATGACCCGGGCTGGTCGTGGGAGGTTGGGGCTGCGGCCGACTACGGCGACGAGTATTCAATCGGCTCCGCGACGTTGCGCGGCGTCGTCGACGTCAAAGACGTGGACGCGGCCATCGACGCGGCAATAGCCCGGCGCGTGGCCGGCGCTTCCGAGCCAAGACGCTAGGTCGTCGTCCAGGATCGTGCGCACCGCGTAGGTGGCGCTCGCTTCGCAGCGCAGCGGGGCAAGCCGCGTGAACTTGAAGGCTTGGCTGCCACGCACGACTTCGATTGTCGGCGACGCGTTGCGTGTCGTCTGCGCGATCGCTGGACCCAGACGCCCTGGTCCTGGTGACGCAATATCTCTTGGCAAGTTGGTTTGTCCGTCCGTCGGTCGACGCAGGCTCTGGAGCACGAAGAAGCCAACGAGAGCCAGACCTGCGGCGACGCCGAGCAAGCGCATGCGCCGCACACGTCCGCGCCGCTGCACGACGCCGCGTAGTTCTTGGAGCATGACGCTGCGCCGGCTTGCGCCTGCGGTCGAGAGCTTGGGGCTTGCGCTGTCACTACCTGTTTGCACGAGGAAGTCGAAGGCCACGTCGGATTCCTCGCCAGCTGGCGGGGTCGAGGACTCAGGCATGGCCGGCACTCCTGAGGCGCCCGAGCCCGCGCCGGATGCGTCCGTGGGCGGCGTTGCCGCCGATGCCGATGCGCGCGCCGCTCGCGTCGAGGGTCTCGCCGTCGACGAAGCGCGCTTCGAGCAGGCTGCGATCGTCGATGTCGAGTTGAAGGAGGCGGCCTTCGAGCCAGGCTACGCGCTCGCTGGCAACGAGGTCGGCGAGCGGGTCGGGGCAGGCGTATGCGGCTTCGGGTTGGGCCGCGTGCTGCTCGCGTGCATGACGGCGTGCTTCGCTGCGAAGACGGTCGATGGCCTTCGTGTGCAGGCAGCGGTGCAGCCAGGCACTGAGCGAGCGCTTGTCGCCGAGACGCGGGAGCTCCTTCGCGACGCAGAGCATCACGTCTTGGACACAGTCGAGGCAGAAGGCTTCATCACGCTTCGTCATGCGTCGCGTCCAGAGCAAGCAGGGGTCAAAGAAGGTGGCATAAAAGGTCTCGAAGGCCGCCCCGTCGCCGCGACGAATCGCGGTCGTGAGGCGGCGACAGCTCGCGTCGTCGAGGTCTTCGAAGGCCGTGGGCATGGTTTCACGGAAGCAGCAGCGAACAGGCTTGCTGCCTCACTTCTTCTTCTCGTCGCCTGGGGCTCCATCAACCGTGCCTGCATTGCTCGGGCGCAAGTTCTCAGCCCTGACGCCGGCGCCTGCATCCTTCTGCATGAGGTGCAGGCTGCGCATGAGATTCGAGACGACCGCGTCGACGATCGCTACTTGCGACGACGTTCCGTTCACGAAGAGGAGGCCCGATGCCTCGTGGAAGCGCACCTGCGCTGCTTGCTTGTCTTCGTCGAGGGCAAGTCCGGCTTCGACGGCGCCGAGGACGACTCCGGCAGGACCTACTTGGAGGAGCAGGCCGATCGAGAAGACGTGCACGCTGCGAGGATTCTCGCTTCGCTTCGTCGCGGTCCTCGCGGAGATCACGTAGATGCCGCGGCCCGGCGGCGTGTCGCGGCTTTGCTGCTGCACGATCTGGACACTCTGTTCCGATCCACGGGCGAGGCGTTCGAGCACCTGGATGGCGTCCTCCATCGTCGTGTCGACGAGTTGGAAGGGCGGGAGCACGATCTTCTCGGGACTTCCATCGACGATGATGTTGACGCGCTTGG
>CALLZN010000407.1 GCA_937858895.1 uncultured bacterium | reverse complement strand
AAGAACTGCGACGCTTCCGCGCCGCGCACCCGGACATCGAAGACCTGATCATGCTCAACAGCCAACTGCGCAAGCTCTTCGAAGATTGAAGCACACGAATCCTGACCCAAAGAAGCTCATGAGTCTCACGCGCAAGTCCATCGTGATCGCCGCCGCGGCAGCGATCCTCCTCTGTAGTTCGGCCACGACGAAGCCCGCTCACGCGCGCACGAGCGCTGAAGCTGACACAACCGCAACCCCGCGCCACTGCCAAGTTCCGTGCGGCATCTACAGCGATAAGATGCGCATCGACATGTTCATGGAAGACGCGGCGACCATCGAGAAGGCCATGGCGAGCCTCGAAGCCCTGGACAAAGAAGAGAAGCCCAGCAAGAACCAGATCGTGCGCTGGGTCATGGCCAAGGACGACCACGCGCAAGCGATCCAGGATCGCGTCTCGGCCTACTGGCTAGCCCAGCGCATCAAGGTGCCGGCCGAAGGCGCCGACGCCGCGACGGTCGAGCTCTACCTGAGCCAACTGCGCTTCCTCCATCAGATGACGGTCGTCGCGATGAAGTGCAAGCAAACGACCGACAAGACCCACGTCGCCACCCTGCGCCGCCTCGTCCTCGACTTCAGCAAGTCCTACTTCAAGCCCGAGGACCTCGAGCACATCGAGAAGCACCACGGCGCCGCCGACCACGACCACAAAGGAAAGTGAGGCGGACCTGCGCCAACGCCTGCGCAGGCGCTGGCACGCGGCCCAAAGTCGGTCGGATCTAATGAAACAGTGAGGTTTCACCGACCTGCGTCGGGCGCTAGGCTCTTCGGCCCGAACTCCGAAGCCCAGACTCCGATGCACGTCGAAATCCTCGATTCCGGACCCAACCGCAAGACCATGAAAGTCGCGATCCCGCCCGAGCGGATCCGTGACCATGTCGCCAAGGTCTTCCAAAGCGCCAACCAGCAGATCCGGATGAAGGGCTTCCGGCCGGGCAAGATCCCGCCCAAGGTCCTGCGGGACAAGCTCGGCGACTCGATCCTGCGTGAGGCCAAGGAGGCCATCCTCAACGAGAGCTTCAAGGAGGCGATGGCCGGCCAGAACTTCGACATCGTCGGCACGCCGCGCCTCGAAGTCTCGACCGAGCCGCTCGACGAGAACAAGGCCCTCGAGTATTCGGTCGACTTCGACCTCCGTCCCGTCGTCGAGGTCGGTGACATCGCATCGATCCGCGTCGAGAAGGGTGCCACGACCGCGACCGACGACGAGATCACGAAGAGCCTCGACCAACTTGCTCAACAGAAGCGCAAGCTCGGGCCGGTCGAAGACGCCGTTGCCGAAGGCGACTTCGTCAAGGTCAACGTGACCTACAAACTCGACGGCGAAGAGATCGCGAAGAAGGAAGGCCTGCAACTCAACTCGGGCATCCCGGTCCGCGGCACCGACGCCGAGGAGTTCAAGGCGCGCCTGCAAGAGCAGCGCCGCGGCGCCAAGGTCACCCTCGGCATCGCCTATCCGGACAACTTCGAGAAGGAGCAGGCCCGCGGCAAGACCGGCGAGGTCGAGCTCGAGCTCCTCGACGTGATTCGCTTCACGACGCCGCCGCTCGACGACGCCTTCGCGAAGGCCTTCGACTTCGAGTCCATGGACCTGATGCGGGAAGAGCTGCGCAAGCAGATCGAGACCCACAAGGGCCGCATGGAGACGACCCGTGTCGAGGAGGAAATCCTCGAACAGCTCTATGCGCAGAAGCCCTTCGACCTGCCCCAGGGCCTCGTCGAAGCCGAGGCCGAGGCCCGCGCCAAGGCCTGGTTCGAGGACATGAAGAAGCAGGGCGCCCCCGAGGCCGACGCGCAGCGCCGCGTCACGGAGGCCAAGGACGAGCTCGAGAAGGCGGCTCGAACGGGTGTGCGTAACCTCTTCCTCGTCGAAGCCATCGCGATCAAGAACAAGCTCTTCATCACCGAGACCGACATCGAGAACGAGTTCAAGCGCATCGCGAGCGAGAACGACACCGGCGTCGCCGAGGTCAAAAAGTACATCGAAGAGAACAAACTCTTCGGTGAACTGCGGCTCCAGCTCATGAACGGCAAGGTCCGGGATTACCTAAAAAAGACCGCGAATCTGGTCGATACCCCTGAAGCTAGCGGCGGCGAAAGCGACGCTGCGACCGAGGCTTCGTCCTGATCCGCAGGGTCTTGCGCCCGCAATGACGAAGACCTATCGGTTGCGGCGCCGCGCGCGCCGCGCGCTGCATTCGGTCGCCAGGGGCGACCGCAGACTTGTGAACAGGAAACGACGGAGCACGGAGCCATGACCCAGGGTTACATCCCCATCCCCTACGTCATCGAAAAGACCGGACGTGGCGAGCGCACCTACGACATCTACAGTCGCCTGCTCGAGGATCGCATCGTCTTCATCGGTACGCCGATCGACGACACGGTCGCCAACGTCGTGATCGCCCAGCTCCTCTTCCTGCAAAAAGAGAACAAGAGCCAGGACATCAACCTCTACATCAACTCGCCCGGTGGTTCGGTGACGGCCGGCCTCGCGATCTACGACACGCTGCAGTTCGTGCAGTGCGACGTGGCCACCTACTGCATCGGGCAGGCGAGTTCGATGGGCGCCGTCCTCCTGGCCTCGGGAACGAAGGGGAAGCGACACGCCCTACCGCATTCGCGAGTCATGATCCACCAGCCTTGGGGCGGCGTTCAGGGCACGGCGCTCGACATCGCGATTCAGACCGACGAAATCCTCCACCTGAAGCGCAGTCTCAACGACATCCTCGCCAAACACACGGGCAAGACGGCCGCGCAGATCGAGAAGGACTCGGATCGCGACTACTTCCTCTCGGCGAAGGAGGCCAAGGAATACGGCCTCGTCGATGAAGTCATCACATCCGACTGATCGGCGTCGCGCAGGCGATGCGCGCGACGATCGAATGCGAGGTGCTTCCTTTGGGAAAGCGGCTAACATCGAAGGCCTGCTTCCTGGCGAGCCTGCGAGAGCGCTGAACGCATGACGAAGACCGGCAACCGTGGCAAAGGCGGCGAACGCTGCACCTTCTGCGAGAAGTCGCGGCACCACCTCGATCGACCTTTGATCGCGGGGCCGCCGGGCATCTTCATCTGCAGCGAGTGCGTCGAGATCTGCAATACGATCCTCAAGGAAGACGAACGTCGCAAGCCGCGCGTCGCGGACGTGAGCCTCACGCCGCGCGACGAGATCCCGACGCCGGCTGAGATTCGCGCTGCCCTCGACGACTACGTAATCGGCCAAGACCAGGCCAAGAAGGTCCTGTCGGTTGCGGTCTACAGCCACTACCGCCGCTTGCAGTCGCGAGCCAAACCGAACGCCGACATCGAGCTCGAGAAGTCGAACATCTTGCTCGTCGGGCCGACCGGTTCGGGCAAGACCCTGCTCGCCAAGACCCTCGCGCGCATCCTCGACGTGCCCTTCGCGATCGCGGATGCGACGACGCTGACCGAAGCCGGCTACGTCGGCGAAGACGTCGAGAACATCCTGCTCAAGCTGCTTCAAGCCGCCAACTTCGACCTCGAGCGCGCCCAGCAGGGCATCGTCTACATCGACGAAGTCGACAAGATCGGGCGCACGACCCAAAACGTCTCGATCACCCGCGACGTGTCGGGCGAAGGCGTGCAGCAGGCCTTGCTCAAGATCCTCGAAGGCACGGTCGCCAACGTGCCGCCGCAAGGTGGACGCAAGCACCCCGAGCAGAGCTACATCCAGGTCAACACCGAGAACATCCTCTTCATCTGCGGTGGCACCTTCGTCGGCGTCGAGGACTCGATCGCGCGTCGGCTCGGTCGCAACGTCATCGGCTTCACCGAACGAGACGCAGGCCTGATCGGCGGCAAGTCGGCGTCGGGCCTCGCGCTGAGCGAGCGCGACCGCCTCCTGCCCTTCGTCAACCAGAAGGACCTCGTCGGCTTCGGTCTCATCCCCGAGTTCGTCGGCCGCCTGCCGGTCATCGCAACGCTGCGCTCGCTGACGAAGGACGACTTGATCAGCGTGATGACCGAGCCGAAGAACGCGGTCGTCCGCCAGTACCAAGAGTACTTCCGCCTCGAGAACGCCGAGCTCGTGATCACGCCCGAAGCCCTCGACGCCATCGCATCCCGCGTCCTCGAGCAAGAGACCGGCGTGCGCGCGCTGCGCTCCATCCTCGAGGAGTGCTTGCTCGAAGTGCGCTTCCGCCTGCCTTCGCTCACCGCCGACGGACCTGTCGAAGTGCATCTCAGCGCCGCCGCGATCAACGGCGAAGCCGAACCTGAGGTCCGCGTCGCCCCCAAGACCAAGGGACGCAAGCCGCGCGCGAAGAGCGAGGAAGAAGCTCCGCCGAGCGTCGACAGCGAAGCCGAGCCGAGCGACAAGGGCGGGCGCGAGAGCGCGTGACAGCCCTCGCGCGAGATCGTTCGCGCGCGGAGCTCGAAGCACTCGCATGCGCTCACGGCGCCAAGCCCTTCCAAGCCCGGGCCTTGGTCGAGGCTGTCTTCGAGAAGGGCCTGCTCGACCTCGACTCCGCGACCTTCCTGCCGAAGGCCGTGCGTAGCGCCCTCGCCGGCGAAGTCGTGCTCAGCGCCAGCGAGGTCGTCGACACTTCGCAGAGCAGCGACGGGACGACCAAGTTCCTGCATGAGCTGCGCGACCGCGAGACGATCGAGAGCGTGCTCATCCCCGAAGG
Organism: uncultured bacterium; assembly: GCA_937858895.1. Lineage (GTDB taxonomy): Bacteria > Planctomycetota > UBA1135 > UBA1135 > JACKHW01. Next base: position 5,063 of record CALLZN010000407.1, on the reverse strand, counting down.
TGAGCGCACGACGCTCTGCGTTTCGAGCCAGGTCGGCTGCCCCGTTGCCTGCGTTTTCTGCGCTTCGGGCCTCTTTGGTGTGCGTCGCAACCTGACGGCGGCCGAGATCGTCGACCAGTTCTTGGTCGCGCGCGCCCGCCTCGAACGCGAAGGCGGCCAGCGCCGCATCACAAACGTCGTCGTCATGGGGCTCGGCGAGCCCATGCTCAACGTCGACAACCTGGAGCGCGCCCTGCTGCAGATCTCGCAAGACCTCGGCTTCTCGCCGCGCCGCATCACGATCTCCACATCGGGCTACCCAGACCGCGTGCGCAGCCTCGCCGAACGTGCCCTGCCCTGGAATCTCGCGATCTCCCTACACGCAGCTGACCCACAGCTGCGCCGCGAACTCGTGCCGACGGCGACCAAGGACCCCGTCGAGCTCGTGCGCGCCGCTCGCGTCTGGTTCCGCATGACCGGCCGCGAACCCACCTTCGAGGTCGTGCTGCTACGCGGCAAGAACGACCGATCGCACGACGCTGACGCGCTCATCGCCTTGCTGAAGGGCGAAGCCTGCACCGTCAACCTCCTGCCGTGGAACCGCGTGGCGGGCGTCGAGCCTTGGATCGCGAGTCCGGACGAGGCCCAGGTCCTGGACTTCCAGGCGAGGCTCGAGGCAGGCGGCATCAAGACGACCTGGCGTCGGCGACGGGGCGCCGACCGCGACGCCGCATGCGGTCAGCTGCGTTTGCGCCACCGCGACTGAGGAGCATTTTTCTCGGCTTCGTGGCTTCTTGACGCAGGGAATATTTACTATGCCCTGCTGGGTCGACCACCTCTCGACCCGTTTCCTCAACCGGCGGTTCGCGAACTCGTGTCGCGATCACTCGTCGCGGGACAACACCGCGAGCCGCAGCAGATAGTCAACGGAGTAACCATGACTAGCAGCAAGCATGTCCCGGTCTTGACCGGGCTTCTCGTCTCTCTGGGAGCCGTCCTCGCTCCTGGCCTCACAACGAGCGCGCGCGCGCAGGTCAGCAGTCGCGCCGACGCCGCCAAGCCTGTCTTCACCGGCAAGGCCTTGCCGGGCACGAAGGCAGGCACCGAGCGCTGGATCGTTCACTTCGCGGAGCGCGACTTCGACCTCGAAGCCTTGCGTGTCCAGATGCAGGGCGATCGCAATCCAAGCGATGTCGCGACCATCGTCGCCGACCTCGAGGCCAAGATGAAGCGCCACCAGGCGGGCTTCGTCCAACAAGTAGAAGCCTTGGGCGGCTCGGTCTTCGCCCAGTGGTGGATCGTCAACGCCTGCGCGATCGAAGCCACGCCGGCGGCGCTCGCGACCATCGCCACGCTCCCGAACGTCGCCTACCTCGAACCCGATGTAGCGACCGAGCCGTGCATCCTCACGGCGACGAACGCCGCCAACCACAACTCGGACTACCTGAACTCGATCAACGTCACGGGCAGCGGCGTCGCCTGCGCCATCGTCGACACGGGCCAGGACAGCAACATGAACGGCACGGGCGTGCCGCACATCACATACTCGCGCCGTGGCACGGCAACGACGCGCCTCGTGCTCAATCGGCAGATGGGCACGATGACGGCCGACGATGTGCACGGGCACGGAACCGGCGTCGCAAGCGTTTCGGCCGGCTGGCGCTGGTCGACGACGACCGCCGACAACGGCCACGCCTTCGACGCCAACATCGCGGGCTACGCGATCGCGAACAACACCGCGGGCAGCAGCTCGACGTCGACGATGGCTTCCGCATGGAACCAGATGGTCGCCGACGCCGCAGCCTATCGCATCGTGGCGGCCAACCTGAGCTACTCGGGTAGCCCGAACCCGCTCTCGGTCGAGCAAAAGGCCATGGACTCGGCGGGCCTCAACGCCGACATCCTGGCGTGCACGGCGGCCGGCAACAACGGCACGTCGACGGCCTCGAGCCAGATCAACGTCAACGGCCTCTCGGTCGGCGCCGTCAACGAGAACACGCACACGCTCGCGAGCTTCTCCTCGCGCGGCACGCCCGATGGGCAGCTCTTCCCTGACATCTGCGCGAACGGCGTCTCGACGAACATGGCGCGGCGTGACAACCAGGCGGCTGACTACGTCGCTTCTGGAACCTCGATGGCCTCGCCGATGGTCTGCGGGGCCGCGACCCTGATCCGCGGTGCGAACACTTCGCTGCGCAGCTACGAGACCAAGGCCATCCTCTTGGCAGCGACCAACGCGAGCCCGGGCACCGCCGGCACGCAGGTCAGCACCGGCCCCGGCTGTGGCTACCTGAAGGACGACGTCGCCTACACGATCGCGACGAACAGTCAGCGCCATGGCACGGCGAGCATCGCCAGCACCACGACGGCGTGGACGAAGTCGCTGCCAGTCACGGCCAACGTCCAGTACCAAGTCGCCATCGCCTGGCACCGCCTCGACGTCAACTCGACGACTTGGTCGAACTTGAACCTACGCATCCTCAACGGATCGACGGTCGTCGCCCAGTCGGCGACTGCGCGCAACACCGAGGAGTTCGTCCGCTTCACCGCAGCGACGAGCGGCATCTACACGATCGAAGTGCGCGCGGCCTCCTTGTCGGCGGCGACGCAACCCTTCGGGTGGGCGTCCTCGAGCAACACGGGCCAACCGGGTTCCTACAGCTATCTCGGCAGCGCCTGCACGGCAGGCACGCAAAACGTCGTGCTGCCAGCGGCCTACACGTCGACCTTCGGCAACTCGAACAACTACTTCGGGGTCGGCCGCCACAACATGCGCTACCAGCAGCTCTTCGATCGCAACGAAGTGCCGAACAACATCGCGATCTCGGCCATGGCCTACCGCGAGAAGACCTACTCGAGCCCCGGCGGCACGACGAGCGCCACCATTCGCCTCGGCTACTCGAGCCGGACGATGACGACGCTGAACGCGAACTTCGACTCGAACTTCGACTTCACGCCGACGACGGTCTTCAGCGGCAACCTGAGCTTGCCGGCCTGGACGGGCTCGAACACGAACCCGGCGACCTTCTCGGCGCGCTGGGCCTTCACGCAGCCCTTCTACTTCTACAAGACGCTGAATCGCAACCTCCTGCTCGAGATCCGCAACACGGCGACGACGTCGATCAACTCCTTCGCGGACGCTGTCAGCGGCGGCAACACCTCGCGCGTCTTCTCGATCGCGAGCTCGACCGCTACGACCGGCACGCTCGGCCTCAACTACGGACTCATCGTCCGCTTCGAAGGTCGCCCGCTCGGCACGACGCCGCTGCTCACGAACAGCGGCGTGCCCACGATCGGCCAGAGCTACACGCTCAACCTGAGCCAAGCCAAGCCGAGCACGACGGCCGTCCTCTTGATCGGCAACTACAACCCGCAGCCCTGGCTCGGTTGCACGCTCTATGTGCAAGCAACTTCGAGCGCAGTCGTGACGACGTCGACGTCGGGGACCGCGAGCCTCGCGCGCCCGGTCGCCAACAACACGGCGCTGATCGGCACGCAGTACTATGAGCAGTTCATCGTGCTCGGTTCGATCGGCATGCCTGGCTACTCGCTCACGCGCTGCGGCCGCGCGACGATCGGCAGCTGATGCGCTGCGCCGTGAGCTGCGCGTTGAGCTGAAGCGCAGCCACTGAGCGCTGAGCTTGCTTCGTCGCCAGGTTCAGCGCGGGTCGCCGCCGACACGCACGCGCAGGCCGTGCGAAGTAAGGAGGCCCAGCGTGTTGGTCTGCGGCGCGAGCGTCAGGACCTGGTGGCCGAAGACCGCGTGCAGCAAGGCGTTGTCGGCCGGCACGGTCACTTGGAAAGGCGCCGTGCCCGAGGCCTGCATCGTGCCGGCGACGAACACGAAGTCAGGGCTCGCGTAGAGCGTGCAGCCCGGCGCGCCGATCGCGGTGAGCGGCAGCGGCAACGAGAAGGTCCCGAACTTCGTCAGCGACGTCCCAAGCGTCAGCACGAAGGCCGCCCCCGCCCGCGAGCCGACGATCGTTGCGCCGTAGCGCTGGCCGATCTCGGGCGCGACGATATGCGAGAAGCTCGGGACTTCGTTCACCGAGAAGCCACAGCCCGTGCCCAAGACCTCAGCTGTGCCATGCGCGAAGAAGGGCAGCGCCTCCGTCACCACGAGGCCGAAGTCGATCGAGGTCCGGCCGCGTACGAAGGTCTTGCCCACGACCTTGATCTCGATGGCTTCGCTGCGCTCGGCGCGGAAGCGCACGAGTTCGTGGACGATGCGCCGATGCTTGCCCTCGCCGATCAGCACACGGCCGTTGGCGGCCGAAGCGCGCAGCTCGAGGTCGAGGTCGCAGCGCTCGTCGTAGGTCGGGTCAAAGCGATCCCAGGCGAGCGCGACCGCGTAGTCCCGGCCTGCGAAGACGGGATAATTGACGGTCCGACTGGCTTGAGTCACGGTCACGACACCGTTCGACTTGAGGGCTGCGCCCTGGCCGCGCGCGATGCCTACCAACTGGTCGCTTCGCAAGTAGCCAAAGCCGTAGTGATTCTCGCCGTTTCCGGACACGCTGCGATGCTTGCCGGCGACGTCCTCGGCGCTCGCCAAAATCGCAGCCCTGGTCACGAGCGCCGAAGCGCGCGTATCGATGCTGCGGAAGAGCAGCGCAGCCCCCGCCACGTTGGGCGCGGCGTAGCTCGTTCCATCGGCGACGCGGTCGTTGCCTTCGCGGTCGCCGACAGGCAAGGTCATCGCGACACCGTTCGCGACGAGGGTCGGATACTCATCGCCGCCAGGCAAGGGCCCGCGCGTCGAGAAGGCCGCGACGTTGCGGCCGACCTGCGTGGCCGTACGCGCGTGGACGGCACCAACCGCAATACGGTTGGTCGAGCCGTGGGCGTAGTGACTGAAGGTCCCGCCGTTTCCGCCCGACACGACGACGACGAGGTCGCCGATGCGCGCCGCGAGGTCGATGGCCTGCTCCTCGAGCCAGATCGAGATGTTCGTGCCCTCGTAGCTCATGTTGAGGGCCCGAATGTTGAAGGCCACCGAGTCGGCGACGGCGCTTTGGAAGGCTTTGACCATGGTCGAGAGCAAAGCCAAGCCAGCCGTGGTATCCGCCATCGAGTAGCCAACG
>CALLZN010000406.1 GCA_937858895.1 uncultured bacterium | reverse complement strand
CCGAACTGCGTCGCGGCCCGGAGCTCGGCGGTCGTCGTTTGGGCGGAGATACTCGCTGCCAGCAAGCAGCAAGTCGTCGAAATCGCAAGGGTGTGCATACCCACCATCATCGGGCAGACGGGTCGCTTTGTCAGTAGTAAGCCGCTCGTCGAGATTGCAAGCAGCACTCATCGTTCAGGGACAGACGATCTGGATCGCGTTGGTCGCTGTCAGCTGCCCGTTCGGCGCCATGAAGAGCGCCTGGCTGTTGACGATGAGGCGCAGGTTGACTGGCGTCGTGAAGTTCCATTGACCCGATCCAAAAAACGGAGTCTGAATCGGCAGTCCGAAGATCATGTCGGTGTTGAGGAAGCACTGCGTGCCCGGCAGCGGCAGCGCGAGTCGCGTTGCGCCAAAGATCAGCATGCCGGGCGGGTTCCCGAGCGCGCCCCTGACTTGTAGCGAGACCAGCCTCGACGCGCCGCTCACGGTGTCGTTTCCTAGCAGCCAGGGACCGCAGGACTGACCGTAGGGTTCGATCGCGCAGAAGCTCCCGGGTGTGAAGCGCACGGTGATGGTAGCCGCGTATTCAAAGTTCGTCGCCGAGATCGCGAGTGCATCGCTGATGATGCGCACGGCGAAGCGCCCGTTCGCGTCGAAGCGAACGGGCCATTGCTGCGAGCGCATGGTCACGAGTTCGGTGCTGGGCACGGTGAGCGAGAAGTCCGTGCTCTGGTCGTCGCCGACGTCCACTGCCAGGCTCAGAATCGAGATCGAGCGTGCTACGCCCGAAGCCTCGACCTCGATTTTGCCTGCGAGCGAGGGAGCGCCGCGCAGCGAGAGGCGCACCTCGTGCGGTCCCGGAGGCAGGTTCGCCGTCGAAGTAGAAGTCGTTGTGCCCCCGATCACGAGACCCGTCGAAGCGCCCGCGCTGCCTTCCTCGGACATGCCAACGGAAACCACGCCAGTGGGCGAGACACTCCAGGTGAGATAAGAGCTGGATTTGACCCTGCCCTGCGCTGCGCTGACTCGTTCCGTCTGCGCAAACAAGTAGTCCGCCGGGCGCGTGTGCAGATTGATGGCGGCGCCGTCACGCGCGAAGTTGCCGAACTGCGTCGCTGCCCGGAGTTCGGCGGTCGTTGTTTGGGCGGAGATGCTTGCTGCCAGCAGGCAGCAAGCCGTCGAGATCACGAGGGTTTTCATACCCCGCTATATCCGTCCCGTCCACTTCGGTAATCTGAGGCAAGCGCCGAAATGACGGTGAGCGGATCGAGGAAAACCGCGCGCGCCGCCTCGGCGACCTCACTTCGTGCAGACGATGTCGAGCGTGTTCGAAGCCTTGAAGGTCAGGCCGCTCGTCGTGAACGTCAAGACGACTTCATTGACGCTGACCTGGATGTCGCGACCAGCCGGGAAGCGCAGCATTTGCGTCGCTGCGCCCATGTCGTCGGTGAAGAAGGCCGCGGCGTGGGCGACCGTCGAGAAGAGCGGGCAGCCGCTGATGTCGACCGTCTTTCCGTCCGGCGAATACATGAGCAGGCCGATCGCGTTCTTGTCGGCGCCACTCAGTTCGAGGTTGACGCTCGAGCCGTAGGTCGAGTTCGTCGCCGTGCCCTTGAGCACCGGACCGCAGCCCTTGACGCCGTCCGTGACCGTGCACTTGCCGCCGCTCGACGCTGCACCCGTGAAGGACACGGAGGCCGAAGCACCGTAGGACGCCGAGCCCGCGCCCTTGAGTGCGCAAGCGCCGCTCGTCGAGACCGACGCCGTGAGGCCAGCCTTCGTCAGGGTCACGTCGAGGGACATCATGATCGGCTTCTCGCCGGCCTTCACGCTGTAGGTCGTGGTGCCGACCGTCACGCTCGCCGTCGCGCTGCCGCCGGTCGAGGCGCGCGCGCTGACGTAGATCGTGAGCTTGCCCTTCGTGTCGTTGTCGGCCGCGAAGACGAAGTCGAGGCTGTGTGCGCCAGCCGCTCCGCCATCACCGGTCGTGTTGGCCGAAGAGTCGTTCGTCGCGCTGCGGCTAGCGAGGGAAGCGTGGTCCGAAACGCTGGCGCTCCAAGTCGTGGAGCGTGTGCGCCAATCATCGCGCTTGACGATCGCCGCGCGCGAAGCAGCGCTGCCGCTGCCCATCAGCGCTGACGTGGCGGACAAGCCGCGGACCCCGACGGCCGTATCCTTGGCGACCGAATCCGAGTCACTGTTGCTGCCGGCCTTGATCGCGTTGCCGAAGTCGGACGTCGTTTTGCCGGTGACGCTCTGGGCCGAAATGACCCCGGCGAGCAGGAAGGCAGCGGTAATGGGGAAGAGGTTCTTCATGGTCTCGATCTCTCGAAGGTTGTGTGGATTGAAGAAGGCGCCGTTAGGCGTCGCATTCGCGTGGACCTCGCGTCCGTCAATCTTGGATTGCTGCGAGGTCACCCGGAATGGGCGGTGGTTGTCGTTCGCGAGAGGCCGGGGACAGGGCCCTCTCGCGACTTGGACGCGATCGTAGTGGGGACCGGGCGGCGATCGACGCAGCCACGCGGTGAGCGTCAGCGCTGCGCAAGAGATGCTCCTGCTCTCATGCGCTCCTGCGTCATCCTGCGCCGTGTTTTCGCGCGGGCCATGCCGCGGCCACCCGGCTAAGACCTTGCGCCTCTGACTCCGATAGAGTCCTGATGAGGCTGATACCGCGGGTGTTCTCTTGAGTGATCTCGTCGAAGCGACGCTCCTGGCGCTGGTCCAGGGCTTGACCGAGTTCTTGCCGATCTCGAGTTCGGCGCACTTGATCCTCGTCGGCCTCATCACGGGACGCGCCGAAGGTGCGGACAGCGCGGCCTTCGACGTCGCGGTCCACGTCGGTAGTCTCCTGGCGGTGGTCTTGTACTTTCGGCAAGACCTACTGCGGCTCGCGAGGGCGTTCTGGCGCGGGATCTTTTCGCGTGAGTCCTCGAGCGACTTCCGCCTGGCGCTCGCGGTCATCATCGGCACCGTGCCGGCCGGCCTCTGCGGCCTGCTCTTCAAGGACGAAATCGAGGGCCGCCTGCGCGGTCCCGTCGTGATCGCCTGGGCTTCGATCGGCTTCGGCGTCTTGCTCTTCGTCGCAGACCGGTGGGGGCGGCGACGGCGCTCGCTCGAGCGCGTCGGGATCTTCGATGCGCTCTTTGTCGGCGCCTTCCAAGCGCTCGCGCTGATCCCAGGCACGTCACGCTCGGGAGCGACCATGACGGCGGGCCTCTTCGGTGGCCTGACGCGCGAAGCTGCCGCGCGCTATTCGTTCTTGCTCTCGATCCCGCTCATCCTCGCGGCGGGTGCCCTCAAGACCAAGGACTTGATCTCGGCGCAGGCAAACGTCGACACCGCCATCTTGCTGGTCGGCATCCTCGTGTCGGCCGTCTCGGCCTACCTCTGCATCGAGGTCTTCTTGCGCCTGGTCGAGCGCATCGGCATGACGCCCTTTGTCGTCTATCGCATCCTGCTCGGCATCGCGATCCTGCT
>CALLZN010000405.1 GCA_937858895.1 uncultured bacterium | reverse complement strand
CCAGACGTAGAACACACCGAAGTCGGGCCCCTTGGGTCCACGCAATGCCACACGCCGACCGGTGATGGGGAGACTTGCGCGAGCACCGACCTCGGTGGCGTAGCGAACATTGCTGTTGTAGGCGTAAGGCGTCCGGACCTCGGCCCAGTGGCTATCGAAGGTCCAGGGCTCACGGAAGTCGTCGTAGACCTCGAAGTCCGTCGCGAGCGTCCAGGTCGCCCCAGCGTCGTTCGATCGATAGAAGCCATCGAAGGCACCAACGAAGAGCATCGAGTCCTCGGCGAAGTTCGGCGAGATCGCGAGCGAGAGGCCATTGTCGACCGGGCTCGGAAACGCGGAGACCCGCTGCCATGAAAGTCCACGGTCCTGTGAGCGGAAGACCCCGCCGCCGTGGGTCGTAACGAAGAGCGTCGCGTCCTCGCGCATCGACGGCGACGCGACGACCCTCGACGGCATGAAGCCCTCGAGGCCGTCGTTCGATGGTGTCCAATCTGCACCTTTGCCGAGGCGCACGAAACCGTCCTTGCCCGCGAGGCAGTAGACCTCGCCCGATGTCGCGTAGTCCGGCGCGAAGGTGATGCTCCGTCGCCCGAACTTCCCGTCACGCAGGCGCTCGAAGGTCACTCCGCGGTCCGTCGATCGGTAGAGGCCGCTGCCGCACGCGTACATCGTTCCGTCACTCAGGAAGGCCGGCGAGACTGCGAGCGCTGTCGTATAGAAATTGTTGCGATCGGGCGTGCTCGCGATGCGCCCTTCGCTCGCGTCGATGCGCTGAGCTGTCCCCCAAGTCTCGCCTGCATCTTTTGAACGGTAGATCGCGCCGCCATAAGTCAAGACCACGACCTCTCGATGTTTCGTGCCGAAGCCCTGCGGATACTCGATTTCCCAGATGTTGCGGTAGAAGACCCCCGGGTCGGCTGGGAGCTTCTTCCACGTCCACACCTTGCCTCCATCCACCGAGCGCATGAGGTAGCCGCCCATGCCGAAGTGGACCAGCGAGTCCTCGGTAAAGCGCGGGGAGATGCCGATGCCGTAGGTGCTCCATGACGGAAAGTCCCACTCGACGCCGAAGCTCTTTCCAGCATCGCGACTCACCAAGGCGTGCATGCCGTAGCCAGCAGCGAAGAGCGTGCGATCCTCGGCAAAGGTCGGCGAGAACGAAATCATGCGACCGCTGCGCGTCGGGTTGATGTTCGACTTACGCCACGTCGCGCCACCGTCGTCCGAGATGTGAAGTCCTTCGAAGGTGCCACAGAAGACCGTCATGGCCGCGGTCCCATCGCCGGCGCATGTGACGAAGCGATGGTGGTTCGTTGTCTGATTCGTCAACTTGACGCGCAGCGATGTCCGCGTGAAATCGCGCCCCTCATCGGACGTGTAGACACCGTGCTCCTTGGTCGCTGCCAGCACACGGAGCTTGCCGCCGTGCCGCGCGAGCCGGACTTGATTGACGTGGCGGTCGCCGATCGAACCGAAGGGCTGGAAGGTCGTGCCTCCGTCGAGGGATGCAAAGACCCCCTTGCCCCAAGTCGCGACGCACATCGTCCGGTCGTGGGCGAAGCCTGGTGAGAGCGTTGCGCCCTTCGCCGCCGCCGGCAGCGCCGTGCTCGTCCAAGTTGCTCCGCGGTCCTGGCTCATCAAGACGCGCCCGTTCGAAGTCGTGACCACGACGGTGCTGTCTTGCCAGTAGGTCGGCGACACGGTGACGCTGGTGATCTCGGCGCCGGGGTCGACTTCTATCTGCAGCGCTCGATCACTGGAGCCGCCGTCATCCGACATAAAGAGCTCGTCACGCGTCGCGTGGAACATCGCGATCGAACCGTCGTGAACGCTCGACACGTCCATGTGGCGGATGAAGCGCCGAATCGCCGGTGGCGACCACGTCTTCCCGCTATCGGTCGTCACTTGGATGCCCACGTCCGCCAGCGCGACGAAGGCACGGCCGGATGTCGACCAGTCCGAGGCAAAACGAATCGCGCTGATCGTCGACCCGCGGATCCCGGACCTGGCTTCGTGCCACGAGTAGCCGCCGTCACGGCTCACGAGAAAGAGATTGATCGAGCCGCCAGCTGCGACGAAGACCGTGCGGTCCTGCGTGAAGTTCGGCGAGGCCGCAACCGCGGTGACGACGTCGTGGGGATGGTGCGCCCGAAGTAGCCGCGGAAGGGCCATGGCCAAGACGAGGCTGAGCGGCAAGACGCCGAGCCGCCGTTTCACGTTCATGTTCATCGTGCGCCGAGCAGTCGATCCCATGGATCGAACGAAGAGAGGAGTGCGGCAAACGCGTCCGTGCCCAATCGTGCCATTGGTCACTGACGCTGAAGAGGATGAATGCTATTGTCCGCATCCCGCTCAAACCCTGCCAGTCCCGACAGTATTTTTGTCAGCCCGAACTGCTGCTCGGGCCCGGTGCTCGTCTCGCCTCCGAACTTCGCGTATGGATTGTCACGTGAGATCTATGACCGACAGTCGCCGTTTTTTCATCGTCGGCATGCAGCGCAGTGGCACGACCGTCACGCAGGTGTGCCTGAGCGGCCACCCGGATGTTTCGATGCCCGGCGACGAAGTTCTAGCTTCGCCCTTCTTCACGGTCGGGCTCGCTACGTTCACGAAGGGGAAAGAGCCTTACGAGTCCCGGGCGCTCGGCTACCAAGGACTCTTCGACTTGATCGCGACCTACCTCGCCAAGCGGCCTTCGCTTGCCCATGGCTTCAAGGTCGCGGTTGGCAACCATGCGGAAGCCCTCGACGTCTGCAACTGCATACGGGACTTCTTCCCCGATGCCCGCGTCGTCCTCGTGAGCCGCGACGACCTCGTCGCCCAGTGCGGATCCATGGCCCTCGCGACGAAGTCCGGCGAGTGGCATGCATGGGAAGGCCAGAAGCGTACGGAAGCTGGCAAGATCGGGCTCCCGGTCGCTGCCTTCGATCGCTACGCGAAAGACTGCCGCCGAGCTGTCGCTCAGCTGCGCACGCTCGCCCGAACGCACGAGGTCCTCGACTTTCGTTACGAGACCCACATCGACGGCGAGTTCCGCCATGACGTCCTCTTCGACTTCATCGGCGTGCCGCGGGTCGATGTCACCTGGATGCGCATGGAGAAGCTCGCGCCGCCGCCGCGCGACTTCATCACGAACTACGACGCCTTGCGTGCGCGGCTGGCCGCCATGCCCGAGGTCGACGAAGCGTCGGAGCTGGCTGCCGCCAAGGAGCGCCGGCGCGAACTCTCACGCGACTTGGACGCCAACTTCCTCCTTTCGCGCGCTTGCGCGTCCCTCGAGGCGAGGGGCGACCTCGTCGAGGCGACCTACGACCTCAACCTCGCTCTCCAAGGCAAGCCGGACCTCTGGCTGCGTGCCTGGGCCTACGCGCTCTTCGAAGAGCGCACAGAGGGCAGCGATGCCACTTTGCTGGATCGCATCGCTGGCCTCGAAGCCGACAATCCGTACTTTCTGGTCGAGCGGGGCAATCGCCGCCAGCAGTGCGGACGCGCGGCCGAAGCGTACGAGGACTGTAGAGCGGCCCTCGACGCGGCTGATCGGCTCGATCCAATCCGGCGGGAGCACGCCTTCGCAGTTCTCGAACGAACGCTCGTTGCTCTCCAGAACGCGGACAAGGCGCTCCGCACGATCGACGAACTCCGGGGTCGCTTCGAGGGCGAGCTGCACTTTCATGTGCTGGCGGGCGTCGTCTACCTGGGAACGGGCCACCTCGAAGAGGCTCGGGATGCCTTCCGCAAGGCTGTCGCGATCGAGCCCGGCCACGCGCGCGGCTGCGAGCTGCTCGAGCGCTGTGAGCAGCGGCTCGCAGGTGCCTGAGCGGGCCTCGTGTCCGCGAGTCAGCCGATGACGCCGAGCTTGCGCCCGACCTTCGTGAAGGCCTCGACTGCGCGCTCGAGCTGGTCGACTTCGTGGGCCGCGCTGACCTGCACGCGGATGCGCGCCGTCCCTTTGGGCACGACCGGGAACGAGAAGCCGATCACGTAGATGCCTTCGTCGAGCAAGTCGGCGGCCATCTGCTGCGCGAGCTGCGCTTCGCCGAGCATGATCGGCACGATCGGATGCTCGCCCGGCTTGATCGCGAAGCCCTTGGCGGTCATCGCTTCGCGGAAGAGCTTGGTGTTGCGCTCGAGCTTGTCTCGGAGTTCGGTGGTCGCACTCAGGATGTCGAGGCAGGCGATCGCGGCGCCGACGATGGCCGGCGGCAAGGTGTTGGAGAAGAGATAGGGTCGCGAGCGCTGGCGCAGGATCTCGATCACTTCTTTGGGGCCCGTCGTGAAGCCACCGGCCGAGCCGCCGAGCGCCTTGCCGATCGTCGACGTAATGAGGTCGACGCGGTCGAGGACGCCGCAGTGCTCGGCGCTGCCGCGCCCGGTCGGGCCGAAGAAGCCGGTCGCGTGGCACTCGTCGACGTGGACGAGGGCGTCGTGCGCTTCTGCGAGGTCGCAGATCGCGCTGAGCTTAGCGACGTCGCCGTCCATCGAGAAGACGCCGTCGGTCGTGATGATCTTCGTGCGGGCGTCCTTGGCTTCGACGAGGCGGCGCTCGAGGTCCTCCATGTCGCCGTGTTCGTAGCGCAAGCGCTGCGCCTTGCAGAGGCGCACACCGTCGATGATCGACGCGTGGTTCAAGGAGTCGCTGATGATCGCGTCCTCGGCGCCGAGGAAGGGCTCGAAGAGGCCGCCGTTCGCGTCGAAGCACGCGATGTAGAGGATGGCGTCGTCCTTACGGTGGAAGTCGGCGATCTTCTGCTCGAGCTGCTTGTGGATCGTCTGCGTGCCGCAGATGAAGCGCACGGACGAGAGGCCGAGCCCGAAGTCGTCGACCGCGCGCTTGGCCGCTTCGCGCAGCCGCGGGTCGTTCGCGAGCCCGAGGTAGTTGTTGG
>CALLZN010000404.1 GCA_937858895.1 uncultured bacterium | reverse complement strand
AAGGGCGACAAGGGTGACACCGGCGCTGCTGGCCCCAAGGGCGACAAGGGTGACACCGGCGCTGCTGGCCCCAAGGGCGACAAGGGTGACATCGGAGCTACTGGCGCTACTGGCCCCAAGGGAGACAAGGGCGATACCGGCGCGACCGGCGTAGCTGGCCCCAAGGGCGACAAGGGTGACATCGGCCCAGCTGGTCCCAAGGGCGACACCGGCACGACCGGTCCCATTGGCGCGACCGGCCCCGCTGGCGCAAAGGGCGACAAGGGCGACACCGGCGCCGCTGGCCCCGCCGGCCCCACTGGCCCCACTGGCCCCCAAGGGCCCAAGGGTGACTCTGGGGTGGTTGGTCCGACGATCAATCTCCCAGGAAATGCCAATGTCGCTGATACGATTACGGCGACGTCGTCCGGCTTCAGTAAAGCAGTCAAAGCCACGCACCAGAGCGACTTCGGCGGTGAAGCGATCAACGCGACGGCGACCGGAAGCAAAAACTCGCTCTTGCCGATCCGCGGCATCATTGGCAACGCGCTCTCCACCGACGGAACGGCGCCGAGCGCCTATGGTGGGCAGTTCGCAAACTTGACCCAGGTGCCATCCAACGTCACTGGTCCAACGGCCACCCACGCCGGTGTCATGGGACAGTCGGTGGATCCCAAGTCCTACGGCGTATTGTCGCAAGGCCTTTTCGGCGCGACGGTCGCCAAAATGTTCATCCAGCCTCACCCATCGGACGCGTCGAAGGAGATCCACTTCGTATGCCTCGAGGGCAATGAAAACGGCACGTACTTCCGAGGCACAACGCGCACGGTCAACAACACCGCCGTGATTAAAATTCCTGAGGAGTGGCGGCTTGTGACGGCCGAGGGCGGGATTACCATCCAGGTGACGGCGATCAACAGCTTTGCACGCCTGATGGTCTCAGAGCGTTCGCGCGATCGCATTGTCGTGCTCTCCGACCTCGACTGCGAGTTCGACTACTTCGTCAACGGCTTGCGCCGCGGACTCACGAATCACACTCCGATCGTCGAGAACAGCGCGTTCAAGCCCGTCCTCCGAGGCGTGCCCTACGCGGGCTACATGCCTGCGGCGTACCGTCAGTTGCTCGTGGAGAACGGCATTCTGAACGCCGACTTTACGCCCAACGAAGCCATGGCAGTCAAGCTTGGCTGGCAACTCGTCGATCCCGCACAGACGACAGACCGCTAGTCCGTTTCACCCATCCACAAAGGAATGCTACCAATGTTGACAAAACTCACAAAAGCGATCGTGGTGGGTGCGACGGCACTCGCCCTCTCCGGTGCAGAAGTCCTGCCTGCGCAGAACCAACCTGACCTGCTTCCGAACTTCGGCCAGGACGTCTCGCCTCCGGGCGTACGCCTTCGATTCTTGCGTCTCAAGGGTGACACGACGACCGTGAACGACGTCACGCAACTCCAAGCGGGCAAGACGTACGAAGTGCAGGCACAGATCAAGAACGAAGGTAATGCATCGACTGTCGGCGGTGAGAAGTGCATCTGGCGCTTCTTCGATGCGAGCAACAACGAGATCCTGCCACCTGTGACGAATCCGCCTACGGCGTTCTTCAATCCGCCGTTCTTCGGAGTGAACAAGCTCCTCTCGACGTTCCAAACCACCGAGACCGGAATCACCGAAATCACGATTCCTGCGAACTTTCCGACCTACCTGAACGCCAAGATCGAGCTCTTCGTCGACTCTGACAACGTTCTCGTTGAGAGCAACGAGAACAACAACAAGGCGTCGCGAACGATCGACATCATCGGGCTTGGCGTCGACCTCGCGGTTTTTGACTTCAAGGTCGTGACCCCTACCACGCTGATCGAAAACGAAAACCTGACGTTTTCTTTCAAAGTCAAGAACAACGACCCAAATTTTGACTCGCTCGGAGACCGCACTTGGACATTGTGCATTGCCAAGAACGCCAGCCTGACGACTTCACCTCAAGCCGTTATCGGCCAAATCGCGGTTGCCTTGGCCCCGATCGCAAAGTCCACGACATGGTCATCCGGCAACATCACAGTACCACTTGACTTGGTGGGAGCCTACGAGGGCAGTGCACCCCACAGCGGCGTGAACGTGACGGGCGGTGATGGCGGGCCGGCAAACGACGTCCACACAATCGCAAAGACGATCAAGGCTGACATCCCGGACTACGAGGCCGGCACGCCGAGCCTCGGTACAAAAACCGTGGATGATCTCGGACGAAACCGATACAGCCCAACCGTTCTCGTCAAGAACTTGAACTCTCGCACGACTGTTGGCGAAATCGTCACCGTCGACCTCTACGTTTCGCCAAGCAATTCCATCACGGACCCGGCCGCAGTTATGGCCGGAACAAACACGACGGGGACTGAAGTCCTGGGCGGCGGGTCAAAGTCGGTCACGATTCCGCAGTTCACCGTGCCTGCATGCCTGAGCCAGGGCGCCGAGATCTACTTCATCGCGGTCGTCAACGCCGACAACGCAGCAACCGAATCAATGACCCTGAGAGCCAACAACACCAAAGAACTCAAGCAGCTTCCACCGGCTGCGCTGGTGTTACCGTCAGGCGTCGAGGCAATCCTCGAATACGTGGGCAACGCTTCCGGCACACAGGCCCTCGGGTACGACAAGTCGCCACCTGTGACGACCCCTCCGACGCCAACGCACTCGCCAAACAAGCCGGTCGAGATGTGCCTTACTACGACGAGATCAACCGCTGGGTTCTACTTCGCGGTTTGGAGTGGGACCAAGGCACCCTTTACCTACGATGCCTTCTCGAGCTTCACAACCGGACTGCTCGGCCTGCCGTTCTTCGTCGACTGGTTCGGTCCAATCGCAGCAGGAACGCCGGTGAAGCTCGCGTTCGACTTCCCCAAGGTGACATTCCTCCCGGCAGGCACGTTCACGGTCTACACACACGCAGTCGTCTTCAAGAACGACCTTTCCCTGTTGGGCTTCGCAAACAACAAGACAACGGCCACGAACAGCCCTTCGGAGTGTGGGCTCCAAATGGTCTTCACAACGGTTAATTGAGTTGCAGCGACGCAAAGGCAGGCCACTATGTCAGGGACCAATCCACTGACGCCTGCCGAACGTCGCGACATCGTTCTCAGTCTCCTCCGAGGCGAGGCGACGGTCCAAGACCTAGCCATGCAGTACGAGGTCTCTGAAGCCACGCTCCACCGCTGGCGAAGTAAGTTCCTTGCTGGCGGTGAGGCCGCCCTCGCCGGCGAGCGTGGCCAAGAGTTCTCGGATCGCAAGCGCATCCAAGAACTCGAGCAAGAAGTCTCGCGACGGGCGCAGGTGATCGGGGAGTTGACCATGCAGTTGAAGCGCAGCGGAGAAGCCGGCGCGCGCTGAGGGTAGCTCACCGAAGAGCAGAGAATACGACAGACAGTCGGCGCGCCCGTTCGGCGGGCGCGCCCCCCGCATCGTCGGAAGTCCTGCCTACTTGTTGATGATGAGACGGCCGAGCCAGCGCCGCAGCCTCGCTGGCGGACCATCGAGCAACGCACGCGATGCTCACGCAAAGCTCATGAGGAGCTCACGAGCAACTCACTCGCGCAGCTCCATCACGTCGAAGTCCCCACTCAGAACGCGGTCCAGTCGTCCGCTGCGCCAGCCGCGCACGCTGTCACGCACGAGCGGTGAGGGCAGCTCGCGGTAGCGGCGCACGATGTTGGCCGCGGGCTTTTCCTGGACCAGCAACTGCGCCGCGACCTGCGCTTCTTCGCCGGGTAGGACCGGGCGACGCGCTTGAGCGACGACGCTGACCCTCGCCGTGACGCGTTCGAAGCCGCCGCGCTCGTTCGGCGTCTCGTAGACATGGAGGCCGGTCTCGCCCTCGAGGATGCCGTGGACGCCGAGGCCGGCGATGGCCGCAACCAGATCGCCGTCGAAGCCAGCGCTCTGGAGCCCCGCACTCTGGAGCACGACGAGGCGCACGTGGCGGCGGGCTGCCCAGGCGCGGTACATGTCCAAGAGCCGGTCGCGGAAGCGCCGTGCCTCCGCCACGTCGCCTTGGTCCTCGCTCACGACTTCGAGGCGCAGGAAGACCTCGGCTGAGCGACCCGCTGCGAGGTCGCCGAGCGCTGCTTCGATCAAATAGAGCTGCAGCGCGAGCTTCGTCGCGATCGATGCCGGCACCCCAGAGTCGTGGGGCCGCGCTTCGAAGCGCCGGGCAAGCGACACCGCGTTGCCGAGCGCCGCCTCGATGCTGTTCCGCTGTTCGAGTTCGCCGAGCACTTCGTGGCGCGCCGCATCTTCCCAGAAGTCTTCGCGCTCCATCTCGTCGAGCAAGGCGCGCTTCTGCTGCGCCCACGCGTCGCTCGAGAGCACGTCAAAGCTGCGCTCGATCGCGGCTTCGAGGAAGAAGCGCTCGGCCTCGCTGCCATCGGGCGCGGTCAGGATCGACGCCAGCGTCCGTCCTTCTGTCGCCACCTCGAGGCCGCCTTCGCGCCCCGGCGAGGCGCCGGCTTCAGGATCGACGAACTCGACTTCGATGTGGTCGGCGGCCCCGCGCACGAAGAGGAACTGATCACCTTCGGGAAAGCGATGCTCGACGATGGTCCGCGCGAGCGGCGCGAGCACATATTCGTCGATCGCGCGCCGCAGCGGCCGCGCGCCCATGTCGGCCGTGAAGCCGCGCTCGAGCAAGAAGTCGATCGCCGACTCCTCCCACTCGACCGCCCAGTCGCGGCTGCGGAAGCCGCGCCGCTCCAAGACCGAACGCAGCTCCTTGCGCAAGATGTCGCGCATGACCGTCTTCGCGAGCGGCTGGAAGACGACGACGCGGTCGATGCGGTTGACGAACTCCGGACGAAACGTCGAAGCGATGGCGCGCCGCACTTGCGAAGTCCCGTAGACCGCTTCCCCCCGCACGAAGCCGAGGCCTTCGCGGTGAGCCGTTGCGCCGAGGTTGCTCGTCAAGATGACGATGCTGTGCCGAAAGTCCGCGACGTTGCCTTGTGCGTCGCTGAGCCGGCCGTCGTCGAAGACCTGGAGGAAGAGGTCCCAGACGCTCGGATGCGCCTTCTCGAACTCGTCGAGCAACACGACCGAGAACGGCTGCCGACGGATGCGTCGCAGCAGCGAGCGGTCCTCGCCGTCGCCGAAGTCACCGAGCAACTTGGCGATCGAACCCTGGTCCTGGAACTCGCTCATGTCGACGCGCAGCAGGCGCTCCGCCGACCCGAAGAGAAACGTCGCGAGCGTCTTCGCGACCTCGGTCTTGCCCGTGCCGGTCGGACCCGCGAAGAGAAAGACCCCGACCGGCCGCGCCGGGTCGGTGAGACCCGCCTTGAGCATCGCGACCCGGTCGACGAGGCAATGCACGGCCTCGGGCTGGCCGAGCACGCGCGCGAGCAGGTAGGTCTTGAGGCCATCGATGTCGAGCACGACTTGGTCGTCGATGACGTTGCGCGGCAGCCCGGTCGTCGATGACAGCGCCACCAACAGGTCGTCGCGACGCATCGCAGTGCGTCCATCCTTGACGCAGTTCGCGCGCGCCGCCTCGATGAGGTCGAGCGCGTTGCCCGGCAACTCGGTCGTCGTCAAGTAGGTACAGGCGAGGTCGATCGCTTCCTGGAGCAAGGGCGCGTCGATGCACGCGACGCCGTCCGCGGGCGCTGCATGGATGCGCGACGCGAGATCCAAGGTCGCTGGCCGCGTCGCCGCGTCGATGCGCACGACCTGGAGCAGACTGCGCAGGCGCGGAAGCTTTTGCAGCAGTGCCTCCCAGGCCGCGGGATGTGTTTCGCCGAGGACGATCACGCGACCAGCGAGCATGGCCGGCTGGAGCAAGTCGAGGAGGCCGATCGGGCTGTGGTTGTGCCGGCCCGCGAAGACCGCGTGATGGAAGGACGGCAGGTAGAAGACGACGCGCTTTTCGGCCGCGATCGCGGCAATGAGCTTGCGCACACGATCCTCGAACTGACCGAAGAAGGTCTGGCCCGCGAGCAGGTCCGAAGCCGAGGCTTCGAAGAGGGTCCAGCCCTCATCGATGAGTTCGCGCGCGAGGCAGCGCACGAAGCTCGTCTTCCCGACGCCGGGCTCGCCGACGGCGATCACCGAGCGCGGCGTCGCGGCCGACAAGGCGCCCTTGGCCGTCGGCAGGACCGCGGTGATCGCCTCACTCCGCTCGGCGCCTTGGCAGTCCGCGTGCGTCCACACGCGCCCGACCTCGCTCAGGAACTTCGTGTCGACCCACTTGCGCCGCCATGCATGAAAGCCCGCGACGAGGCCGCTAGCGCTCGCCGGCGGAAACTTGCCGAGCAAAGCCTCGAGCGCTTCGGGCGCCTCGCAAGGCCTTTGCTGCAGCGCAGCCTCGAGGTCGAGTTGCACACCTGCACGCAGGCGGCCGTCCACGAAGTCCGCGACGATCTTGATCAGGTGCGGGTTCTCGGTCCACCACGACTGCGCGTGGCACAAGAAGGCCATCGCGTCGGCGCCCGTGCCGTGACGCTCCACACAGCGCAGGATGAAAAAGAGCGACCACGCGCTGACCCGCGGCACCGTCGCGAGCACGTCTTCGACGACCGAGCCCGCATCGTCACGCCGCGCGAGGGCCTCGTAGGCCATGACCGCGACGTAGCTGTTGGCGCCGCTGGCCCAGCGCACGGCGACTTCGAGCGGCGTCTCGGCGGCATGCAGCAGCGCGACGCCACGCTCGAAGGGCTCCTGGCCGAGCAAGTCGGCCGGGTGGGAGCTGCGGTCGTAGAGCGGCTCGACTTCGTCGCCGATGCTGTCGATCGTCGGCGCGACGGGCGCTGGGGCGCTTTCGGTTGTGGGCGCGGTCTCGATCGGCGCTGTCTCGAGCGGCGCGGTCTCGATCGGCGCTGTCTCGATCGACGAGTCCGTCGCGAGCGGCGGCTCCTCGACGCTCGCCGAGAAGAGCGGCACAGCCGCAGCACTCGCCCGCTTGCGTTCCCGCAGGTAGAGCAGCGCGAAGGCCGCGGTCGAAGCCGAGAGCAGCGTATTCAGGAGGTAGGCCATGGGCGAGGCTGGCCGAGCTTAGCGGCCGAAGCATGCGCTTCGCCACATTGCCCCAGTGCGCTTCACCCCTCGCCCCTAGGCCTTGGGCGCTCGCCCTCAGCGACCGACGCGCAGCTCGACCGCATTCATGATGTCCGCACCGAGGAAGGGATCCGTGCTTGGATAGAGCAACCCGCCGAGCCGGAGGACACTGCCGTTCAAGCTCGCTTCGGTCGGGATGGGTAAGATCACGCCCCACGCCCCCTGGACCGGCTTGGACGTGATGAAGATCAACGTCGCGAGGTCCAGTTGAAACTGACAGATCTTGAGCGGCAGCGGCACGATGGGCCGGGCGCTCGCGTAGACGACGGCAGCGCTCGTCGTCTGCGGCCCTCCAAAGCCGTTGAGCTGCACATTCGAGCCGAGCTTGGCCGCAGTCGACTTGAGCTTGGGCACACGCATCTCCCCGCCACAACCTTGGCCGACGCTCCGCGTGATGCCGCCGGGCGAAACCACGAAGGGCTCGACTCCATACACGCCGTCGTCCGCCGCAAAGACCAGCTGCTGCCACGCCACCGTGAACTGGTAGCCAGTCGACGGCCTCGAGGTCAGGGTCCCGGGACGCAGGTCGACGACGCGACGCGCCTTCTCGAGGTCGATGCCCTCGGCGATCCAGGGCTCACGACCCGCGGCACTGTCGCTTGCCGAGAACCAGAGCGCGCCGGAGTCCCAGAAGAAGTCCTCCGGCTGCGATCCCACCGCTCCAGGGACGAGGTCCCGCAAGGTCGTGGTGACCGCATTGCTGTACCAAAGCTCGCGGCCATGCACACCGTCGTCGGCGCTGAAGGCCACGCGGTCGTAGTGGGTCTCGATGAAGCCCGTCGGGTTCGAACCCGCGCTTCCCGCCCGCAAGTCGGCGATCATGTTCGTGCCCGCCGTCTCGCCGTTGGAGAACCACGGCTCGTGACCGCTCGTCGCTGTCCAACCCGCGAAGTACAACCTCGCGTCCGTACTCACCAAGGTCCCAGCGACCATGCCCGACGACAAACCCGGGGCGACGTCCTTGGTCAGCACGACCGAAGAACCCGTCGTACTGCTGCGCCACAGTTCACGCCCATGCACGCCATCGTCAGCACTGAAAAAGATGCGACTTCGATACGTCACGAGGTCGCGCGGATCCGAGGACGCGGCCCCCGGTCGAATATCGAGGTGCATGCGCGGCAGCGGCTTCGCTGTCGCAGCACCCCGCCACTCGAGAGCCCAAAGCTCGCGACCATGCACGCCATCGTCGGCCGTGAAGAAGAGCCAGTTTCCGCTGCGCACCAAGTCACGCGGGAACGACGACTCTGGCCCAGGACGGATGTCGTGGTAGAGCGCCCCATCGAGACAGAGCTCGCGACCATGGACGCCGTCGTCGGCGACGTAGAAGACCTTGTCTGCGCAGACCGTCAAGTCGCTCGGGCTCGAGGAGTTGGCTCCAGGATTGAGGTCCGACACGAGCGTCGTCGTCGTGCCGTCGGAGACGTGGAGTTCCACGCCCGTGCCCGTGCCCTGCGCCGGGAACCAAGCCCGCCAATCGTCGGTGAAGACCGGCGCCACTGTCGGCTGCGGCCCACCGACCGCCACCGTGGTCGCGGCCGTGCCGCGGCTGCGATACCACTGAGCAGCCGTCGAAGTCGGATACTGGGGATAGGCGCGCAGCCAAGCCTCGCCGTTCGGTGCCTCGACGATGCTGTTGACGCGTGATCCCTCGGTGCGATCCTCGGCGAGGTCCGCCAAGAGCTCGAGGCCCTGCGCATCGCGGAAGCGATAAGGTTCGCGGCCCTTGGGTCCCTTGGCAGCGAGCAGGAGGTCGGCGCTCAGGTCGCGGGTCGGTAAGACGCTGACAGAATCGGGGCTCGAAGAGGCGGTCCCTGCTGCAAGGGCGCTGACGTTCCTCGTGCCCCGCGAACTGCCGTCAGTAACCCAGAGCTCACGACCATGCTGCGCGGTCTCCGCGCTGAAGAAGAGGCGTGAGCCAACATGGGCCAGCGGCCGCGGCGACGAAGAAGCAGCGCCGGTCTCGATGTCGGCGACGAGCTTGACCTGGTCACTCGTGTCGATGGAGTACAGTTCGCGGCCGCGCGCTACGGTCTGCGCGCTGAAGTAGACAGGCGACGACGCGGTACCTGCGAAGAAGTCACGCGGCGAAGAGAATCCCGCTCCGACCTCGAGGTCGGCTAAGAGCTCGGGTGCCGCGTCGGCACGCGCGCGCCAGACTTCGTTGCTATAGACCGCGCTGTATCCACCAAAGTAGAGCGTAGTGCCGCGCACTTCCGAGGCATTTGGGAACAAGCGCGGGAACTCACCAAAGGACGTGACGGTAGCCGTCGCCTGGGGAGAGCTGAGCTGGACACGCACTAGGCCCTGCCCGCTGGCGAAGGATCGTGCACACCAAATCGTCAACTGTGCCGTTGTCGACGCGACTTTGAGCCAACCAGCGGACGTCAATGAATATGGTGCAGCGCTCACCTGCTCGAGGTTCGACGGGCGCCCGTTGGAACGGAAGAGCTGCAGACCACTCGTGCCCGGCGCCAAGAAGTAGGACGCGCTGTGCGTGCCCGTCGCGTGCCGCCAATCGACATGGACCACGAGCTGATCGAGAAGGCTCGCCTTCGACAGGAAGGCCGTGTTCGCCACCGTTCCATCGCTGACCCAGAACTCTTGTGTGAACGGGTTGCTGGCAGGGCTCGCTGTGAAGGCGCAGCGCGCCGCGCCATCCGCCCCGTCCGGCCACAGACGGAGGATGGCATCCGCAACCTTCTCGTGCGAACGACCATCGGTCGACCAGATCTCATAAGGGGGGCGACGATTGCAGAGCACGCGGCCACCAACGACGCCGAGCGGCCCGAAGGCGTTGGAGAAAACGAGCTGCACGCCAGCTTGGCTGTTCCACTTCCACAGCCCTCCGCTCGCCAGGAAGTACCAGTCACTGCCGAGCTGCTTGAACTCTCTCGGGTTCGAGTCGCCATAGAAGCGCTCGTTGAGATCCGCAAGGAGGCTAGGACTCTGGGCTCGCGGGGCGGAGGCCCCGGTCGTCGTGACCAGGGCAAGGCCGAGCAGGATCCGGAGGGCGATGTCTCTGGGGGCAAGGATGCGCATGCGCTCTACAGCGCTGCACAGGCCCTGGCCGTTACAAGAAAGTCAGCTCGAGCGCTTCAGCGCCCGCGACGGCCCTCCTGTCGCGACTGCCGGCGGTCTTGGCGGCCGTCGCGACGCTCCTTGATCTTGTCCTTGCGGTCGTCACGGCGGTCTTCGACCTTCTCACGGCGGTCTTCGCGGCGTTCTTGCACCTTCTCCGGGTGCTCCTCGATCTTCTCCTTGCGCTCGTCGCGGTGCTCCTCGATCTTCTCCTTGCGCTCGTCGCGGCGCTCCTCGAGCTTCTCACGCCGGTCTTCTCGACGCGCCTGCACCTTCTCACGGTGCTCTTCGATGCGCTCCTTCACGCGCTCGCGATGCTCTTCGACCTTCTCGCGGTGCTCTTCTCGGCGCTCGTCGACCTTCTCGCGCCGCTCTTCCCGGCGTCCTTGCACCTTCTCGCGCTGCTCCTCGACACGCTCCTTCACCCGCTCGCGGCGCTCTTGGCGCAGCTCGCGCCGCGCTTCGCCGCCGGCTGGGGCGGGCGCAGGGCTTTGCCCCACGACCGCAGCGCCCAAGAACAAGAAACTCGCGACCACCATGCCAGTCTTGCGCACCATGCTGCATCTCCTCTTCCGTTGGATGAAGGAGCATCGAGCACCGCGCACTCGACCTTGAGGCGTGATCACGGCCGATCCGTGGCAGCGTCCCTCTCAACCCAAAAAAAACCAATCGCCGCGTCGCCCCAACCAACGCGTTGCTGAGCGCCAAGCCCATGGGCAGCCCCGCGTCGAGGGCCACCGCGCCTGTCAATCCGCCGACTGCTCCGCTTGCTCAGCGAACGCCAGCAGGTCGTCGAGTCGTTCATCGAGGATCGCCCGCAGCACGCGTAGATCGAGCGCGTGATAGCGGTGCACTGCGATGTTGCGAAAGCCGACCATCGCCTGCAGGCGCTCGCTGAGCGGCGGCGCCAGTCGCCCAGCCTGCTGTAAGCGCCGGAATGCATCGCGGCTGTCGTCAGGCGGACCCAGGCGTGCGCTCTGCACGAGATGCGTGGCCAGGTCGATCGACGCATGGCACGCGCGCTGAAGGTTGAGCACCAGCGACTCCTCGATCAGCTTCTCTCGTTCGATGCCCTCGAGCGTGCCAGGATCGACCGCGCGCAAGCGGCGCACGCAGTCGCGAATGTTGCGAGCCTTGCCGGCGACGACGTCGTTCACGGCGTGCTCCGTTCGACGACGCTCGCCAGCGCAAGTTCGTCGCGAAAGGCCACGTAGAGCGCCATCGCGTCCGCAGCAAACTGCTCGCAGGCCTCAGCTTGGTTGGCAATGAGCAGCTTGCCCGAGGTCAAGATCTCCTTCTTGAGCACCAACGATGCGCGGCGCAGGTCGACCAGGTCGACGTCGCGCCGCGCCAGCACGCCGAGCTTCAGTCCGAGATCGAAAATCGTCACCGGGTCGAACGCTCGCGGCCCCAGCACGGCAATGTCGATGTCGCTGTCGTCTGTCGCCTGCCCGCGGGCGAACGAGCCGAACAACCAAATGCCGTGGAGCTTGGGTAGGGTATGGAGAATGCTACTTACCAGCGATGGCAGCACGTCGTCGAGGCGACGATCCCTGGCAATGTCATCCGTGTGCACGGGCACATGGTAACACCTCAGTGTGCGGTGAGCGAAGACCTGCCGGCGTTGCAACTCATGCGCGCGACGCGCAAACGAGTAGGATGCCGTGCCCACGAGGCACGCTGTGGTGGCGCTTCGCTCGCGCTGAGCTACAACAGGGCGTCCATCTGCGGATGGTGAACCAAGGAGGCACGGTGATCGCACGTCTCTTCGCGCTCTGCGCCATCGAAGTCGGCATTGTCGTCTGGCTCGCGCTGCAGGTCTTTGGCACGGCTTCCGCGGGAGGACCTGCTCTCGATTCGAAGCTAGTGCCGAGCAGCGAGGCCGCCGACCTGTCTCTCGCGAGTCCGCTGCCCGAGCACGGCGAGCGAGACAAGCGTGTCGACGAGCAACGCATGGCTGGGCCCGCCGACCGACGAGTGGGCGCAGCGAAGTGGAGGCCCGATGACACGGTCGGCGTCATGCTGACGGGCAAAGTCTCTTGGGCGGACGGCAGCCCCGTCGCCGAACCGTCAGTCTTCGCGCGCGAGAGCGCGCGTCGCCACTTGACGGGCAGTGGCAAGGCAGGCTCCTATGCAATCGTTGGCTTGACGCCCGGGCTCTGGACAATCTACGTGCACAGTGATGGCGGCGTCCATTTCAGCGAGCAGGTCACGATTGTGGATGATGCTGTCCAGCATCGCGACTTCGTCCTTCAGCGCTCCTATCCGCTCGGCGTGAAGATCGTCACGAAGGACGGCGACGACGCGACGAAGGCCGTGCGCACAAAGCTTGGACATCAAATGGCCAACTTCTTCGTTGCTGGCCAGAGCGCGCCCTTTCCAGAACGCTTCGCGGCTAGCGACTACGGCACTGTGTTTGTCGGTGACGCGAGATGGGAGCGGTTCATGAATTCGCGGGATGGCGTCGCCGGCACCATCCACCTTGCGAGCGCGCCGCCGCAACACGTGGCACTGCTGCACCGACATACCGTCCTTTCGCAGCAGGTTGTGCAAGTCGGACAGAACGAAGTCAAGTTCATCGTCGACCTCGACGAGCTGCGAGCGATCGCCGCTTCGGTCACCGTGCGCGTCCTCGACGCGGTTACAGGCAATCCCATCCAAGACGCGTGGATGTCCTTGGACACATCCAACTCCGCGGGCAACGCGAACAAGAGCGACGCCGACGGGCGCATCGTGCACGAATCCTTATCACCCGGCTTGCTTCGGTGTCAGATCTCGGCTCCTGAGCGAGAGATGCGCTTCACGACCGTCGCCATCGAGCCAGGACAGCGACTCGACCTTGGTGACGTGCGACTCGGACCGAGCATTCCCTTCAAGGGCAAGATCGTCGACGCCGCGGGGAAGCCCGTCGCTGGTGCAAGCATTCACTGGCACGAACTCAAGAACTTCGGTGGCCCGCGCCCCTTCGCGACCAACCGAGGTACAGGCAGCGACGCTGAAGGCAAGTTCAAGCTCAGCGGCACGGGCCGTGGCGCCATCGTCGTCGCGGCGTCAACGAAAGAGGGACAGCGAGCGCGCGGCGTCTTCTTCAACCCGCCCACCGAAGACGTCGTCTTGCGCCTCGCCGAGCCGGCGCTTTGCACTGTGACACACCCCGCCGACCCGCAGCGCTCGTTCTACGTCGTCCTCTTCGATGCGCAGCGACGCCCAGTAGCGGGCTTCGAGATCCGTGCCAACGACCCGAAGCCAGAGCTGCTCATGCCGCGCGGCGACTACGCCTTCGAAGTCCGTGACGAACGCAGCCTGGTCTTGCAAGCTGGCAAGCTGCACTTCGGCGCCACACCGACGAGCCTCGTGCTGCGATGAAGAACAGAGCATCCCTCGAGTCGGCGTTGAAGCTCTTGGCGCTCGTACTCGCAGTCGCAATCGTCGGCCTTGGCCTTGCCTACTCGATCCAAGGAGCGCCGCCGCTGCCAACGGATGCCCTGGCCGCGTCGCCGAAGGCCGTGCCGGAGAGCGCGCCGGCTCGAGTCGCAGCGCCCATCGAAGTCGGGCGTCCCGACGAGGCATTGGCGCCGGCGACGATCGCGAGCGAAGCTGCAAGCGCCGTTGCTCGCACATCCACAGCAGTCCTCTTCGGCACGGTCGCGCGCGGTGACGGCAAGCCCGTGGTCGGCTTCGTCGCTTTGCGCTGCGATGGCGAGTTCGTTGGATCCGTGCGCATCACCGACGACAAGCGCGCCTTCGCCTTCGCGGGCCTGTCGCCCGGGACATACACGCTGACCACGCGCTTGGACGAAGCCCTGCCGACCGACCGCGTGGTCGAAGTGACGGCGCCACAGACGCGCGTCGACATCGTCATCGAAGCGCAGTGGACCTTGACCGTGCACGCGCTCGCGCCCGATGGCTCTCCGCTCGCAGCAGCTATCCGCAAGCAACTCCCGATGTTTGGTATCGTCAGCCGCTTCGATGTTGTCGCCCTCCTCGAGCCGCTCACCCGCGACCTGCCGCCCCACCTCAGCAATACCGGTTCGCTCGGCCTCGGCGTCTTTCGCGGCACGACAGGCTTTGGCAACAACGTTTTGCCGAAGACGGCGGTGGGCGTCCTGACCCTACCCGAGGATCGCCCCGTGCACGTCGCCCTACTGTTCGGCGGTTCGCTCGTGGCGCAGCAAGCGATATCGCCCGGAGACAAGGAGCTGACGTTCCGGGTCGCGCCGGAGGCCGTTCTCCAGAAGCTTGCCACCTTGCGCCTGCGTCTCGTCGACGAAAGCGGCCAACCCGTGGAGGGCGCACGCGTCAACGTGGGCAACAGTTTCGACCCGAAGGCGATCACCGATCGCGACGGACGCATCGAGTTCTCGAACCTCGAACCTGGGCAGCTCGGCTTCCGAGTGCTCGCCAACAAACGCAGCCCACCGATCAGGATCATCGTCGCTGCCGGGGCCAAGATCGACCTCGGCGACGTCGTGGTTCAGAGCGCCGTCGGCTTCGAGCTGTCCTTCGAAGGCTTCGAGCGCGAGGACCGAGTGGACTTCCACCTGCTCGACAAGAGTCCGAACGCGCAGCAGCGCTTCGACTACGTCTCCGTTGTCGCCGACGGCGGCAAGCGCCAGCCCATCCAGCTCTACCCCGGCCGCTACGCCGCCATCGCGCGCAGCAAGAACGGCGTCGCCGTGCGGACCATCGACACGAGCGCCGTTGCGGGTCAGGTCCTGAGCTTCGAACTGAGCGCGGGCGCGAACGTGCGCATCCAAGGCGACCTGCTTCTTCCCCTGGATGTCGCGCTGCGCACCAGTGATGGCTACCCCGTCTTCCGTCGCAGCGTCAGCGGCAAGCCAGCCTATTCGTTCCGCGTCCCGATCGGCGACTACGCGGTCTCGATCGGCCACTGCGACGGCCGAGTGACCCACAGAACGCTGCACGTCGGCGCCCAAGGCGCCACGCTCGCGCTGCCCTGAGATCTTCGAAAGAGGACGGACAAGGCTTTGATCTGTGATTCAGGGGCCTTGTCGTCGCCCTCTCAGAGTCTTTCTCGTCCGCCAGATCAGCAGTCGAGCGAGCCCTTGTCGACGGGGTCGTCGTTGCCGTTGAGCTTCTCGAACTTGTAGCGGCCGTCGCTCAGGCGCTCGAATCGCCATGACGTAAATTCAATTGTCTGCGGGTTGTATTTGCCCTCTTTTGCATTCCATTTGTACGTCATCGGGAAGATATAAAATTCCGTGACCTTGCCCGCGGCATCCTTCTTGATGTTGGTCATTTTATACTCAGTCCCGGCAGCATCGCTGGACTTCAAAACGAGGTCTTCGCTTTGGCTGGTCTTGATTGGGTCACCGCCCTGCCGGAACGCCGAAGACGGAAACTCGCTGGTCGTGCAAACCGCACTGACGGCGTGGCTGCGGGCGATGGCAGTGAGCAAGAGACTGAAGAAACGTAAGCAAATCCAGCAATTTGCGACCCGTTCAACTTCGAATCGGCTGGCGCAAGCCAGCGACGGGATATTCCATGGCGTCTTCCAGATCCGCGACAAGGCGAGCCTGGAGGTCGCAGACGGACAGAACGCTGCACGTCGGCGCCCAAGGCGCCACGCTCGTGCTGCCCTGAAGCCCGTGCAGCGCAGGCTCGTTACGGACCGTACACCTTAACGCGCGCGCGCCTTTGTCGTGAAGCTCCCTGCCGTGCGCCCCGAGAGCTCCAACGTGTAGGAGCCAGGCGCGATGCGGAGCGACTTCGGGACCCACTTGTCCCACTGTGCGACGACATGACCGTGGCGATTCACGAGTCGGTTGCGACCTTTGCTCGCTTCATCTCGCAGCGACGAGCTGAGCGAGAACTCGAGGGTCTCAGGAATCGGCACGATCAAGCGCCCAGTGTTGACCTGCTTGTCGTGCACTTCGACCTCGCCCAGGTCGGCCTTGAGCCAGACTTCACTGCGTGCAACGATGCGGTAGCGCCCAGCTGGAATACCCACGAACTCGAACTCACCATCGTCGAGAAGCGCGGCGCTCCTGTTGTGCTCGCCAGTGGCAACCCGCAGATGAACATGGACAGCCGTCGGATCGATGCCGTCAGGCAGGGTCACAAAACCCTGCACGCGACACAATTTCATTGGAGGCACAGTGACGACGACAGTGCCGCTCGTTGTGTCGAAGGCCTCACTCAAGTGAACCGGAAAGTCTTCGTCGCAATCATAAACAGCAATGCGCGCACGTTTCGGCGCATCATAGAAGACAAAGCTGCCGTCATCATCGTCAGCTAGGACACGCATGGATTCCGAAGTCCAACTCGCGTTGTCCGAAGCGTCGATCACAGTCGCGCTCACACTGCCTACATCATCGGATTGCTTCGCCCAACGCAGCGTGCAGCGCAAGGTGCGGCCACGGCTGGCTACGAGCCGAATTGTCCTCTTGTGGTCACCCGGCGGCAGGCCTTCGATCGACTGCGCTTGCCCGCGACCGTCTTCCGTGATCAACTCGAGTTGACAGGGCACGCCAGCCGGCAGTGCCTCGAGAGACAGCTCTCCAAAGCGATCGGTCTCGAGATCTTGCCAACGCATTGGACCGAGGCTCGGAGTCACCCTCACGGAACGCACCGGTCGTCCGTCCTCTTCCTCGACGCGTAAGTCGACGTTGCAGGTCGGAGCCCCGCGCAAGTCGACGCGCAGCATGTCACCCACGTCACCATGGATGACGCGACTTGCATAATCGTCCCCTTCGCCGCGCGAGGAACGCATGCGCACGTCAAGCTCACATTGACCGTGGGGCACACCCGGGAAGTCGTAGTGGCCTTCACGATCCACAACGGCGTGCAGAATGGCAGTTGTTGGCGCCGACGAGTGATTGAGGCTTCGCAGACGCACGCGCGCCCCTCGCGCGGCTGCGCCGTCGAAACGGGTCACACGCCCATGCACACGCATGCCGCCCCGAAAGAGCCGAAGCTGCACCCCCAAAGTCACAGGTGGAGGTTCGTGTGTCGGCGCATATTTCGAGGGTGGCCATGGCGTTGGCGGTGGCGGTGGAAGATGGAGAACGCAACCTTCGGGCGCGTAGTAGCCCGTCGCCATCGCAACGACGTAGAACGACGAAGACCTGGATCGCTCACGAAACTGGAAGGCCCCATTTCCATCGCTGCGGACGTTGACCGCTTTGGCGTCGAAGCGGGATGTCCCGCACAGGATCTGCGCACCTACGACTTTGCGGCCGTACTCGTCGAGCACCTTTCCTTGGATGAGGACCCCTGACTCATCGGGACGCGGCGACGCTGGCGCGCCTGAGTTCACTGCCGCGGATCGCACTTCGATGGCATCCACGCTCGTAGGGAAGACCGGAGTCGCGCCACGGCGCTCTCCCATCGCGCTGTCCATGGTCGAGGCCCCGAGGTCCGACGCTTCGCTCACCACGACCGGGCCTTCGAAGTCAGCGCGCTTCGACATGCTCCAGTAGAGCAGAGGCAGGGCCACGACGGCACAGCCAAGGGCAAGAGCGAAACCCAGCCCCTTCCTCACCGGGACGAAGCCCAGCATGGTCGCGCGCCACGCCTCGCGGTCACGCGGCTGGCCACGATCGAGCTCTCCTCGGATCTGCTGCAGCCCGCGTTGGAGCCGCGTCCGAACGGTCGCGACCGGCACGGACATGCGCTTCGCGATCGTGCGGGGCGCGAGGCCTTCGAAGTAGCGCAAGCAGATCGTCTCGCGATACGGCTGCTGCAAATTGCCGACGACGGCCTCGAGGCGCGCCGCGAGTTCGCGTTGCGCCACGACTTCGGCCGTGGACCTGGCTCCCTGAGGCCGAGCACGCCCGCCCTCGATCTGCAAGCGCTGCTGGCGAGCATGGTCGCGAGCGAGCCTGATTGCCTGCCGCCCCGTAACACGCGCGAGCCAGCGGTTTCGAGCCGCCATCGCCGGCGGCGCGCCATGCGATGCCTGGATGCGCGCGTGCTGCACGGCCTCGTCCGCGAGGCCCGGGTCCCCGACCAGGTCGAGGGCGAGGCGGCGCAGGACGCGGGCTTGCTGCTCCGACAGTGGGGAAGGGATGAGGGCTGCGTTCATGCGCAAGAGATCCCCGTCGAGCGAAATCGACTCGAAAAAGGCACAGGATCTCGGTCATAGCTCATCCGGCTCAGGCTCAACCCTGCCCGACAAGATCTCGGCGAGTTGCAGGGGTGTAATGACCAAGGTCCCGAGGACCCGGGTCCCGAACAGGTGCCCGAAGTCCCTTCGATCTCCAGTCACGAAGTAGTCGCTCCGCGCGCGGATGGCGGCGCACAGAAGCGGCATGTCCTTCTCGTCCAGACTCACCGGGAGAGAGAACACGGCCGCGGGCACAAGCTCGAGTTCTGCAAGAAGCGCTTCGAAGCTCTCGAGCCAGACCGGACGCTTCAGCGCCAAGTTCCGTCGCGCCTCGGCGCCTGCGATCTCACTGGTCAGGACGCGTGCATTTCGACCCGCTGCGACGATCAGTCGGGCGAACGCGCTCTCGGGCTGGCTCGCCGAAAAGAGAACGTTGGCGTCCAGAAAGATCCGCACGAGCGCTCACTCGATCTCGGGCAGGAGCCTCTCTATGTCCGCCTCGTCCCTCGCGAACTCGGCGATCCGCTCCTCGCTGTAGAGTTCGATCACGACACTCACGGCGGGACGAAGGAGAATGCCCTCGGGAGTTTCCTCGGCAATGAGTTCTCCGCCTGCCTTCAAGCCGAAGGCTCGGCGTAGCGCGGCGGGGATTGTGACCACGCCCCGGTCGTTGATGGTAATGCGCTCCTTCATAGAAACCCCCTTGATCGTTCAGTTGCACAGTATATCGGCTTCTCCGCGTTGATGCAGGCGACGGCAGGCCGACCTGCGACGCCCGTTCAGCGCAGGCGCAGCTCACTGCCGCTCGTCGAGCCGTCCGGGTTCAGAACGAAGGTCCCGACCTGTGAGGCTGCTGGGCCGTTGTTTGTGGCGTCGCGGAGCTCGAGGTCGTAGCGACCTGGCGTCAAGGCGTCGATGCGGGCGCTGCCTTTCTTGACGATCGCCGTGGCGACGGCCTTGCCGCCGGTGGCGAGCTCGCCTTCGCGGTAGAGCGCGATCGTGCCGTCCACGACCTCGAGCCCGGCCTTGTCGTGGATCTTGAAGTTGACGGGGAAGCTCGCTTCGAGCCGCACCTCGCCGAGCTGAAGAAGGACGCCGTCGCGGATCTGGATCTCGCGCTCGTGGAGCGTCTCGTTGCCCTTGCGGATCGCCAGACGCCACGTTCCCTCGGGGATGAAGTCGATGCGGAAGCTGCCGTCCTTTTCCACCGGGAGGGCCTCCGGCAAGGAGGGATCTTGGAAGACGACGCTGTTCTCGAGACCCGACCCGTCGACGACGCCGAAGGCGACCGAGACCATCGCTTTGCGCGTCTTCTCGAGCTCTCGAGGGTTCACGATCGCCGTCAAGCCCTCGACCGCGTGGCCGATCTTGCCGGGTTCGACGACCCGTCCTTCGACCGCGCCGCCCTGCACCTCGATGTCGTGTTTGTTCTCGGTCGCTCCCTGGACGCGGACGGTCCGCTCGGCCGTGGCAATCGAAGCGCGCGGCGGCTTGCACACGAGCGTCCAGGTTGCGCTCGCGAGGCCTTCGAACGAGTACTTGCCCTGGTCATCGGTCACTGTCTCGTCGATGCCTAAGAGTTTTATTTCGTCCTCGGCCGTGCCATTAGGCCGCGCGAAGACACGCGCGCCCGCGAGCGGCAGGCCGCGGTAGCGCACCATGCCTCCGATGGAGCCGGGCCGCGGCAAGGTCACGACGACCTTGCTGTCCTGGCCTTCCTGAACGGTCACGGCGACATCGCTGTCCGACGTCTTCTGGGGCAACTCGAAGCTGAAGTTGCTGCCCTTGCGCATGCGTGGCCGCAGCGCGCCAACGTTGTAGGTGCCGGGCGCGAGAGGGCCGATGTCGAAGCTGCCGTCGGCGGCGCTCTTGGCTGAGTCGTCAAAGCCGAAGGACACGGTCATGGAGTCCTCGTCGGCGCCTGGGGTGCGCTGCTTCGCGTGCACATTCACGAGGCCGACTGGCTCGCCGCGGTCCTCGACGACGCGACCAACGATGCGACCGCCGCGACGCAGCACGACTTGGTGGACTTGGTCGCGCGCGAGGGGCGCGATCTCGAGGTTCGCGTCGACGTAGCCTCGGTGTTCCACCTGCACGCGCGTCGCCTGGAGCCACATGCCCTTGAAGTCCGCCCGGCCGGTGGCGTTGGTCTTGGCCGTCCGCTCGACGGGCAGCGAGTTGACCGGGGGATTCGGAACGTGCCAGGCCTTGACCTCTGCACCCTCGACCGGCTTGCCGTTCGCGTCGACGACATCGACACTCAGCGTCGGGCCAAGCGTCATGCGGATCTCGATGCCCGTGCGGCCGCGCGCAGGGATGTCGACGCCAGTGACTTCCCCGAAGCCCTGGCCGGGCTTGTCGGCGGCAAAGCGGTAACGACCGGCCGGCAAGCTCGCGAATTCGAAGCGCCCGTCCTCGTCGCACGACGCCTCGTGGACTTGCCAAGCTCCGCCTTCCATCAAGGCCAAGACCCTCGCCGCAGCTACGGCTTCGCTGCCGCGCGCGCCCATGGCGACGACGCCGCCCGAGACCGCCCCCTTCGGGGCCAGGACGAGGGTCACGCTCGACGCGTCATCGGCGACGTCATGCTCGACCGAGGCGTAGCCCTTGGCGCTGGCCATGAGCCGCACTTCCTCGGGCAGGCCGTCGATCTCGAAGGCGCCGCCTGCGGCGGCGACGACGCTGCGCCGCTTCGCGAAGTAGGTGCTCGCTTGACCCGAGAGCGAAGTCGTCTCCCTGGGCGTCACCCGCGCGCCGACCACCGGCTTGCCGCTGTCGTCGACGACGACGCCGCTGAGCCGCCGCCCACCTTCGAGCCGCAAGTCGCCGAGGTCGATGTACTGGCCCGAACGCAGCGTCTGCGCGACGACGAAGCGGCGGTGGCGCGCCGGGACGAAGAGGAGGGGACGCTCGCCCCCCGAC
>CALLZN010000403.1 GCA_937858895.1 uncultured bacterium | reverse complement strand
CGGGGGATTAGCTCAGTTGGGAGAGCGCTACAATGGCATTGTAGAGGTCAGGGGTTCGAGTCCCCTATCCTCCACCACGCTCCCTCACTCCCGCGCGGCAACGCTCCAACGCTCGAGCCGATGACGGCACGCCGACGAGCCGCGCGTCACTTGCCCTTCTTGCCATCGGCGCCGGGCTTGCCTTCCTTCGGCGGTGTTTCGGCGAGCGGGGCGCGGAAGGGCGCGTCCTCGAAGCGGCGGAACGCCTTGCCCCCCGGCGCATAGGCCTCCTTGGCCCAGGTGCGCCACGCGCGGTCGAAGACGTCGCCAACTTCCTCGAAGACGTCGTTGAGCTTGCGGTCGTCGTTGGCCTTGACGGCCTGCTGCCCGCGCGTCTTCGCTTCGGCGCTTCCGAAGACCTCGATGAAACCGCGGCGCAGACCGACCTCACTGAGCGTGCGCACGAGCTCGCGATACTCGGACTGACGCTCGCGCACGAGGTAGTCGAAGAGCGACCATGCCTGGACGAGGTCTGCGCGATACCAATCGCGCAGCTGCGCGCGCGCGAGCTGCGGGAAGGTGCGCGAAGCGCGCCCCTCGGCCGAACCCGTCGTCGCCATCTCGTGCGCGAGCTCGCACCAGGGGATCTCCATCGCCTTCGAGACAATGGCGTCGCCTTCGTAGCGCGTCCCGTCGATGCGGTAGAGGTCGTTGATGCCGACCGCCTCGAGCGAGGCCCAGACGCCCGCGCCTTCGAGGAACCAGTTCATCATCGATGGCCCGCTCTCGCCGCCCGAGAGCTTGGGTTCGGCGAACTTCGCGGTCAGCCCCGTGCCGACGATGGCGCGCCCGACGCCGTTGGCGACCGTCGACGGGCGGTTCTCCGGGTTCCAGTGCAAGTGCACAGGCGGATCGAGGAAGTCCGCGAACTCGAGCTTGTTCTTGCGCACGTAGGCGGCCATGCCGGCGAAGTCGTTGTGCCCGACGAGGGCTGGCCAGCGCTTCTGCACGAGGTCGATGCTGGCCTCCATCTCGGGATCGTCGGCGAGCACGAACTCCATGACCCCGCCGTGGGGCTCGAAGCGCCGCGACTCGGGCGTGCCGAAGGTGACCCACGACAGCTTGCGGTAGGCGAACTCGCCGATCTCGCAGAGACGCTGGACCTCGGCTTCGCTCGCCGAAGCGACGATGCGCACGTGCGGGCTCCGCGCCGCCGACCAGCGCGTCTCGTCGAAGCCACCGGCCGCGACGAAGGCCTCGACGAGCGCCGCCGCGTCCTTGCCGCCGGCGCGGAAGCTGCTCCTGACATGGACGGCGTTCTCTTCTTCGTTGGCGGGATCGAGGGGACCGCCCTTCTTGCGCGCTTCGTCGGCAGCCTTCTTGGCGGCCGCGGCCGCTTCGCGCGCGCGCTTCTCGGCTTGCTTGGCGGCGACCTCTTCGGGCTTCTGCCACGTGCCCTCGAAGAGCACGTTGCCGATCGCCTCGTTGGCGGTCTTGTTCTGCGGGTCGATCTTGAGCGCCTTCTTGAGGCAGACCCCTGCGTAGGTATCGAGCTGCTTTTCTTTGCACCAAACGCCGAGGGCGGCGAAGCCGTCGGCGTCCTTCGCGTCGAGCGCCTTGTAGCGGCGCGCGTACTCGGCTTTGTCGGCGGCAGACTGCGCGGGCGCGCGGCTCGGCGCGAGCGCGAAGACAGCGACTGCCAGAACGGCGACTTGGGCGAAGCGCCAGGCCCCGCGACTCCAACGATTGGCGCTCATCGGGCGCTCACCAGGACACTCATGGTCGAGATCATGCGTGCATCGTAGCCGGCGCGCCTGCGGCCTGCGCTCGCTTCCGCTACGCGGTTTCCGCATGATGGCGCGATGAAGCGCGCCGAGCCAAGTGAGCCTGATCGAGAGCAACCTGCCGAAGGTCAAGGCCCGCGCCGCGCGCCGACGCGCGTGCATCCGTCCGGGCGCCTGACCTTTCGTAGCAGCGTCCGCGTCGAGGCTTCGCCCGATCACCGCGTGGTCGTCGCCGGCGACGAGAGCTTGCCATGGCAGGACATCGTGCCCGCCGCGTGGCCGGGCCCCATCGAACTCGAGATCGGCTGCGGTAAGGGAGCCTTCTTGGCGGCCGCCGCCACTTCGCGGCCCGAGACGTATTTTGTTGGTTGTGAGGCAGGCGTCGAATACGCGCGCTACTGCGCCGACCGCGTGCAAGGCCTCGAGAACGTCTGGCTCGTGGCGGACGACGCGCGGCTCTTCTTGGCGGACAGCGTGCCGGACCGCTCACTCGCGCGCATTCATGTTTACCACCCAGACCCCTGGCCCAAGCGCCGCCACCGCAAGCGCCGGCTCTTCGACGCAGCGTTCGCTCGCGACGTCGCCCGCAAGCTGACCCTGGATGGCCAGCTGCTGGTCGGCACCGACAACACGCGTTACTTCGGCGAGATCCTCGCCGTGCTCGGCGCCGAAGCGACGCTGCGCCGCGACCTCGAGCGCGAAGCGAGCTACGGCGACGAAGTCCCTGGCCTCGCCTTCGGCCCGACCAACTTTGCACAGAAATATGTGCATGAAGGGCGCGAGCGGCATCGCGCCATCTATCGCTTGACCGAACGCGACGCACCGCGTCGAACGCAGAGCGCAACGAACACCGACACGCGGGATGGCTGGCAACGCCTCTGCAGCATCGACGAAGTGCCAGCTGGCCTCTCACGCCACGTCGTCGGCGACCTCGAAGTCTGCGTCGTGCGCGATGGCGATAGCTTGCACGCCTTGCGCGATTCATGTCCGCACCGCGGGGCCGAACTCTCGGCGGGGCTCCTCGAAGGCGCAGAGCTCGTCTGCCCCCGGCACGGGTGGCGCTATTCAGTGACGAGCGGCGAGTGCAGCACGCTGCCCGGCTCGGCGCCGGCTTTGTGCTTCGCCGTGCGCGTCGAAGACCGCGACGTATTCGTGCAGGTCCCGCCCTTCCGCGGAAGCGAGGCACAGCGATGACCAAGGCGAAGACGCTCGAAGCGATCACGAAGCGCATGTCGCGCGAGCTCGCGTCGCTCGCCTTCGCCGAGCCCGTGACGCACGTCTATGACCCGCTCGACTACGCGTGGGCGGCCCATCGACAGTATCTCGAGCGCTTCGGCGAGAAGCGCGGCCGCGCCTTGCTCCTCGGCATGAATCCCGGCCCCTTCGGCATGGCCCAGACGGGTGTGCCCTTTGGCGAGATCGCCGCGGTGCGCGACTTCCTCGGCATCGAGGTGAAGATCGGCCGTCCGCAGCAAGAGCACAGTAAGCGGCGTGTCGATGGCTTTGCTTGTAAGCGAAGCGAGGTCAGCGGCCGGCGACTATGGGGTTGGGCCAGCGCGCGCTTCGGGACGGCGGCGGCCTTCTTCGATCGCTTCTTCGTGCTCAACTACTGCCCGCTGCTCTTCCTCGAGGAGTCGGGGCGCAACCGCACGCCGGACAAGCTCGCGGCGGAGGAGCGCGACGCGGTCTTCACGATCTGCGACGAGGCGCTGCGGGCCTTCGTGCGTGAGCTCGCGCCGAGCGTGGTGATCGGCGTCGGCGGCTTCGCGGAAAATCGCGCGCGCGCGGCGCTCTTCGGTGCTGACATTGGAGAGAATGTCGAAGTCGCTGTGGGTCGCATCCTGCACCCGAGCCCCGCGAGCCCCATCGCCAACCGCGGATGGGCCGAGCACGCCGAGCGCGAGCTCGTGGCCTTGGGCGCGCTCTGAAGCTGGCACCACACGCGTTGTTCGCCGTTCTCGTTGCGCGATTCCCGACGCCCCCATGACGAGTCGAGCGCGCTGGTCGACAGCTGCGTAGAGTTACGCCCACGGAGCATCCGACAGCACCGTTCCTGCGAGCCATCCGTGTCGAGCATAGCAACGAGGCCATGTCACAGGCATTTCACGAGCATTGGTCGGGGGAACGCATGTTGCAAAGCGACGCGGCATGGCCACATTTACCACGAAACGAATCGTTACTGCAGTCGCACTGATCTTCGCAGGAACCGCGATGGCCCAAGCGCCCTACACGTGGCGCCACCTGAATGAGAATGGGTCTGCGTTCGCCCCACCTGCGTCGCGAGACTTCCCGTCGAGTTACGCCTTCGACCACAAGCGCGGGGTCGTCGTCGGCTTCGGCGAGTTCGTGCAGATGTTCGGCGGCATCCCCAAGCGCACGCTTGAAACCCACGAGCGGCACGGCACACGGTGGATCCGCAGACGCCCCGCAATGCAACCGAAGCTTGGTGCCGCCCTGACGTACGACGACAGCATCCAGAGCGTACGCGCCTGGGACGGCACGAGCTTGTGGCACTGGAATGGTACGAACTGGATCGCGACGCCATCCACCAACCCGTCGAAGACGGTCGGTAGCATCACCTACGACTTCGCGCACCGCCAACTCATCCACGTCCGGAGCGATTCCATCGCAACCGAGACGCTGATCTGGAACGGAAGCGGCTGGACGCTCGCCGACTCCCAAGCACCGTGGGCATCGGGCCTCGTCGTCGGCGCGAGCGCGATCGGGGCCGTGGCTCTCGACGGTTACAAGTCCGCGCGTCCTCGGATCTGGAACGGTACCAAGTGGATCGAGACCGGCACGGCACCGCAGGGACGAGTTCTGGCGATCGCCACCCAATCGATTCCCGTGATCGTGACGCGCGTAGGCCAGTCTTCGCTGGTCCAGCTCGAGACCTTCGATCCGTTCGTGGGCATGGCGGTTCCGCTGCCAGGTAGCACACTCGCCATCGACGATACCTACTGGCAGGCCCCCAGGGCGGCCTCCGCGACGGTCCCCTTCCATACATTAATCCTCTCGACGGACCGCCTCGACCAACACGACGGCGTCCAGTGGGCACGGCGCTTCGACACTCGAGGTCGCATAGCCCACGATCCAATTCGAGACTTGACGGTGCGGGTCGGCTACTCGGCATTCAATTTCGCATACACGAGCCTGTTCGAACGACGATCGTTTCGCGATCTGACGATCCAGACACCCGGCGCTCAAGCCTTGCTGTGGTGTTCGACACAACGCGGCATCTTCTCCTTCGACCAGGACGGCGCATCGCGCTTCGACGAATCCGGTTGGATTCACACCCCCTCACCCACGAAGCTTCCCTCCTTCGTCCGCGCGAGCACCTACGACGATTCGACGGGCACGGCAGTCTTCATCGTCGATGGCGGCGAAACCTGGGAGTGGAATCCGGCGGGCGGATATCGCCGTATCGCGACAGCGCTGCCCACGGGTGTGCACAGTCTCGGCTACGACCGGGATCGCAAGGTCCGCGTTCTGTTTGAGACGACCGACAGTTCGCCGCAAACGCCGAGCATCAAGGAGTGGAAGAACGGTCGCTGGACGATCGTCGCGACACCGACGAGCGCGCTCTACCACGGTGTCCTGAGTCACGTCCCCGAACTCGGCGGCGTCGCGGTCTATGGCGGTACGGCGCGCCAGACTGCGTTCACTACCGGCGAGATTCATGTCTGGGACGGGACCTTGCTCCGCACCGTGAACGGCGTGCAGGCACCGGATGCGAAGGACTATCAACCGTCGCTCCAGTACTACGACGGAACGCGAAAGCGGTACGTCGCGCTCTCGGCGCACGAAGACTACGAGTTCGGGACCTTCGCGCTCTCACCGCACGTCGCGGGTGTGCAACCCGGAGGCTCCTGGCAGCTCCAGCACGAAGATCCAAGCACTTCGGGTCTGGGCTACGTGTTCTGCTTCTCGGATCGACTCCGCCCGGTCGTGCCGTTCCGCCTCAATCGCTACGGCGAGTTCGACGTGCTTCCGATCGGGGCAGGACCGGTGCTCGACATGAGCTTCGCCCTGGGCCTCGTTGGCACGCTCGACGCGAGCGGACGCGCCACCATCCGTCTCACGATCCCTGCCCAATCGACCCTCGTCGGACTCGAACTGTACGGCGCTGCCGTCTACTTCGGGTCCGCCGGCCTTACAGGCTCGTCGGCCGAAGCCACGCTACGGATCTTCCCCTGACGCGATCGCCGCGGTGCGCAGCGCGAGACTGCGCGAGCAGACGGCTCACTTCGAGCTGCGGAGGATCAGGGTCCGAGCCGCCTCGTAGCATCCTTGGGGTGACGCTGGCACACCGTTTGCGCTCAGGCGAGGATGGACTTCGTGCTCCGCCTCCTGCGATCGCCGCTCGCGCGCCGACTCACGCTGCTCTTCTTGCTCGCGAGCGTCCTGCCACTCGGCGGTGCGGGATGGCTCATCCTGCAAGGTCTCGAGCGGGCGAGCCTCGAGGATGCGACGCGGCGCCAAAGCCTGGTCGCCGAAGGCGCAGCCGGACTCGTGCGCCAGTGGGTGGCGCGAAGCAGCGACAAGCTCGAGACGATGGCGCGTCTCGCTGCGAGCCACAGCTTCGACGCCGCGGCCGCGACGAACGGTAGGACGACCGCGATGGAGCAGATCGAAGTGCTCGTCGAAGCGACGCAGCTCTTCCTCGAAGTGCAGCAGATTGCCGGCACGGAAAAGCAGCCGGAGCTGATCGCGCAAACGATGCGGACCGACTACGCGCAGGCACAGCGGGCAATTCCCAATGCGCGCTCACTCCTCGAGTCGCGCTTCCACGCGAACGCGCAGCAAGCCATCGTGCGCGATCCGCTCTCACAACGCAGCCAGTTCCAGTCCAAGACCATCGAGCGAAGCTTCGGCTTCAGGGCCCTCCCCATCTCCGTGCCGTACGGCGACGCCAGCGCGAAGGCGGGCGGGGCCTTGGTCGGCTACCTCGACATGCGCCGACTCGACGAGGCGCTCGCTGGTCTCGTGCAAGGCGACATGCGCATCGAAGTGCGATCTGCGAAGTCGCTCGGCAAGGGCATGGACGACGCCAGCGTGGAGATCGCAGCCAGCGGTCCGAAGATCGCCGATGAGGTTCGCACCGAGACAGCCGTCGGCTACGGCGACTGGACGATTCACGTGCAGGAACCCCGCGCCCGCATCGAAGAGGGCTACCTAAGGGCGCGGCACC
Organism: uncultured bacterium; assembly: GCA_937858895.1. Taxonomy (GTDB): domain Bacteria; phylum Planctomycetota; class UBA1135; order UBA1135; genus JACKHW01. The sequence goes on along the minus strand of CALLZN010000403.1, from coordinate 726 downwards.
TCGTCCTGATCGGAATCGGCATCGCGATCGCGATTGCGAGCCTCGCGAGTTTCGTCTTCGCGTCACGCGTGCTGCGGCCGGTCAAGACCTTGACCGCGACTGCGACCCGTCTCGAGCACGGCGACCTGTCGGCTCGCTGCGGCATCGACCGTCGCGATGAGATTGGTCAACTCGGCCGCAGTTTTGATGCGATGGCGACCGCACTCGAGACGCTCGACGATGCCAAATCGGACTTCGTTCGCACGGTCTCACACGAGCTGCGCACGCCGCTCACTTCGCTCCGGCTCAGCGTCGCAAACCTCGCCGATGGCGTCGTGGGTCCGCTCGAAGCGCGCCAGCAGGTCGTTGTCGAGCGCATCGCGCGCGACGTGGACCGACTCGTCGCTCGTGTCGGTGACCTCCTGGCCTTGGCGAAGATCGAGGCCGGCGTGGAGCAGGCCCGGATCGGCGACATCGACCTCGCGGAGCTTGCGCGCGGCATGGTCGAAGCGCTGCGTCCGCTCGCAGATACCCGCGGCGTTCGCCTCGAGACTCGCGGTGCTGGACATGGGCGAGCCGATCGCGGCATGCTCGAACGCATGGTCGTCAACCTGGTCGACAACGCGATCAAGTTCGGCCCAGAGAAGGGCACGGTCACGGTCGCCATCGAGGGCGCGACGCTGACCGTCTTCGACGACGGCGGCGGCTTCGAAGACGAGCGCCTCTTCGAGGCCTTCGAGATCGGAA
>CALLZN010000402.1 GCA_937858895.1 uncultured bacterium | reverse complement strand
CGCGGCCCCCGCGGGCGGGGCCCGCGGGGGTGGGGGAGGCGTGGGGGGGCGGCCCGCCGCCCGGCGGGGCGAGCCACTTGCCGTCCTCGATTGCTGGCTCCGGTGTCCACTTGCCGCTGTAGGAGCGCAGCACCGTGCAGCGACCGCGGTCGTCGAGGGCGACGATCTCAGGGCAGCCGTACTCTGGATGCACCTTCCCGGTAACCACGGTCCAGACGCCTACCAAAGCGTCGAAGACCAAGTGGGCATTCCAGCCCTCGGCGCTCGGCAGCACGACCTCGCCTTGGTCGGGTCGCTGCGTGGCTGGAGGCGCTTGCTGCGCCAGAACTGTCGTGCACAACAGCGCTTGACAGAGCAAGAAGTGACAGGTTGCTTTCATGGAGACTCAGCCGTCCTTCGCGGAGTAGCTTGTCGACGGGATACGATGGAGGTCGAGCTGTGGATCGAGGGCGAAGGCTTCGCGACCAAGCTCGACAAGGATCTCGTGGTCACGGGCCTCGGTGAGGACACGCTCGTCACCTTGGCCGCGCGCAGTCCGCCACGTCGCGCTGGCTCCGACGCGCTGCCACGAGTGCCAGGCAACGCGATAGCGCCCAGGCAGCGAGACTTCGAAGTCCTCGGTGAAGACGCGGGTCGTCTCACGGCTAGCCGTACCGTACTCGCGTGGCTTCGAGGCTAGCCGTTCTTGCATCAGGTCGCGCAGACTGCGTCGTGCCTTGCCCGAAGCAACGAGGTCGAGGCGACCGCCAGCACCGACCGCATAGAGTTCTGGGACGACCTCGAGGCCTTGTTCCGCATCGTGCACGCGCACGACCACGCGCACGCGCGCCGTGCGGTCGGCAGCGACCTCGGCGCCGAGCGATTGCACCGTGGCACGCGGCCCGAGCTCGGCGCGAGCGGTCGAAGGCAGATCGACCGCTGCGCGCTCCGCGAGGAGCTTGGCTCGGACCGCGCTGGCGTGCACGTGCAAGGACAGGGCCCCGTCATCGACCGCTGCCTCGCTGCCCGCCCCGCGGAGCTCCAAGCGAGCGCCATCGTGGTCGAGCAAGTGCATCGCTGCAACAGCACCAAGCGCCGCGGTCGCGACGATGACGGCAGTTGCGAGGAGGGAGCGCGCTTGGAACTTCGAGTGTTGCATCAGAGCACCGAGAACTCGATTCCAGGCGAAGCCGCCAAGGGCTTGGCCGCATCACCGAGGTAGAAGTTCTGGAAGACGAGACGCGCGCCGACGAGCTGCGCATCCTTGGGCAGGGGCAGCGGAATGCGGTTCGTGGCCGCGATCGGCAACGCGAAGCTGCCGACGATCGTCGCAAGGTCGATGTGCACGTCGACCCCCAAGACCTGCAACGGCGTCGCCCCGCGGGCCAGACCGAAGAAGGCCCAACCCGGCCGTCCCACGCCGGTCGTGGCGACCGTCAGGCCGTAGCTTTGGTTGCCGACGAGGGGCAGACCGTCGGGGTTCGGCATGACCCAGTCATACGAAGCCGTACTCGGCGTGCCGTTGCCGAAGATCTCAGGCGAAGGGTTGATGTCGATGCCGGACGGCACCGCGAAGTTCGGACTGCTCAGCAAGTGGTCCGTGCCATTCGGCTCCATCCAAAAGATCGAGCGCGCCGGAAGACCGGAGTTGGCGCTCGCGACCGCGAAGTTGCCAGTCACCTCGTCATAGACGAGAGCGTTGAGGGCTCCGTTTTGCTGAAGGACCTCCGTGACCTTGCCGGTCTTGGCGTCGACCTTGAAGAGCCCCTTGGTCGCGAGCAGCGTCGTCGCCCAGATGTCGCCGTTCTTGTCGACGGTCAGGTTCGAAATGCCGCCACCGACCGTCGCGAGCTTGGTCGCAGTGCCGCCACCGATCGGGACAGCCCAGATGTCGCCTGCAACCGCCGAGACGTAAGTGCCGGCGTAGATCGTCGCTTGGTCGGGCGACAGCGCGAGGCCGTTGAAGACGTCGACGATCTGCGCGCCGTTCGTGATCGGAATCGACGTCACGAGCCCACTCGTCGTGTCCACGATGCCAAGCCCCTGCCAACCGTAGGCGGTCGTCAGAATGTTCTTGAGCGGGCCAGCGCTCACATCGGTCGCCGCGACGACGACGCGGTCATCGTCGAGCAGGGCCATCTGCGGGATCTCACCGCAGCAGGAACCGCCGGTGCCAACGCTGAACGACGCGTCGTAGAGCACCGAAGAACCCTTGAGCCAGATCACGTGCAAGTCGACGCTCCCACCAACAGGTGCACGTTCGCCCGCAAGGATGGCTCCGTCGCTGCGGCGATAGAGGACGCAGCTCGCGCCCGAGGTCTTGAGGTCGCCCTGCATGCCCGTGATCGTCGTCGGCGTGCCGGGCGTGCGCGGGTGGGCAGTGAAGATGCCGACAGCACCTCGTGATGGAGAGAAGGCGCCGATGACGTAGTGCCCGTCCTGAACTTGCGCGCCGGACACGGAGGCCAGGACGAGACTGGCCAGGACAGAAGTCGCGGTGAAGGAGAACGGTGATCGAAGGGAAGACGCAGTGGCTTTCATCAAAATGGCTCCGGGCTGTTAAGCGCGAGGACCGAGGGGGCGATGCTCGGAGCCGCCATGAAGGCAAGGCGCGTGCCGCGTCACGGATGACATGCAAGGGACCACATGAACATCCGCGTTGAACACGCGTCATTGCGCCGAAACAACGTGCGCTCCCCCATGCACAACGAGGAGCGCATCTCACGCTATGAACCGCGCGCCGTCAGGCTCGTCGTTTCGCGCGCGTTGCGTGCACGTCTACGCCCTGCGACAGCACTCAGCGTCCGTAGACCGTCAAGAAGCGCTGTAAGAAGCGCGGCGCCGGAAACGAAGCGGCAGGGAAGTCCGGCACCAAACCCGCGCGTCCCAGCCACGCCTCGCCACTCCAGGCGTCGACGAGCCGAGCCTCCTTGGACAAAACATGCAAGGGCACGTCATGCAAGCGCTCGAAGTGATCCGTGTAGTCGAGCGGCGCTTGGTGGTCGCCGAGGATCATGACGAGCGAAGGGCGCTCGAGGCGTTGCGCGAAGGCGAAGGCGACCTGCAGCGAGTAGAGCATCGCGGCCACATAGGCATCTTTGACGCGTGGATGTGTCGCATAATTCATCCACGTGATGTCGTACTTCTGTGACGGCTCACCATCGAAGGCACCTGCCTCGAGCGCGCGCGGCCAGGGATCGAGGAAGGGCGGGATCTTCGAGAAGGGCGCGTGGCCGGTCACCGACACGTATTGCAGGAAGAGCGGCGCTTCACGCGGCGCCTGCACGACGTCGCGCAAGACCGTCGCGAGCGCGAACTGATCCGGCATGTCGCCCCATGCATACCTGGTCCCCTCGTAGGCAAACGAGCTGCGGAACAACTCGACTTCGAAGCCCATCGACGCAGCCTCGGGCCACGCGCGTGGCATCGCCGGTTCGACGTTCACGGTCCGATGCCCTTGCGCACGCAGGATCGTCGGCAAGGCCTCGTAGCGACTCGCGAGCACGGCGTCGAAGACGCGCCGGTTCTCGATCTCGATGCCCGACAAGAACTCGAGGTGGGCGAGCGAAGACCCGCCCCCACGCACCGAAGGACGCAGCCAACCGCTGCGCGCTCGCCAACCGTCCGCAGCCAGCACCGCTTCGTGATGCCCGAGCGCGCGCGTGTAGCTCTCGACGGCACTCGTCGCGAGGATGCCGCGACCGTAGGACTCGAGGAAGAGCACGTAGACGTCGACATCGCGCAATTGCTCGAGGCGCCGTGGCGCGGCTTCGATGCGCTTCGCGGCGGCGCGTAGCCGTTCTTCGACGATGGGCCCGACGAAGAAACCACGGGCCGCAGTGACGTCGATTCCGTACTCGAGCGCCTTCGCCAACATGCTCGGGCGCGGACGCGGCAGCGACTGTGGACCACCTTCATCCTGCTGCTCCCATGCGAGCGCGAGGGCGAGCCCGTAGGCGACACAGCAAGCGCTGGCGAAGACCGGTCCGTCGCTCACTCGCACGACCGCGCAGAACGCCCGCCACAAGACGTAGTAGACGACGACGAGCGCAGCGACCAACGCAAGAACGAGGAGGACCTGCACGAAGGCCGTGTGCTCGTGCAAGAACAAGTGCACGAGACCCGGGAACTCGAGCGCATCGACCCAAGGCTCGAAGGGCTTGCCGTAGAAGGCCGGGACGAGCGCATCGAAGCAGCGGTAGACGTAGACCAAGCAGAAGAGCACAACCGCGACATGAGCGACGCCGCGCCACGAGAGGCGCGCCCCCAGCACGACACCGAAGAGCACGATGCCGAGGATGTCAGCATTCGGAACGAGGAGGGCGGGCCAAGCCGACTTCAAAGGCGGCGCGGCCTCGAAGGGCAACGGCAGCGCGTTCACGACGTGCAGCGCCACGAGGACGAGAGTCCCGACGACGACGCGCGCAGCGCGGCTCACTTGGCCTCCACGAAGTCGAAGCCCGTGCCGTTCCAGCGGACAGCAGCGGCGAGGCGCTGCACGTTGCGCTCACGCACGTCGAAGCTCCAAGCCTCCACCACCTCGCCGACCTCGAAGGCCACATCGCCGTCAAAGCTCGCGAACCAAGCAGCCGGCGTCACGCCAAGGTTCGGCGCGACTGCCCGAAAGAAGCGTCCCGTTCCCGAACGAGACAAGAGGACCAGGTCGGCGCCTGCGACGCTGCCCCGCACGCCCCGGCCATCAGCACCTTCGACACGACCGACTTCGCGTGCAAGCGCCGCTTCCGCGCTGCTCCTTGCGTCGAATGCCGCGACGCTCAAAGACTCGAAGGGCTGCAAGCGTCCGAGCTTGTTGCGCGAGCGCAGCCCCTCGCGTTCGACGCGAGTCGCGACCGCCGGGCGCCCCGTGACCTCGACGCCCTCGCAGTCGATGAAGCAGACGACGGCCTCACCTTGGCGCAGAATGACCGCGACTTGCCGCACACGGTCGATGCCGACGTTCCACTGCTGGGCAAGGAGCAAGGCGAAGATCGAGATCGCGCCGACACGCAGGCGAGCGGTCAGCGTCGGGTAGGCAAGGGCGAGCGTCACGAGCGAGAAGACCGGCAAGAAGACGCCGAGCGGACAGGCCTCGACCAAGAGGTTGCCAAAGATGGCGCCGCCAATGCGCTCATCCGCGACGGCGACGACGGCCATGGCGCCAGCCGCGGCGAGCGAGAAGGGCGGCAGCGCGCACTGCCGAAAAGCCGCGTCGCGGCGCAGCACGAGGGCCGCGGCAGCGACGAAGCCGAACACGATGAGACAAGCTAGCAAGGTCTCGTCGAAGGTCCGCCCCGGCACCCAGTCCGGCAGCGCGGCGCTCATCACCTGCCCGACGACGTCGAGACTCTGCAGAGGTGCTTCGACCAAGCGCGCGAGCAGAGCACTCTTGCCCGTCCCCGGATCGTGGTGCACGACCGAGGTCCAAGACGCCAACACGAGGATCCAGAGCACGACCGAGCGCAGACCGCGACGCGCGTAGACGAGCGGCACGAGCCCCAACCAAGCGAGGGCGCCGCTGCGCTGCGATGCGACGGCGACGGCTGCGAAGACGAGCGCCGACACGAAGCGCAGTCCACGCCGGCCATCGCCCGCAAGGCAGAGCACGGCCGCGACAATGGCGAGCATCGGGACGTAGACGCGGACCCGCTCGAAGACGAGCCAGTTCGTCGCGAATACAGGCGAACACAGCAGCCCGGCGACCAGAGCCAAGCTCGCCTTCGAAGCGAGGCCGAGGCGCTGGCGCGCAAGCAGCAACAAGACGAAGGTTGCCGCGACGACCACGAAGGGCGCAAAGGCCAGCACATCGAAGTCGGGACCGAAGCGCAGGCCAGCGGAGCGCAGCGCCTCCATGACGAGGTAGCGCGGCCGCCCCGCAAACTCGAAGAGCGCCTCGTCGGTGTGCACGAAGGGCAGCTCGCTCCACACTTCGCGCCCGATCGGCGGCTCGGGCGCGAACGATCGATACTCCAAGACGATCCAGAAAAGCGCAGCCAACGGCAAGGCGACGATCGCCGTCGCAGCAACGGAGCGCCAGGGATGGCGTGTCATCGAGTTGCGCCTTTCTTGCGCCACTTGGCGACGACGTAGCGCAAAGCCCCGCGTGCATAGAGGCGTTCGAGGGCGAGCCCGCCGAGGAAGGCATCGCAGACACTGCGCCATGCGCTGCGCACCGCGCAAGCGCGAGCGAGACGCAGGCGGCGCTCACGGACAGTGAGAAGCTCGGGCGTGCGAAACGGCACCTGCATCGAGAGGTCGACTTCGTGTTCGAGGACGAGGCCAGCAGCGCTGGCCGCCGACAGCCATGCGTCGCGCGTCCAGATCGTCGGCGTGTGCCAGCCCTCGGCAAGCGCCCGCACGTCGGGGTCATCGGCCGCGACCGAGGCTTCGAGCATGTCCTCGACGACGAGCAAGCTGCCACCGTCGACGAGGGCCGCGGTGAGTTGGGCCAACGTGGTCGCGAGGTCGTCGGCGTGCAGCAAAGCCTCGATCGAGACCACGCGGTCGAAGCGCCCCGCGACCTCATCCTCGAAGTTCTGCAGGAGGAAGGTGCAGCGCTCAGCGACGCCCAGTCGTTGCGCTTGCTCGGCCGCGCGCGCGAGTTGGAAGGCGTTGCAGCCGAGACCCGTGAAGCGCAGGTGCCGTGCATCGCTGCGCCGCGCCCAGGCGAGCAAGGTCGCGCCGAAGCCGCAGCCGACGTCGAGGATCGTAGTTGCACCCTCGGCTTCGACCAGGTCCCAAAGCCAGTCATGGAGGCCAGCCTTGCCAGCAGGCGGGCCGAGTCCGTCACGTGGCGCGGCGAGGGCCTTGTGCAACTCGAGCGCTTCGCCATCACCGGCACGCTTCCAGCGCCGCCGCCGCCACTCGTGGCGCGCGAGCTTGTCGTACAAACGGGCGCGCAGCTCCGTGCTTGCGAGGGCCGCCATCACGCGCGCTTCTTCAACAAGAACAAGAACTCGAGCGCCCAACGCAGAGGCAGGCGGCCCACGTGGACGCGCTCGTCGCGCCCGTCGCGCGGCCCGAGGCCGAGGGCGCGGCGCAGGCGCTGCCGCGGCCACTGGTCCGGGAGCACGCGCTCGATCTCGAAGCCCGAGGTCTCGAACAAGTCGCGCCACGCATCGAGGGTCAGCGCATCTTGATGCGCACTTCGATTCCTCCGTCCGAGCGCGCGATGCCAAACGCGCCAGGTCGCGTGCTCGCAGTTGCGCACCAAGAAACAGAAGCGCGCCTCGGGCTTGGCCACACGCTGCATCTCGGCAAGGACTTGCCGCCGGTCCAGCATGCGCTCGAGGGAGCCGATGCAGGTCACGTAGTCGAAGCGCGCGGCCTCGAAGTCGAGGGCCTCGGCGTTGCCGACGCAAACCGTCGCCCCCGGCACACGGGCTTTGGCGAGTTCGATTGCGGTGCTCGAGAGATCCACGCCGCTCGCGTGCAGGTCGCGCCGCAATGCTGCTTCGAGCAAGAGGCCGGGTCCACAGCCAACGTCGAGCAGGGCTTCGCCCGGCTGCACGCCGAGGAGCTGCATGTAAATCGGGTAGGCCGTCGCCGGACGCAGGTAGCGCACACCGCGCCGCTCGTAGACGGCGTCGAACCAGCTGCGGACGCGCTCCTGCTCGCGTTCCTTCGCCGCCACCGTGGCGTGCGTTCCCATGGCCGCAAGCCCGGTCTTGTCGTCGGCACTCCGATTGGTGGGCGTCATGACTCGACATTGTGCCCCACGGACCGCGCGGCGACACGCGGCTCGTCAGACGGTTCGAAGCCGTCGACGACATCGAGCTAGAGGCCGTAGGAGCAGCGACATCGGCGAGCCAGGTCGCGGCACTCCGAGGTAGCATTGCGGTATGACGGGAGCAAGGAGGTCTGATCCGGGGACGAGCACTCCGGCGAGCTGCCTCGCTTATTGGGTCACGAGCCCCGGCGTCGGCGCGCTGCGCGAAGAACAGCTCGGCGATGCACGGCTGCACGAGAGCCTCGTGCGCGCGGAATACTCCGCGGTCAGCGTCGGCACCGAGCGCGTCGTCGGTCTCGGCCTCGTGCCGAAGAGCGCCGCAGATGCCATGGCCTGTGCCCACATGGCCGGCAGCTTCGACCTGCCGGTCAAGTATGGCTACAGCCTCGTCGGCGAAGTCGTTGCGGGTCGCGACGTCGGGCAGCGCGTCCACGTCATGCATCCTCACCAGGACTGGGCCGTCGTCGATGCGCGGCGCGTCGTGGTCTTGCCGCCGTCCGTTCCTTCGGCGCGCGCGACCTTGCTGCCCAACGTCGAGACTGCGCTGAATGCCTACTTGGACGCTGAAGTTGGCGATGGGTCAGAACGCGCGCTCATCGTCGGCGCTGGCGTCGTCGGCTTGCTCGTCGCCTTCGTGCTGCAGGCCCACGGCTATCGCGCGACGCTCGTCGACATCGACGCGGGGCGACGGCGCTTCGCCGAGAACTGCGGTCTCGCGGTCGACGTCGTCTCGCAGGTCGAAGCGGGCAGCTTCGACGTGGCCTTCCACACTTCGGCGACGAGCGCGGGCCTGCAGACCGCGATCGACGCGCTAGGCTTCGAAGGTCGGGTCGTCGAGCTCTCTTGGTACGGCGACCGTCAAGTTTCGATCGCGCTCGGCGCGAGCTTCCATTACGAGCGCAAGCGCATCCTCGCGACCCAAGTCGCTCACGTCGCCAAGCCCGTGCGCGCGCGTATGTCGCATGCGCAACGCATGGAACGGGTTCTCGCTCTTCTCGCCGATGGCGCGCTCGATGGCGTGCTCGCGCCTGCGATCGACTTCAGCGACCTGCCGGCGCTGATGCAGCGTGTCTATGACGGGAGCATCGAAGCTGGGTTGCCACTTGTGCGCTATCCCCGCGCGTCGGACGCTGCAGCGCGCGAACGGAGACAGGATGGCGCCTGAACTCGTCCTCGTCGTACCGCGCCCCGACAACCCTCTGACCGGCGGCCACCTCTACAACACGCGTGTCGCGGAAGCCTCCGCGGGCGCCATCGTGATCGAACACGTAGGCAGCGCCGCGATCGATGCCTGGCTCGAGCAAGAACAGCCAGCGGCGCCGATCATCCTCCTCGATAGCCTCTACTTCGCGCACGTCGACGCGAGGGCCCTAGCGCGGCGCTGCGCGCGCGAGGACTGTGCCTTGCTTTGGCTCGTGCACTTCTTGCCCGACATGGCGCCCGGCGCAGACATCGAACTCGAAGCCCGCGTGACCACGGCGCTGGGCGGCGCCACGGCTTGCATCGCGACGAGCCAGTACAGCGCGCGACTCGTCGGCGAGCGCGTCGGTCAGCAGCGAGTGCGCGTCGTGGTCCCCGGCGTCGATGCCTTCCCGGCGCGCGCTTCGCATCACGCAGCGTCGACAGCGCCGCGCATCCTGACCGTCGCCAACTTCGAAGAGCGCAAGGGTCACCTCGACCTGCTCGAGGCACTCGCCGAAGTCGGCGACTTGGACTTCCGCTGGGATGTCGTCGGTGACGAAGGCGCGGACGCGGGCCTCGCCAGGCGCTTCCACGATCGCGTCCGCGAAGCCGGCCTCGACGCGCGCGTGCACGTTCATGGTCGCTTGCCGGTCGACCACGTGCGCCTCCTCATGCAGGAGGCCGAGCTCTTCGCCTTGATGTCGCGCTACGAGCCCTACGGCATGGTCTACGCCGAGAGCCTCAGCGCCGGGACCCCTGTGCTTGCTTGGCGCAGTGGCGGGGGCATCGAGAACGTCGACGACGGGCGCAACGGCATCCGCGTCGAGCCCCTCGATCGCCATGCGCTGCGCGACGTGCTGCGCAGCCTTCTCGAGCCGGGCGATCGTCTCGGGCGCATGCAAGCCGCACTCCTGGAAGCCGGGCCAGCCTTTCCGTCGTGGCGAGTAGTCGCTTTCAACCTTGTGGCGCAGGCGCGTGAGGTCGTCGCGTCGACCCGCCGCAAACCCCTAGCGGATCCGCACGGAACCATGACGCAGCACTCGGAAGCAGGCACCTGGGACGCCACCTGGGCACGAGCACGAGAAGTCAACGGCTGGCTCACCGAAGGCGAAGGGCGTGCGCTCTTCGAAGCCGCCCTCGCCGTTGCGGCGTCGCACGCATCCGCTGCGCCCGACGCGCCCCCGCCCCGCGTCGTCGAGATCGGCTCCTTCTTTGGCCGTTCCACGTTGTGTCTCGCAGGTGGCCTCGCCAGCGCTACCGGCGCGCGGCTCTATGCCATCGATCCGCACATCGGCTCACCCAAGCACGAGGTACAGCTCGGTTGCGCCGACACCTATCCACACTTCGTCGAGCTCTTGGCGCGGCATGGCCTCGAGGACCTCGTCACGCCGCTGCGCGCGACGTCACTCGAGGCGAGGCGGGACTTCGAGGGGCCGATCGACCTGCTCTTCATCGACGGGTCGCACAGCTACGAGGACGTCGCTGCGGACTTCGCGGCTTGGTTCCCGTTGCTCCGCGTTGGCGGTACCGTCGCCTTCCACGACTCGTGGCACATGGGCGGTGTGCGACGGGCATCGAACGAAGTGCTGCGCAGATCGCGCGAAGCCGCAGGCCCCCGCCTCGTCGACACCATCACCTTGCTGCAGAAGGTCCAAGAGAACGACGCAGCGACGCGGCGAAGGAACCGTCGCTTCGCGCTCTTGCGCAACCTGGTCGGCCCGGCGGGCTTCCTGCGCTTGACCTACGGCGGCACGCGCCTCGAACGGGTGACGCCCGCGTAGCGCCGCACACGCGCTTTGTAGGCGAGGTAGGCCGAGCCGTGGGTCGCGGTCAGCGCTTCTTCTTCGATGCGCACCCGACCGTCCATGTGCACGACGTAGACGACGAAGCCGAGCAAGACCGCGAGGGACGGTTGCGCGAGGCAGGCGCCCAACAAAAACACATGGAGCCCGACCAACGCCGGGTTGCGCGACCAAGTGAAGGGCCAAGTCGTCACGATGCTGGCGTTGCGTCCGGCCCTTCGCAGGCCGCGCACCGCGAACATCGTCACGACGCGACCGACGACGATGCAGGTCGCAGCGAAGACGCCGAGCAACGTCGGAGCATCGAAGGGCAGGGCCCACGAAGGCGTACCGACGAATACGAAGGCAAGCGGCAAGAAGAAGCCGACTTGACTCGCCAACGTCGAAGCAACCCGCGCGAAGGCCGCGCTGCCCTTGGCGCGTCGCGACTGGAGAAGCTGATAGGTCGAGGCGACGCTCGGCACAGGCCAGAGCACGACTTCGACGACGAGGCTCGCGTAGCCGACGAGGACGAAGACAGAAATAGCGCTCACGGTCGCCGCCGTAAGATGCCACGAACGTCCCCCACGTACGACGGCACGAGTAAGGCGATCGCGACATAAGCAGCGACGGCGCGCAAGTCGGGGCGAACGAAGGGCGCCAAGAAAACCAACTGCAGGACCACGACGACGGCACAGATGACCTTGGCGCGGCGATTGTCCCCGTCCAAGGGCTTGGGATCGTGGACGGCACAGCCAAC
>CALLZN010000401.1 GCA_937858895.1 uncultured bacterium | reverse complement strand
CCGCCGCCGCCGCCGCCGCCGCCGCCGCCGTCGTCGCGATGGCGATGTCGCCTCGAGCGAAGACCGCGGCCCGGACTCCTCGAGCAGCGTAGAGGATGCGGACGGAGTCGACGAAGACGGCGCGAGCGCGGTCGTCGAGGACTTCGGCACCGTCCACACGCGCAGCAGTGCTCCGCGCACGAGGTCCGTTGAGCGCGGCGTCGAGGGCGCCGTCGAGGGCGCCGTCGAGGGCGCCGTCGCGGGCGGCGATTCCGAGGATGCCGACGATGGTGACGCTCCGGAATACGGCGCCGGGCTCGACGCCCCGCGCGATGACCTTGGCGAAGACGAGGCGCGGGGCGGCAGCGAAGAAAGTCCGCGCGCGCAGCGTCCGGGTCGCCAAAGCAAGGACAACGGCCGCCTGCGCCGCACCAAGGTGCCGATCCAGGACTTGCTCAAGAAGGGGCAAGAGGTCGTCGTCCAGATCACGAAGGAGGGCATCGGCGCCAAGGGGCCGACGCTCACGACCTACCTCTCGCTTCCAGGACGCAGCCTCGTCCTCATGCCTTCGCTCCCCAAGTGCGGTGTCAGCCGCAAGATCGAGGACGAGCGCGAGCGCCGTCGGCTCAAGCGCATCGTGCGCGACCTCGATTCGACCGGTTCGGGTGGCATCGGCTTCATTGTCCGCACCGCGGGCATCGGCAAGAGCGCCCAGGACCTCGAGCGCGACCTCGAGTACTTGCAGAAGCTCTGGGGTGTCGTCGTGCAGCGGGCCAAGGTCACGCGGCCGCCTGCGCCGCTCTATGTCGAGTCCGACCTCGTCTTGCGGACGATGCGCGACCTCTTCAGCCCCGACATCGACGAGGTCGTGATCGACCACGAAGGCGTCTACCAGCGCGTGCGCGACTTCGCGTCCAAGCTGATGCCGCGCTTCGTGGAGCGCATCAAGCACCACGCAGGCATCGCGCCGCTCTTCCACAGCTATGGCCTCGAGAGCGCGGTCGAGAGCCTCTACCAAGCGCAGGTCGACCTCAAGCACGGCTCCTCGATCGTCATCGAGCAGACCGAGGCGCTGGTGGCGATCGACGTCAACTCGGGGCGCTACAAGCCCGGCGCCAACCTCGAGGAGACGGCCTTCAAGACCAACCTCGAGGCCATTCCCGAGATCGTTCGCCAGCTCAAGCTGCGCGACCTCGGCGGCGTCATCATCGTCGACTTCATCGACATGCAGCAGGAGAAGCACCGCCGCGCGGTCGAGCGGCGCTTCCGCGACGCCCTCAAGGGCGATCGCGCGCGCATCAACGTCGGTCGGATCTCGATCTTCGGCACGCTCGAACTCACTCGCCAACGCGTCGGACCCGGCCTCAAGCGGACCGTTTTCAAGACCTGTCCGCTCTGCAAGGGCACCTCGCTCGTGCGGACCGTGGCGTCCAAGTCTCTCGCTGTGCTGCGCTCGGCGCGGGCCCTCGCCCGGCTGCCCGGCTACGAGCGCCTCGAGGTCTACGCCAACCCGGAGGTCTGCGAGTTCCTCGGCAACCGCAAGCGCCGTGACCTGATCGAGCTCGAGGAGCTCTGCAACCGCTTCGTCTTGCTGCGGTCCGAGCCGTCCTACCCGGTCGACGTGGTTCACTACCGCTTCCTCGACTCCGAGGGGCGGGAGACCAAGGTCAACATCCCCGCTGGCCTCGGCGTCAAGGCCTGAAGGATTCAGCACTTGCTTGTTGGCGGAGGATTGTTAGGCTCTTCCGCCCTGATTGCCGGAGTTTGCCATGTACGCGATTGCCGAAGACCGAAACCAGCAGCTCACTTGCCGACCCGGCGAGACCGTCATCCTCGACTACAACAGCGCTTGGACGCAGGGTGCGGAGATCATCCTCGACAAGGTCTGCCTCGTCGGGCCGCTCGGTGACGAGACGGCCGCGATCCAGGTCGGCGCTCCCTACGTGAGTGGCGCGAGCGTCGCTCTCGAGGTCCTCGCCCACGAGAAGGGCGCCAAGATCCGCATCGGCAAGTATCGCCGTCGCAAGAACTACCGTCGCAAGCAGGGCCACCGCCAGCAGTTCACGCGGGCGCGGGTCAAAGACATTCGCATCTGAGAAGTTCAGGACATTCAAAGGCTGCTTCGCCATGGCACACAAGAAGGGGCAAGGCTCCGCCAACAACGTTCGTGACTCAAACCCGCAATTCCGCGGCGTCAAGAAGTACGCGGGCGAGTCGATCCGGGCCGGGGGCATCATCGTCCGCCAGCTCGGGACCAAGTTTCATCCCGGCAAAAACGTCGGCATCGGCAACGACTACACGCTCTTCGCGCTGAAGGACGGCATCGTTCGCTTCCAGAAGAACAAGCGCGTCCACGTCGACCCGATCGAGGCCTGAGCGGCCCTGCTCGACGAACTCGACATCCTCGTCATCGGCGGTCGCGGCGGTGACGGCTGCCTTTCGTTCCGGCGCGAGAAGTTCGTGCCGCGTGGCGGCCCGGACGGCGGCGCCGGCGGAAACGGCGGGTCGGTATGGCTCGAGGTCGACGCTTCGCTCGCGAGCCTGCAGCACCTCTGGGGCTACGCCGACTTCCCCGCCGACAGCGGTCAACCCGGCGGCGCCAAGAACTGTAGCGGGCGCAGAGGGGCCGATCGCGTCCTGAAGGTCCCGCGCGGGACAGTCGTCTTCGACGCCGCGCGTGGCAACGTCCTCGCCGACCTCGACCAGCCAGACAGCCGCGTCGAGATCGTGCGCGGTGGGCGCGGCGGGCGTGGCAACAAGACCTTCGCCACGCCGACCAACCGCACGCCGCGCCACTACGAGCCCGGTGAAGACGGTGAAGTCCGGCGCCTGCGGCTCGAGCTCAAGCTCATCGCCGACGTCGGCCTCGTGGGGTTGCCGAACGCCGGCAAGTCCACGCTGCTCTCTGTGCTCTCGCACGCGCGGCCGAAGATCGCGGCCTACCCCTTCACGACGCTGGCTCCCGTGCTCGGCATCGTCGAAGCGCCGGCGACGCGCGGTCAAGGCTTCGGCAGCAGCTTCGTCCTGGCCGACATCCCGGGCCTGATCGAGGGGGCTTCGGGGGGCAAGGGCCTCGGTCACCAGTTCTTGCGCCACGTCGAGCGCACGCGCGTCCTCCTCTACTGCATCGATTGCTCGGAGGAGGCTGACGTCGAGCCGAGCGAGGCCCTGCGCATCGTTGCCGCCGAGGTCCAGGCCTACTCGCCCGAGCTCGCGAGCCGACCGTCCTTGATCGCCGCCACCAAGATCGAAGGTCCTGGCGCTGAGGAGCGCGCCGATGCCTTCGAAGCCGCGTTGGCACGGCCAGTCCTTCGCGTATCGGCGGCCATGCACAAGGGCCTCGAAGCCCTGATCGGCGAAGTCCTGGCCCTGGTTGCCGCAAGCCGCGAAGGCTGAGTGTCGATAAGGCTCGATACGCCCCGAAGGCCTCGGCGGCGCATCCAGCAGCAGGCACGCGCAACATGATCAAGCTCGAAGACCTCCTCAAGGTCATGGTCCGGGAAGGCGCTTCCGACCTCATCCTCAAGACGGGTGGCCTTCCGGCGATTCGTTCTGGCGGGCGAGTCCGCTTCATCTCGGACACGCCGATCTCGAGCGAGTTCACGAAGAAGTACGTCGAAGCTCTCGTCGGCAAGGCGCGATGGGAGGACTTCATGCACAACGGTTCTCTCGACCGCGCGCTGTCCATCGACGGCATCGGCCGCTTCCGGTGCAACATCTTCCGCCAAGCCGGTCAGCTCGCCCTGGTCTTCCGCCACGTCAAGAAGGACATTCCGGGCTTCAAGGACCTGTCGCTGCCGGTCGATCCTCTCAAGCGCCTCTGCGAGTTGCGGCGCGGCCTCGTCCTCGCGACCGGTGTCGCGGGCAGCGGTAAGTCGACGACCCTCGCATCGATGATCAACTTCATCAATGCGAACGAGCCTCGGCACATCATCACGATCGAGGATCCGATCGAGTTTCAATACGAGGACAAATGTTCGATCGTGTCGCAACGCGAGATCGGGACCGACGCGCCGACCTTCGCCGCGGCGCTTCGGCAAGCGCTGCGCCAGGCGCCGGACGTGATCCTGATCGGTGAAATGCGCGACCGCGAGACGGTCGAGGCGGCGATCAACGCCGCCGAGACCGGGCACCTCGTCTTTTCGACCCTACACACCGTCAACGCCGTGCAGACGGTCGAACGCATCATCGCCTTCTTCGAGCCGCACCAGCACGCCTTGATCCGCTTGCAACTCGCGCTCAACCTCGCGGGCGTCGTCTCGCTGCGTCTGATCCGCCTCCTCAACGACAGCGGTCAGCTGCCGGCGGTCGAGCTGCTCGTCAACACGCCGACGGTCCGCGATTACCTGAACGAGGGGCGGACCCGCGAGCTGCCCAAGGCCCTCGCCGAGGGCTCCTACTACGGCACCATGACCTTCAACCAGTCGCTGATCCGGCTCTACGAGGCTGGCAACATCAGCTACGAAGACGCCTTGGCGAACTCGGACAACCCCGAAGAGCTCAAGCTGCAGATGCGCGGGATCTCCCGCGGATCGGTCAAGCTCACGGTCTGATCGCGGCTTTCGCCGCGGCTCTACTGCGCGGGAAGACATCGGCCTCAGTCGCGTCGAAGCCGGGTCGGTGATGGCGCAGGCGGGCTCCGCCATCTATCGTCGGAGCTTCGCATGCGCACCGAAACCATCGAAATCGGCATCTACGCCCTTGGCGTCGGCCTCCTTGGCCTCCTCGTCTGGCAGGGAATTCAGACCAAGAAAGAGAGCGGCGAGGGCTGGAAGGAGGGCCCACGGACGAACGCTGACTGGCTCGCGCTGCGCGACAAGCTCGAAGCGGACGGCGAAAAGCGACAGCCCGACGACATGCGCCTCAGCTACAGCGAGAAGGGGCTCGAATGGGGGAAGTTGATCCAAACCAGCAACCGGACCGGCAAGCCGCCGCCGCCACCGCCCAGCGAAGCGACCGCCACCCACGCA
>CALLZN010000400.1 GCA_937858895.1 uncultured bacterium | reverse complement strand
GCCGGGCTGGCAACGGCCCGGCTGACCCGATATTACCTCCACCCGTCTGGCGGCCTCTGGAGGCCACCTTTCGCGCCGAATCGTGCTCGACGACCCAAGGGGTCGCCTGCGCGCGCCCGTCACGAAATGTGGCCTCCAGCGACTCGCCAGAACAGTCGTGCAGCGTGGACCCAAAGGCCCACGCCGCACGACTTCGGGCGGATCTTATGCAACAGTGAGGCTTCGAGAGGGCTTCGCGGACCGCGTCGTAGTTGCCAAGGCGCGGCGGAGCGGTGATCATCGCGGTTGTGGCCGATTGGGACGAGGAAGCAAATTTGGTTCGTGAGGCCTCGCGCGGAGACGAGCGCGCCTTCACGGATCTGTTGGCGCGACACCTACCGAGGCTCCGCGCATTCTTGCGCCTGCGCCTCAGCGACCGAGCCCTTGCCAAGGACTCCGTATCCGACTTCGTCCAGTCTGTCTGTCGGGAGTGTTTGCTCGAGGCTGACACCTTTGACTATCGCAGTGAGGCGGCCTTCCGACACTGGCTCTTCACCCTCGCGCTGCGCAAGGTCCAGGACCGAGCTCGCTATTGGCAGGCGCAGCGGCGAAGCGTGGACCGTGAGCAGAGTCTCTCTGCGCCGAGCAACGGACGGGACACTTCGATCGAGGAACACATCGGCTCGCTCTTCACGCCGAGCCGCGACGCGGCCGTGCACGAGGAGATCGAGCGCGTTTACAAAGCCTTCGAGCAGCTGCCGGAACACTATCGCGAGCTGCTCACGATGTCGCGGATCTACGGTTACACCAACCGCGAGATCGCCGAACTCACGGGTCGCGGTGAAGACGCGGTTCGCATGATGCTCGCGCGGGCGATGGTCAAGCTCTCGTCGATCTTGACGGAGTGACGGAGTGACGAAATGACCGCGCGAGCTCCGTCGACGGTCAGTGATCGGCGACCACGAGGACGACGCCGCGCATGTCGCCGGTTGCGACACGATGACCATTGGCATCGATCGCGAGGTCGAGGATCGCGGCTTCATGCCCGCGCATCGTCGAGAGGAGCTCGAAGCTGTCCGGATGCCAGACGCGAAGGCTGAAATCGCCAGCGCCAGCGCTGAAGAGCCGAGTCCCCGCAGCGTTGAGCGCGAGGTCGTGAACGCCGCCGTCATGCCCATGCAAGACGCCGAGCAAGCGACCATCGAGCGACGAGTGGCAGACGATCCTCCGGTCTTTGCCAGCGACGAAGACGCGGCTCGCGTCCGCGGACCAGGCCACGGCGAAGGCTCGCGCTTCGAGGGCGCGGAACGAAACGCGACGCTCGAGCCCTCCGCTCGCGATCACGTGAGCATCGCCGGCATCATCGACGGCGCAGAGCATGTCCCCTCGCGGGCTCTCGGCGATCGCGCGAACCCGAGCCGGGCCGAGGCGCAGCTCCTCGGTCACCTCGCCTGCTGCATCCAAGCACATGATGCGCCCGTCAGCCGTGCCGGCGAGGAAGCGCTCACGCGATCCGTCAGCTCGACAGTGGACCATCGCTGTGATGCCGTGAGCCAACTGCGCGCGGCGCACATTTGTCTCGCCCTTCCAGACCGTCCACGCGCCGCTGGCGTCGACCGCGTGCAGCGTCTCACCGACAACGAGAAGGGCGGTTGGAGGGCGCCCGTGTTCGAGCGTGAAACGCAGCCGATTTGCCTCTAAGTCGAAGGCGCGGATGACACCGTCGTAGCCACCCGCGTAGAGCGTCGTCCCAGTCGCGTCGAAGGCCAAGCGGGCAGCAGGTCGTGGCAGCGTGAAGGTGGAACGCGGGGCGGCCGAACGGCTCCAGACGTGGAGCGCGGGTTCGCCTTCGCCAGCGACGATGCGCGAGCTCGTCGCGACGACGAAGTCGCCGCAGAGCACGACTTTGTCGAGGGATTCGCTCGAGCCGCGCAGTCGCCTCGGTGCTGCTTCCTCCTGGTCGTTCCATAGGGTGACGCTCTTGTCCCAGCTCGCGGAGGCGAAGCTCCTCCCGTCGCTGTTTACGCAGAGGTCGACAACCTGTGCATCGTGCATGAGGAGGACGCGAACGTCCGTCGGGTCGTCGAGGGAGAGCGCGACGAGAGTCGCGGCTTGACGTCCGATGACGAGCCTTCGCTCCTGCGGCAACACTGCGAGTGACTTGCTTCGGTGCTTCATCCGAGTCAACAGGCGCGGCTCGTAACCGGCTTGGTAGTCCCAAGCCAAGATGTCGTTGCCGCGATCCAAGTAGAGCCGCTCTTGGTCGGGATCGAAGACGACACTGCGCGCCGCTGGCCCATCGACCTTGCGTGAGGCTACGAGCCTTCGGTCTTCGCCTGCGCCTTCGAAGACGTGCAAGCTGGTCCCCGCAGGGCCGAGGTCGTCGAGCAGCGTTGCGTTCAGGATCACGAAGCGTGAAGGCGACTTCGGGTCGACGAGGATGCGGCGGACCGGCATCGGGCCGGTCTCGATTGCGCTACGGGGGGCGAGCGTGCTTGCCCGCGCGACGACGTGGGTCGTACCTCGTGCGTCGCCGACCAAGAGATCGACAGCGCTGTCTCCGTTGACAAATGCCGCGAGCGCGGTCAGCGAAGAACTCTCGATGCGCAGCGTGCTGAGAGTTTTGCAGCTCGGGATCTCGACGATGCGCAGTGTGTCACTGCCGTCAACCCACGCGACGCTGTGCGCGTCCAACGCGCACAGATCGAAGGCCCGAGACGGGATCAAGACATGGGCGCAGCGGCAATCGACGAGCGCCTTCAAGTGTTGCCACTCGAAGCCGCGGAGCCGCTCGGCACAGCCGTCGAGGAAGGACTTCGCGATGCTGATCTCGGAGTTCCCGATCGAGGTGTCGGCGGCGAGCAGGCCGGCGGAGTAGCCGATGCGGTCGGCGCGGTCGCGCTCGGCGATGGCGGTGTTCCGTTCGCGAAGGACCTGCGAGATGGTCAAGATCGGTGCGACGACGACCAGGAAGAAGCCGAGTAGCAGGGCCACGCTCACGGTCGGGTGGCGCTGGACCCAGCGGCGAAGCCGCAGCGCGCGCCCCGGAGGCCGCGCTTCGATTGGGCGGTGGGCGAGCAGGTGGTCGAGGTCGCGCGCGAAGTCTCCTGCACTCGCGTAGCGTCGTGCCTCGGAGGGTTCGAGCGCGGTCGCGCAGACGATCTCGACGTCGACGGGGATCGTTCGATCGAATGCGCGTGGCCTCGCCGGCTTCGCTGTCAGGATCGCGTGACGAAGCGCTTCGCGCTGCTTGCTCTCGAAGGGACGCCGATGGGCGAGGAGCTCATAGAAGACGACGCCGAGGGCCCAAACGTCCCCGCGTTCGGGCGTGACGACCTCGCCGCGCAGCGCTTCGGGGGGCATGTAGTGCAGCGATCCCAGCGTGCCGGGATCCTGGGTGATACGAGCATCGACTTCACTCGAGCGCGCCAGGCCGAAGTCGAAGAGGCGAATGGTCCCGTCAGGCTCGACCGAGATGTTGGATGGCTTGACGTCGCGATGCACGACCCCGCGGCCGTGGGCGTGCTCGAGTGCGTGGGCGACGTCGCGGACGATGCGGACCACAGACTGAACGCGTGAGCCCGTGAAGGCGTCGATGTCGACCTCGGTCGACATGCGCGCGCGCTTCAGAAGCGCCCTGCCGTAGTCGGCTGCGGTCGTGTCCTGAGGATCGCACGTCGAGACTTCGTCGAGCAAATCACGCAGCGACGCGCCGCGCAGAAGCTCCATCGCAAACCACGGCGTGCCACTCGCTTCGCCGGACGCGAGCACGGGCACGATGTTGCGATGCTGCAACCTCGAGATCGAGATGACCTCGCGGTGGAAGCGTGCTCGCGCGCCTTCGAAGAAGACGAACTCAGGCCGAATCAGCTTGATGGCGACTTCGCGGCCGAGGGACTCTTGTGTTGCACGATGGACGACTCCCATTCCGCCGCTCCCCAGCACTTCGTGGAGCGTGAAGTCTTCGATGCGCAAGGCCTCGATGTCAGGCAGCCCGCGCACTTCCAAGAAGCCGATGCGCCGCAAGGACTCGACACGGGCTTCGATGGCAGTCGCGAGCTCGGGGTTCTCTAGACAGGCCGCTCGAACCTCGGCTTCGAAGCGTGCCGAATCCGACGCAAAGCAGCGCTCGAGGATCTCGTCGACCTGCTCCTGACTGGCGCTCATGTGGGCAATCTAACGCTCGCGTCGCTTCCGCACCTATGTGCTGGTGAACTGGCGCGATGCGGCGTCAGCGCAAGGTCGTGATCACCGGGTTCGTCAGATCGTAGTTCGTCCCATCCACCCCGAGGGCCTGCCACGTCGCCGTGAGGCCGCGCAAGCTCGCATCGGTCGTTGCAGGAATCGTGAGGATGGCCAAGCCGGCGGGAACGCTCCGCGTCGTGATGTGATAGAGCGTGGCCGGGTCGATCCACAAGTCGCCGAAGGGCGGGGCGGGCGGCCGGCCCGGCAAGCCGACGAAGAGCGAGTAGATCCCGTTCGCCGGCGCGTGCACCGTGAGTCGGTGGATTC
>CALLZN010000399.1 GCA_937858895.1 uncultured bacterium | reverse complement strand
GAACAGTCGCGCAACGTGGGCCACGAGGCCCACGCTGCACGACTTCGGGCGGATCCAATGCAACACTGGGGGTAACCCATGGGGCTCGATGCGAGTGTCATCGTCGTCAACCACGACGGCCGGGCCTACCTCGATGCCTGCCTCGCCGCGATCTTCCGCGCGGAGCCGGTGGAGGTCTTGGTCGTCGACTCGGGCTCGAGCGATGGCGCGCAGCACGAGGCCGCAGCGCGCTGGCCGCTGCGGCTGATCGAGCTCGAGGGCAACCTCGGTCCGAGCGCGGCGCGCAACCGCGGCTTGCGCGAGGCTCGCTGCGACCACGTCATCCTGATCGACAACGATGTCGAGGTGAGCGAAGGGTGCCTCGAGCGCTTGATCGACGACCTCCGCCAGGACCCTGGCCTCGTCCTGGTTCAAGCGCGCAGCTTGCTCGGCGATGCGCAGGGCGCGATTCACTACGACGGCGGCAACTTCCACTACGTCGGTTTGATCGCGCTGCGCAACTGGTACCGCCCGCAGGAAGAGAACCACGAGCGCGGCTTCGTCGCTTGCGATGTCGCGGTCTCGCTCTGCTGTGCTGCTCGCCGAGACGCCCTGCTCGAGGTCGGTGGCTTCGACGAGACGATGTTCATCCTCTTCGAGGACCTAGCGCTCAGCTACGCCTTGCGCATGCGCGGCCATCGCATCGGTGTCGACACGACGGCCGTTTGCATCCACAAGGGTGGCACCAAGGGGCTCTCGACGCGCGGCGAGGGCGGTGGTTATGCGGCGCAGCGTAGCTTCCTCCATTCGCGGAACCGCTGGATCTTCCTGCTCACGCACTACCGTTGGCGTGCTCTGATCGCCTTCGCACCCGGGTTTCTTGTCTACGGGCTCGTTCACATGGCCTTCGTCGTGCGCAAGGGGCACCTCGGTGCGTGGTGGCGCGGCAAGGTCGCGCTCGTGCGCCTACGTCGCGAACTCGCCCTGCGTCGCGCCCACGTGCAACGAGGCCGCTCGCTCGGCGACCGGGACCTCGTCAAGGCGCCGCCCCTGACCCTGAACCCGGGCCTTTCGCGTGGCGGCGTGGGAGCTATGGTGCGGCGCAGCTTGGATGCCCTTCTTTCGTTTTGCTATCACATCGGACGCTGGGCCGCATGAGCGATCGGTCGGCATCGCCGCGTGTCCCTGCAGGAGAGCTCGACATCCTCGAGCCCGTGCAGCGTGTTCGCCCGCCTGTGCTCGCCCTCATGCCGCACTTCGGAGAGGCGCGCGACAGCCTCGAAGCCGTCGAGACCTTGCGCCGCTGCGGCTACGAAGGCCTCCACGTCGTCCTCGTCGACAACTCTGACAACCTGCCCGAGTCGGGTTATGGCGACAACGTCGAGATCCTGCGTCCGGGCCGCAACGTCGGCTACTGCGCGGCGGTCAATCTCGGTCTCGCGCGGGCGCGCGAACGCGGCATCGAACTCTTCCTGCTGGTCAACAACGATACCGAGACGGAGCCGAAGGCGATCGAGGCCCTCGTCGACGCCCTGCTCGGTGACGACAGCGTGGCCGGCGTTGGGCCCTTGCTCACGACGGAGCGCGGCAAGCGCATCTGGTCGGCGGGTGCCTTTCTGCGCTTCGGCCCGAATGAAGTCATTCAGCGCGGCATTGGCCGGTCGATCGACGCTGCGCCTTCGCACCCGACCCTCGTCGACTTCTTGCCCGGTGCCTTCGCGCTCTACCGCACGTCGGACCTCCTCGCCATTGGCGGCATCGACGAGGTCTACTTCATGTACCTCGAAGACGTCGACCTCGGCGTGCGCTTGAGTGAGCGCGGCCGTCGCCTCCTCTACATTCCGTGGGTCGAGGTCGTCCATGGCGGGTCCATGTCGTCGGGTGGGGGCACGACGCCGCTGCGCAAGTTCTTCAACGGCTGCAACACGCCGCGTCTGCTGCGCCGCTGTGGTTCGGCCAAGCTCTGGCTCTCTTTCATCCTCTTCGATGTCGTGGGTTGGCTGCCCTCGGTCCTTCTGCACATAGGGAATCCGCGTCGCATGCGGGCCCAGCTCGCGAAGGGGCGTGGGATCTGGAAGGGCTTCTTTGGTTACGTGCCGAGCGCTGCGGATGTCGACTACTACAAGCGTCGCGATCCGCGCTTCCGGGCAGCCGTTGACCGGCGAAGCGAGGCCAGGCGTTGACCTCCTGCATCGATTCGATGTCATGTTCCGAGCTTCGTCTGGTCGATGACATGGAAGCTTCTGGCCCTCCGCTCACCCCTCGAGCGGCTCCAAAGCCTCCTCTACCCGGAATGACATGCGCGCCTCCACGATCCTGACCACCGTGCTCGTCCTCGCCGCGGCCTCGTGCCAGTCGGAACGATCGATCCGCGACCTCTCGGCCAATCCCGCCCTCTACCAGCCGACTGGCTACCGGGCCGGTTACAAGCAGCCTCGCAAGGTCTTCATCGCGACCCTCGTGGACGAGCGGGAAGCCTTGCCGCCGCTTGGTGACGGCGTCTATCCGCGCACCTACACCCAGGACCACTTCTGGGCGCGGCCCCTGGCTTCGATGCTCGAAGATGTCCTGCGTCGTGAAGTCGGTGGTGCCGAGCTCTTCACCGAGATCGTCGACGACGAGGCCCTGGCCGACTGGGTGCTCGAACCCTCGCTCGCGGCCTTCTATGGCTGCGTGGAAGAGCGTGTCGTCGGACGCACGGTCCATGGTTTCGCCAAGCTGCATGTCGTCGTGCGCGGACCGAAGGACGCGGCGGGGCTACGACCCGTCTTGCGTTCGCGGAGCTTCGAGGCTCCGACCAACGCGGGCAGCCTGCTCTTTTCGCCCGATCCTCATGCGCTGGCGGCCGCGGCCCTACGCCGGGCCATGGTCCTCGTCCTCGTCGATCTGGAAGATGGCGCCCGTCGCCTCGACGGCGTGCCGACCGAAGCGCGCTTCGCCCGCCCGAGTGAGCAAGACTGGGCGCTCGAGCGTCGCTGACGCGCGACTCGCCTGGCCTCCCGGGTCGCTGGCCCCCGAGAAGCGCCCGCAGCTACATGCAGGGTTGCAATGGGCGAGGCCACCTATATATTGGGCTTCCGAGTCGAGGCCGGAGCCTTGACGTCTCCGCACGCCCCGGGGGTTGCCGCCGCTGAGCCTCGATGCTCGCGCGTCGGCTGAAGCTCGCGGCGCGCTGCGCCGACGCCACTCCGACATGGGAGAGGCCCGCGCGGAGGGCGCCTGCCTTTTTCCACCTGCCCCGGCTCGATCGCGTGCCTCCTCTAGGGTTCCGGTCTTCGCGCCGTCACCTTGGGAGGGGCTGACCAAGAAGCAGGGCTTGAAGAGGGAAGCCGCGCGCTGTCGACACAGCGCGGGCTGTTGGAGGAGGGAGCGCATGAAGATCGAGCGTCGTTTCACGACCCCCGAGGGTGGAGCTTACGAGTCGTTTCGCTTCGTCGAGCGATCCAGCGAGATTCGGAATCCTGACGGCAGCCTTGTCTTCGAGCACCGTGACATCCGCGTGCCGGAGTCGTGGAGTCAGGTCGCTGTCGACATCCTCGCGCAGAAGTACTTCCGCAAAGCCTCGGTGCCGCTCGTCGAGCCGCTCGATTCGAAGGACTTCCGCTACCCCGTGGGGGCTGCAGAAGCTTCGGGGGCTACAGGAGCTTCGGGGCAGAACGCTTCTGCGCCGGACAAGCGCGGCGGCGATGGCCCGCACTTCGTTGGTCGCCAAGTCGGCGCTGCACGCGACGCCAAGAAAGCTGCCAAGCCGCAGGCGAAGCCCGCGACGCAGGAGAAGGCGCAAGGTCAGGCTCCCGCGAGCGGCCGCGAGTCCGACGCCCGCCAGGTCTTCCACCGCCTCGCTGGCTGCTGGACGCACTGGGGCGAGCGCTTTGGCTACTTCGACTCGACTGAGGACGCGTCGGCCTTCTACGACGAGATCTCCTACATGCTCGCCTCGCAGATGGCGGCGCCGAACTCTCCGCAGTGGTTCAACACCGGCTTGCACTGGGCCTACGGCATCGAAGGGCCGCCGCAGGGGCACTACTTGGTCGATCCAGCGACCCTGGAATTGCGTCGCGCTGACAACGCCTACGAGCACCCGCAGCCGCACGCCTGCTTCATCCAGTCCGTCGATGACGACCTCGTCAGCGACGGCGGCATCATGGACCTCTGGACGCGCGAAGCGCGCCTCTTCAAGTTCGGCTCGGGCACCGGGAGCAACTTCTCGGCGCTGCGCGGCGAGAACGAGAAGCTCTCGGGCGGTGGGCGCTCGTCGGGGCTCATGTCCTTCCTCAAGATCGGCGACCGCGCCGCTGGTGCGATCAAGTCCGGCGGCACGACGCGCCGCGCCGCGAAGATGGTGTGCCTCGACATCGACCATCCCGACGTCGAGGACTTCATCGACTGGAAGGTCGTCGAAGAGCAGAAAGTCGCGGCCCTCGTCGCCGGCTCGAAGACGCTGCGCCTGCACCTCGGCGCCATGCTCGATGCTGCGTGGGCGAGCGGCGACCTCGACGCCGACATCAAGAAGAACCGCGCCTACCGCGAGGCCATCCGCGCAGCGCGCGCGGCCTTCGTGCCCGACGCGCTGCTGCGCAAGGCCATGCAGGCGATCGAGCTCGGCGTCCGCGAACTCGACCTGCGCGAGTACGACACCAACTGGGACAGCGAGGCCTACATCACGGTCTCGGGCCAGAACTCGAACAACTCCGTGCGCGTGTCGAACAGCTTCCTGGCGGCCCTCGAGGACGACCAGGCTTGGGACCTGCTTCGCCGCACCGACGGCAAGGTCTCGAAGACTCTTCCCGCTCGCAAGCTCTGGCAGAAGATCTGCAACGCGGCCTGGGCGAGTGCTGACCCGGGTCTGCAGTTCGACACGACGATCAACGAGTGGCACACCTGTCCGGTCGACGGGCGAATCAACGCGAGCAATCCGTGTTCCGAGTACATGTTCCTCGACGACACGGCCTGCAATCTGGCGTCGCTGAATCTCTGCAAGTTCGAGCGCGAAGGCGCGAGCGAATCCTTCAGCTTCGACATCGAGGCCTACCGTCATGCGGTTCGCCTCTGGACCATCGTGCTCGAGATCAGCGTGCTCATGGCGAGCTTCCCGTCGCCGGCCATCGCCCAGAAGAGCTTCGACTACCGCACGCTCGGCCTCGGCTACGCCAACCTCGGCACCCTGCTCATGCGTCAGGGTGTTGCCTACGACAGCGACGAGGGCCGCGCCATCTGCGGCGCCCTCACGGCGATCCTCGGCGGCGAGTCCTATGCGACGAGTGCTGCCATGGCGCGCGAGCTCGGTCCCTTCCGCCGCTACGAGGCCAACAAGGACGCGATGCTGCGGGTCATGCGCAATCACCGGCGCGCCGCCTACAACGCGAGTGTCGGCGAATACGAAGGCCTCTCGGTCATGCCCGAGCCCATCTCGGAGAAGGCATGTCCGGCGCCCCTGCTGAGCGCCGCGCGCGCGGCCTGGGACGAAGCGCTTCGCCTCGGTGAAGAGTTCGGCTACCGCAACGCCCAGGTCACGGTGATCGCGCCGACCGGCACCATCGGCCTCGTGATGGACTGCGACACGACGGGGATCGAGCCCGACTTCGCCCTCGTCAAGTTCAAGAAGCTCGCCGGCGGCGGCTACTTCAAGATCGTGAACCAGAGCCTCGCTCCGGCCTTGCGCAAGCTCGGCTACGACGAGGACTGCATCGCCGGCATCGTCGCCTATGCAAAGGGCCATGGCACCCTGCGCCACGCACCGGTGTTGCACCATGAAGCTCTGCGTGAGCGCGGCTTCGACGACGAAGGGCTGAACAAAATCGAGGCGCAACTCGCTGCGGCCTTCGACTTGTCGTTCCCGTTCAGCGTTTGGAATCTCGGCGCCGACTTCATCACGGAGCGCCTCGGCATCGCGCGCGAACGCTTGCAGGCCCCCGACTTCGACCTCCTGCGCGAGCTCGGCTTCAGCGCTGACGACGTGCGAATCGCGACCGACTATGCCTGTGGCACGATGACGGTCGAGGGTGCTCCTGGTCTGCTCGAGGAGGACATGAAGGTCTTCGACTGCGCGAACCGCTGTGGTCGTCGCGGTCGGCGCTTCATCGCCTACGATGCGCACATCGGCATGATGGCGAGCGCCCAGCCCTTCCTCTCGGGGGCGATCAGCAAGACGATCAACATGCCGACGGAGGCGAGCATCGACGATGTCGCGCGCGCCTACACGGAGTCGTGGAAGCGCATGGTCAAGGCCGTCGCGCTCTACCGCGACGGCTCCAAGTTGAGCCAGCCGCTGTCGAGTTTTTCGCTCGACGATCTGGAAGACGGCGACGCGACGAGCGAGGCGGCGCTCGAAAGCAGCGCGACCACGGCCATGCCTGCCAACGTCGCGGCCGCCGCCGAACGCGCGGTCGCCTCGCTGACCTCGAGCATCCAGGCCGTGCGTCACACCCTCCCGTATCGACGCAAGGGCTACACGCAGAAGGCCGTCGTCGGAGGTCACAACGTCTACTTGCGCACGGGCGAGTACGACGATGGCAAGCTCGGCGAGATCTTCCTCGACATGCACCGCGAGGGCGCCGCCTTCCGAAGCCTCATGAACTGCTTCGCGATCGCGATCAGCCTCGGGCTCCAGCACGGTGTGCCACTCGACGAGTATGTCGACGCCTTCGTCTTCACGCGCTTCGAGCCGTCGGGCGTCGTCCAGGGGCACGACAAGATCAAGTTCTCGACTTCGATCATCGACTACATCTTCCGCGAGCTCGCGATCAGCTACCTCGGCCGCGACGACCTCGCGCACGTCAAGGAAGAGGTCATCCTCGAAGCTCAACAGACCGAGGTCGAGCCGAGCGGGCCGGCTGCGCCGAAGGCCGAGCCATCGTCCTCGAGACAGGAGAAGCGCGACCAGCCGAGCGGCGGTGACCAGGGGAACAGCGCGAAGGCACAGCTAGGCTCGAAGCACGGAGAGCCCATCGTATCGATCGCCGCTGCACCGCGGGCGCGCGCCGTGGCGTCTCCGTCTTCGAACGGCTCGCAGCGCTCGCATGCGCGCACGGCCCTCATCGCCGAGGCCCGCATCAAGGGCTACGAAGGCGACCCGTGCCAAGAGTGCCAGCAGTTCATGCTCGTGCGCAACGGGACCTGCCTCAAGTGCATGAACTGCGGTTCGACGAGCGGTTGCAGCTGACAACGTCAGCGACGCTTGGGCAGGAGGCGAAGGGCCTCTGGTAGCGCGCGCTTCTCTTCTTCGAAGACGCGCGCAGCGAGGCTCTCCACGTCGTCGTCGGCCAGCACGGGACAGCGACGTTGGACGACGATGCGGCCGCGGTCGTAGACATCGTCACAGAAGTGCACGGTGCACCCACTCTCGCGCTCGCCCGCGGCGAGGACTGCCGCGTGGACGTGCTGGCCGTGCATGCCTTTGCCGCCGAACTTCGGCAACAGCGATGGGTGGATGTTGAGGACGCGGTCGCGGAACTCTTCTTGGATCGGCAGCAGAGCAAGGAAGCCGAGCAGCAAGACCCAATCGACGTCGTGGCGATCAAGGATCGCGTAGATGGCTCTCCCCCAAGCTTCACGACCATCGAAGTCCCGCGGGTGCACGACTTCGTGGGGGATGCCGAGGCGTCGCGCGCGCTCGAGGCCATAGGCCTGCTTCGTGTTGGAGATCACGACCGCGATCTCGCCCGCAACCTTGCCGGCCGCGATGTGGTCGGCGAGGTTCTCGAGGCTGCGACCACCGCCCGAGAGCAAGACCGCGTAGCGCGGCGACTCGGGGGCTGGCGACGTTGGTGTTTCGCCTGGCTTGGTCGCGCCTGTGATCCCACCCATGATCACACCTCTGATCAATCGTCGAGTTCGAGGCGCTCCAGGAAGGCGCCGAGGATGGTACTGACGCGCGGAGCCGCGAGGTCGGCGGCGTCGACCATGGTCTCGAGGTCGGTCGGGCGTGGATCGATGGGATCGACATACTGTGTGATCGCCAACAGGGCGACCGTGCGGAAGCCCGCGTGGACCGCGGCGAGGACCTCGGGCACGGTCGACATGCCGACGAAGTTGGCGCCCGCGTTGCGCAAGTAGCGGTACTCCGCGCGCGTCGGCAGGCTCGGCCCTTGGATCGCTGCGAAGACTCCTTCTGCCAAGGGAAAGCCCGCCTCGTCGGCGATCGCGCGCACGAGCTTGCGCAAGGCGGGATCATAAGGCTCGCTCATGTCAGGGAAGCGCGGCCCGAGCAACTCATCGTTGTGGCCGACGAGCGGGTTCAGAGTCGAAAAGTTGAGGTGGTCTTCGACGAGGCCGATGCTCCCGGGTGCGGTGCCTGGCGTGAGGCCAGCAGCGCCAGCGGTCAAGATCAGGACCTCCGCGCCCATCTGGCGAAAGACGCGCACCGGAAAGGCGAGCTCGAGGCCGGTGACGCCGAGGTAGGGTGCGAGGGGGGCATCGGCGACGACGACGGCGTGGCCCGCATAGCGGCCGACGATGAGCGTGCTGCTCTCGACGCCTGCGGGAAACTCACTCATGTCGGCGGTTCGGATCGTGCACGCAGACTCGAGGCGCCCCACGAAGTCCGAGTGGCCGGTGCCGAGGAACATCGCGACGCGGGGACGCAAGCCGCTGCGCTGGACGATCGCTGTGGCGGCAGCTCGGGCACGGGCGCGGACAGCCGCGATCTCATGGGGGCTCAGCACGGGGGCACCTGTAGGGACAAAGGACGAGAGAGAAGAGAACGGCGGAGCATCGTCACCATGATCGACGCGGCGTCAGTTCGCGCTGTCGATGCCGAGAGCGGCGGCGACGATCGAGGCTGCCGCGCGTCGTTCGAGCAGCGTGGCCCAATGCGTGGCCGCGACCTCGGCTTGGTCCCGCAGGGCTTGCACCATCGAGGCGAGGGCGTCGAGGGCGAGGGCTTCTTCGAGGACCGCGTCGGTAGTATTGGCTGGCGATGCCGGGCTCGCGGCTGCAGGCGTCGCGAGCCGCGCGAGCGCATCGCGGTAGAGCCACGGGAAACTCGGCGCCGCACCCTTGCCGTCACCGCTGCGCGCGATGTAGGCCCGTGCCTCGGGCAGGGCCTCGGCGAGAGCGAAGAGCACGACAAGGCAAGCCTGCGCGCGCGCGTCGGCCGGCAGTGGGCGCTGAGCGAAGGCCTGGTCCGCTCCGACGGCACGCAAGAGGTGGACGACGAGTTCGGCTTCGTCGGTGAGGACGTGCTTGGCCTCGCTTCCGTCCGGCAGGACGCACACGGCGAGCACGCCCTCGACCCGGCGGATCTCGACTGCAGCCCCGCGCAGCGTCGCTTTGACCGGCGCCGCAGCCATCTTGGCGGCGAGCGCTTGCAAAGCCGTCTTCGCGCCGTCGATCAAGTCGACGAGCTGCAGGCGTGGCGCGTCGAGGTCGCTCAGCTCTTCGGGTGCCTTCTCGATCGCGACGAGTGACGCTCGGGCCGCGTCGAGCTTGCCCTCGCGAACGAGGGCCAGGGCGCCTTTCTCGCCGAAGAGCGCCTCGTCGCGCAGCTTCGCGAGTTCGCCGACGCGCGCGCTGCGCGCTTCGCGCCGCTCCTTGCGCAGGCTCGCGACCACGTCCCGGGCAGCGCCGAGGCGTTCTTCGTGAAACGGCGCGACACTCGGCGGTGCGCCGTCGCTGGGGAGGCGCAGGTCCTCTTCGAGCTGGGTCAAGAGGGCTGTGAGGTCACTGCCTGCCGTGCGCGCGGAGCTCTCGAAGCGCTCGTAGGCGGCCTGGGCGCGGGCGCGGAAGCGGTCCTGGACCTGGTCCTTGGCCGCGTCGATGGCCTTGGCGAAGGGCGAGCCTGGGTTGGCAGCACCGGCCAGGGCCATCAAGCTCTGCCACGCCGCGACGGGATCCTGGTCGGCGCCGCTGACGATGCGCTCGACGCCTTCGATGCGCTTGGCGAGGGCAGCGGCGTTTTCCGCGCGCTCTTCTTCTTCGCGGGCGTGGCGCTCGCGCAAGGCCTGGGCGTCGCGCTTCGCGACTTCGGCCGCCTTGGTGCCAGCGTGGTCGCTCGCGACTTTGTCGTAGGCCGCGGCGCGTTCGAGGAGGCCTAGCTCCTCACGCACTTGAAGGCGCGCGATTTCGGCCTCGTTCTCGCGATTCTCGAAGCGGACTCGCTCCGCGTCAGGATCGGTCTTGACGATCGTGATCGGCTCCTTGTTGCCCGACGTGAACCACCACGCGACGCCAGCGATTGCCACGAGCGCGACGGCGACGACGGCGAAGAGCGGCGCGCGACTCGCCGGGCTGCCCGCATACATCGCATCCAGCTCCGCGGTCACTTCGCGCGCGTGGGGGCGCTCGGCCGGGTCCTTCGCCATCATGCGGCGGATCAAGGCGTCGACAGCGTCGGGGCAGTCGCTGCGCTCGGCGCGCACGCTCGGCGCTTCTTCGTTGACGTGGGCGCGGAGGATGTCGCGCACGGTCGCCTTCGGGAAGGGGTTCTTGCCCGTCAACAAGCGATAGGCGCTGCAGCCGAGCGAGTAGATGTCGCTGCGGTGCCCGACCGCCTGGTTCTTGGCCTGCTCAGGGCTCAAGAAGTGCGGGGTGCCGAGGATCTTGCCCTCGCCTTCTTGGTCGAGGTCGGTCGCGAGCCCGAGGTCGCAGATCTTGAGCGTGCCCTGGGCGTCGGGCATGAGGTTGTCGGGCTTGATGTCGCGATGGACGAGGCCGAGCTCGTCCGCGTAAGCGAGGCCCAGCGAAGCGTCGCGCAGCGCGCGCACGAGGTCATCGACCGGCAGGGGGCCCTCGCGACCCAGGCGGTCCTCGAGGCTCCCGCCCGGCAACAGCTCCATCGAGTAGAAGGGTCGGCCAGCGTCTTCGTCGACGTCGAAGACCTGCACGACGTTGGGGTGGTTGAAGCGACCGGCAGCGCGCGCTTCGGACTCGAAGCGCGCGACGAAGTTGGGATCTTCGGCAAGCTTCTTGGCGAGGACCTTGATCGCGACCTTGCGCCCGAGGCTCAGCTGGGTCGCGCGGTAGACGGTGCCCATGCCGCCGCGGCCGAGCACGCCTTCGATTTCGTAGCCGCCGAGCCTCGTCCCCGGCGCGAGCTCGACGGCTTGGTCCGAGCCGCGCTCGGCTGAACGGTCACCGCTGCGCTCGGCTGGGCGGGCACCGCTGCGCTCGGGTGCGGCGCGCGGCGGTGCTTCGGCCTTGTCCGAGAACTCGAACTCGGTCGCGCCAACGCGGACGCGAGCCTTGTCCTGCAGGCGCGCGGCGTCGGCGCGACGTCCGTCGACGAAGGTTCCGACTTCGCTTCCCAGGTCCTTGATTGCGTAGCCGCCATCCTTGAGGGCACGAACAACACAGTGGACTTCGGACACTTGCCCATCCTCGAGGCGCAGCGTGGCTTCTGCGCCCGAGCCGATGGTCGTCGGCGCTTTGGGATCGAGCTCGTGTTCGATGCCTCCCGAGAAGCGCAGTCTCGCCTTGGCGCGGTGATCCATAGTGCGATGATAACGACGAGGCTCGCGGGAACGAGCCCGCCTTTTGGGCTGGGCTTACAACGCGGCGCTGCGACGCCGCCGCTACGCGCCATGCCGCCGCTACGCGCCATGCCGCCGCTACGCGCCATG